>NZ_CAJPGH010000020.1:0-160931 GCF_905339605.1 Burkholderia sp. BCC1972 | reverse complement strand
TAAACTAGCGGGTAGGCATAAGACTGTGTTTTTGACTAACACCAGGCAGGAAGTGATGGACGTGTTGACGGGCCCGGAGCGCCGGCGGCGCTGGACGGCGGAGCAGAAGCTAACGATGGTGCGTAAGAGCTTCGAACCGGGGAAGTCGGTTTCGCTGGTCGCGCGCCAGCACGGCGTGAACCCGAACCAGCTGTTCCACTGGCGCAAGCTGTACCAGGACGGGAGCCTTTCAGCGGTCAAGGCTGGCGAGGAAGTGGTTCCGGCATCCGAACTGGCCGATGCACTCAAGCAGATTCGCGAGCTGCAGCGGATGCTCGACAAGAAGACCATGGAGAACGAGATTCTCCGAGAAGCAATCGAGTATGGTCGAGCAAAAAAATGGATAACGCACTCGCCCTCGCTGCCGGAGGACGACCAGTGAAACTGGTTTGTGAAGTTCTCGGCGTGCCGCGCTCGAACGTATCGGCACGACTGTCGCGTCCGGCGACGTGGCGCGACGGCCGTCAATCGAGGCAAACCGACGATGAGAGCGTGGTCGAGGAAATCCGTCGGGTCGTCAGCGATTTGCCCAGCTATGGCTATCGCCGGGTTTGGGGCACCTTGCGCAACGAGCGCGTTGCGGTTGGGCTGGTGCCGTTTAATGCCAAGCGCATCTATCGCGTCATGCGCACGCACGGGCTGCTGATGCAGCGCCGACCGATTCCGCCTCGGCCGCAACGTCGACATGACGGCAAAGTGGCCGTCGCGCGCAGCAACCAGCGATGGTGCTCGGACGGCTTCGAGTTCCGTTACGACAACGGTGAACCGCTGCGCGTGACGTTTGCGCTGGACTGCTGCGACCGGGAAGCAATGAGCTGGGCGGCCACGACGGCAGGTCACAGCGGCGACATCGTGCGCGACGTGATGCTGGCTGCCGTAGAAAATCGGTTTGGCAACGAGCTGCATCCCCCATCCGAAATCGAGTGGCTGAGCGACAACGGTTCGGGCTATACGGCCGACGATACGCGCCGGTTCGCAGCGGCCATCGGCCTGACGCCATTGACCACGCCGGTATGCAGCCCGCAAAGTAACGGGATGGCCGAGAGCTTCGTGAAGACGATGAAGCGCGACTACGTTGCCTTCATGCCGAAGCCGGATGCGGCGACTGCTGCGCACAACCTGGCCATCGCGTTCGAGCATTACAACGAGAAGCATCCCCATAGCGCGCTGAAATACCGCTCGCCTCGCGAGTTCCGGCGCTCATTGGATTCAGCAACCTTAGTGTGACGCTGACGCTGTGTCCGGGATTACAGGATCAACTCCACTCAGTGACGGAACCGCCGTCCTGTTTCAAGACATCTCACCTATCCTGCGCACTGCACTCGACGGTGTCGCTCTTGCGAGCGATCGGCTTGGCGTCAACGATGACCACGCCAGCCTACGTCGAATGCAGCGCTACACCCCTTTTAGAGAGTAATGGTGTAAATGCCGGCGGCGCCCGTTTCAGCATTCGGGCTCCCCAAATAGGTCCATTCAACCTCATCGCTCACAACGTCGATGAATTGCTCTGTAGGTGATGGAAACGCCCGCCCTTTTTCGACAAACGCTTGCTGATCCCATCGGTTAAACAAAGCGGCCATCGGGTGGTCATCTGCAACGCGGCCCTCCCACACGCCTGTTTCCGTGCAGCGACAATCACCCGAGCATTTCACTGCCAACGGCTGCGCCGCTACCTCGCGCAATAATCCCGCCTCAACCATATTCGCCAGAAAATCCGCACGCTGTGGCGGCAGGCGGTACGCTTCACCGAGGAAATGCCATTGCACTCGGTCCGGCGATAGCCATTCGTGCAACGGCGGCTCGAACCGCTCTCCCGTTTCAAAGCGCTCTGGCGAGCCGGATCGGGCAATCAACCGCCCATTGGGCTCATTCGATGAACCGTACAGTGCAAGCCAGTATCCCGTTTTGGGTACGCTTTGATCACCACTAACTGCAAGCGTGCTCGTTCCCAATGCGGCGACCGCATGACCGTCGGGTATAAAAGAACGTCCCTGAAGCGCACTGCTCTTTTGCCGCCTGACCGGTGGAGTGACCGCCTTCGCGGCATTGATCAGAGTTTGTCCGTCACCGTTCCATTTGGGTAGCGGCGCTGGCGGTAACGGCAGTATCTTGTCCAGGTTGGGAAGCTTCAATCGTCCGTCGTAAAGCTTCAAGATATCGGCAATTTTTCCGTACCGTTGAGCACGCGCTTTGTCGATATGGCCTACCAGATTGGTTCCATTTTCGAGATCCATCCCGTCAAATTCCGAAACGAGGCTATCTGCACATTTGGTGCTCCCGAGCTTCACACCTTCATGCAAGACCTTCAGCGCGTGGAGTTTTGCCTCAAGTGTGTTGGGACGCGCATAGATCAGCCCTAGCTTCTCTGCGGCGTCTCCATATCCCTGTGCAAAAGCACATTCGAGCATCTTGGTTCCCACCGGTTGGTTGGCCCAAAAGCCCTCACTGGGGTTATCGTAAGATGCGGCCAGCTTGTATCCCAGAAACGCCATTGCAGCCGGACTACCCATATCCGCTGCTCGCTGGAAAAAAGCGTAAGCGCTCGTAGCATCCCCCTCCTTTACCACGCCGTTGAGATGATATACACCCATCCTGTCGTACGCGTCGGGAATATCGAGCCTCATCGCCTTCTCGACCCATTGAATGGCGACCTCCGGATTGTGGTCTGGTACGCCGGAATGATCACTCAAGATCAACGACGCCAGATTCAGCATCGCTTTCCAATGCTTTTTTTCAGCTGCTTGCAGATAGAGCCGATACACCTTTGCATAGTCGATGTTGTCGGCGGGTATAGCCGGGTCGTCCAGCCTCAACGCCTGCTGGAACCACATTTCTGCCTGTGGGTCAACGGACGGCACCCGTTGCGCCTCATATACACAGGTAAAGTCTTTTCGATGTGGATCAAAGAGTGGTAGTTTTTCGTTTCGTGGCAGATCAGACATAGCAGTGGTCAAATTATTGCCGATAGAAGTCAGGATGCCCGCATGCGCCGTATTTATTAACAACAAAGCGGCGAGGGAAAAACGCAATACGTGGATAAAAATATTCATGCGTACACACTTTCAGGAGGGCCACCAACGCCACCGCTGTTTGGCACGGAGATCGCCCCGTACAGCGTCGTGGTCGAACGATGTTCGACGAATGGCAGCAAAAAACCCGTCATCGGTTGCGTACCCGCTTGCTGGATATCTTGATTCTTGCTCATTCGTCGATTCCAATTCCGGAATGCATCCGGCATATCTTTCGGGTGACCACTATATTTAATATCACCACCATAGAGCAATCCGAATACGCGCTCCCGGAGATCGGCCGCATAAATACCACCGGTTGCAGCTATATTAATTTCACTATCAATAGCCATGCTTCGCTGATTCAGGTTTGCGCTACCCACCGTAATAAACACGTCATCAATGATCATCAGCTTGGAGTGAATATAGATTTCCCGATAAGACATGTTTTTATCCGCATCGGGACCACTCGTTCGCAATCTCGCGACACTGACAACGACACCCAGTGTTTTCTCGAGATTTTCCACACCAGGCCGATCAAGCACTTCACCACGGCCTCTGCTGCTCTTTCCATAGACAAAATCAAGTTTCCCTTTATCGACAAGCCCCTTTTGCTCAGACATCGAATCACCAGCGCCAAGCAGGGTCAGTGTATCGTACGTTCGAGGCACCATTTCCTCCCGCTCCGGATGTGGGATCACGATAAAAAGATGCAGCTTCGGCATTTCGGTAACTGGCTTATTTGCCCTCTTCATCCAGTCTTCACAATGTTTTTTTCGTGTCTTTATCAGGTGACGGGCAAATTCCGGGTAGAAGAAATACTGATTTTCCATGTAAATATAGTTGCGTGCGCTACTGGTGGCCTGGAAATACACCTCCTTGATTGATTTTTCTCGTTCACGAGGTTGTGTGCGCACAATTTGCACAAGATGTGCCGGATTTCCGGCTGCCCGAGGAATCTTGGCTGGTGGTGCTGGAGGAATCTGGTACGGCAATTCTCCAACGTTGAGCGCCGCAGCCCATGCGTTTTCAAAATTGAAATGCATCTGCGCAAGCGCCGGCCCAACAATTCGGCACGCGTAGTCCTGAAATGGACGTCCACGCACATAGTTTTCGTGCCCTATTCCGTGCTGCACGTCGTTTTTCGAGAACTTGTTTTTCAAGTCCTGGTACAAGCTAGTTTTTGCCGGCGCAGTCTGCGTTGAAATTTCTCGCTTCAGCTCGTCTTCAATAAGTGACGATGACAAGACCTCACGCTTTCGATCATCGATTTCGTGGGCAGTCCGATCCCAGTAGTCGGTAACCGAATTCAGCCCCATGACGTAACCAACCGCCTTACTTCCGTTGTCGTAGTCGTAATCGATCAGGATTGGTTTCTGGTGATGTGTCCCATAGTCTTCCATCCCGCTTCGCTCATCAACAACACTGAATGTACTGGTTACAGGCTTGTCTTCTTCCGCAGGCGCAGTCGTCATCAAGGCTTTCGCATCGGCAGGCGAGACTTCACGCAGTACAACACGAAGGCGAGGATTTTTTCCGCTATTGCTTTTTCCTCCGGGTAGGTTCTCGGCCCACCACGCAACACAGGTCTTGTGACGCTCGCTCTTCTCATCGCCATACGCGGGCCCCTGTCGAAGATGGTAAACAATAGGACCGCTAGTCCAATTTTCCTGAACATCTGAAAAACCGGGCATATTGTTTTGGACGGCGGAGCCCCGTGGAGTAGACCAGATTAGCAATCGCACTGTGACAGGATTTTCCTTGCGCGTCGTGATTTCGTCCAATAATTGCCCGTAAGTTTGCCCTCGCGGCCAATTTTCGCACGCACGATCAGCACGACGGAAAGCGGACCGTTCGACTGGTCGAACGCCGCCCCCCACCGCATCATCAATACGTCCCGTCGCCCTTCTTCACCGCGCCGCCGCCATTCGCCTTGAACTGCGCGGCCAGCCGCTCCGCGCTTCTCGCCAGCAGCGTCGTATCGACGCCCACCGCGACGAACAGCGCCCCCGCTTCCAGGTAGCGCCGTGCGGCCGCCTCATCCGCGCTCAGAATGCCCGGCGCCTTGCCGGCCGCCTTGATCGCCCGGATCGCGCCGTCGATCGCGGCCTGCACGTCCGCGTGCCCGGGATTGCCGAGACGCCCGAGATCGGCGGCCAGGTCGGCCGGCCCGATGAACACGCCATCCACACCTTCGACCCGCGCAATCGCCTCGATCGCGTCGAGCCCCGCACGCGTCTCGACCTGCACGAGCACGGCCATCTCGTCGTTCGCGCGATGCAGGTAGTCGCCCACCCGATTCCACCGTGACGCACGTGCCAGCGCACTGCCGACGCCGCGAATCCCGTGCGGCGGGTATCGCGTCGCGGCCACGGCCGCGCGCGCTTCGTCGGCGCTCTGCACCATCGGCACGAGCAGCGTCTGCGCGCCGAGATCGAGCACCTGCTTGACGATCACCGGATCGTTCCACGGCACGCGCACGACCGGATGCGACGGGTACGGCGCGATCGCCTGCAGTTGCGCGAGGATCGTCGGCACCGTGTTCGGCGCATGCTCGCCGTCGATCAGCAGCCAGTCGAAACCGGCGCCCGCGACGACCTCGGCGCTGTACGGATTCGCGAGCCCGAGCCACAGCCCGACCTGCGCGTCGCCGCGCGCCAGCGCGGCCTTGAACACATTCGACGGAATCTGCATCGTTCGCTCACCTCACTCGAAGTAGCACTGGATCGTTCCGAGCGAGCCGTAGTCGACGCTGAACGTGTCGCCCGATCGCGCCGCGCACGGCCGCGTGAACGAGCCGCCGAGCACGATCTGCCCCGGTTCCAGCGCGACATCGAAGCGCGCCAGCCGGTTCGCGAGCCATGCGACGCCGTTCGCCGGATGGTTCAGCACGCCGGCCGCGACACCCGTTTCCTCGACCACGCCGTTGCGCGACATGATCGCCGCGACCCAGCGCAGGTCGACGTCCTGCGGCCGCACCGGGCGGCCGCCGATCACGACGCCCGCGTTCGCCGCGTTGTCGGCGATCGTGTCGAACACCTTGCGCGGCCGTTTCGTGTCCGGGTCGATCGACTGGCTGCGCGCGTCGATGATCTCGAGCGCGGGCACGACGTAATCGACCGCGTCGTACACGTCGAAGATCGTGCAGTTCGGGCCCGAGAGCCGCTTGCCGAGCACGAACGCGAGCTCGACCTCGACGCGCGGCACGATGAAGCGGCCGGTCGGGATCGTGCCGCCGTCTTCGAAGAACATGTCGTCGAGCAGCGCGCCGTAGTCGGGCTCGTCGATCTGCGACGTGTTCTGCATCGCCTTCGACGTGAGGCCGATCTTGTGACCCTTCAGCGTGCGGCCTTCCGCGAGCTTGAGAGTGACCCACGCGCGCTGGATCGCATACGCGTCGTCGATCGTGATGTCGGGATGGTCGAGCGAGATCTGGCGGATCTGCGTGCGCGCGCGCTCGGCGTCGTGCAGACGCTGCGCGAGCTGGTCGATGATGGCGGGTTCGAGCATGGTCGGATCGGGAATGAGGTTCAGCCGGCCCGCTTGTAGCGGGCGTGGATGTTGTTGTGCTTGTACGAGCCGCTTTCGCTGAACTCGGTCAGCTCCATCGACAGCGCGAGGTAGCGTTTCGCGTACAGCTCGGCGAAATGCGCCTTGATCGCGTCGAACAGCGCGTCGCACGCAGCTTGCTTCGTTTCGTCGCTGCGGCCCGCGCCGATCTTCAGCGTCACGTGGACGAACGCGTCGTCCTCGGTGCCGTCGGCCACGCAGTAGTCCTGCAGCTCGATCGCGCGCGAGCGGATGCCGCCGGTCGGGAACACGCCGCCCTGCGCGATCAGCGTCGCGTTGATCGTGCGCAGCAGCACGGGAATGCGTGCGTCGTCGCGGATGTTCGCGGTGTATTCGACGACGATGTGTGGCATGGCAAATCTCCGGTCGGATTCGGTTGCTTGGCGGGCCGCCGCGCTCAGGCCAGCGGGAAGATCGCGTTGATCTGCCCGGTGCCCGAACTCGCGAAATAGTCGGTGACGATCTCGACGGGCTTGTCGTAGCGGTCCCAGCCGAGCAGCCCGAGCAGCATCGCCGTGTCGTGCATCCCGCCTTCGCCGTGGCAATGCAGGTTGTACTCCGGCAGCATCGCGCAGAAGGTCTTGAAATCGCCCTGCTTCCACAGCTCGACCACGCGCAGGTCGACCTGCCGGAAGAATTCGCGGCTGATCTGGTGGATCGATTCCTCGGGGCTGTCGTTGTCGTTGAAGCGGTGCGACAGCGAACCGCTCGCGAGGAACGCCACGTTCGAATCGCTCTTCTCGATCGCTTCGAGCAGCGCCTCGCCGAAGCGGCGGCTTTCGTCGAGCTGATGCCACATGCACCAGCCCGCGATCGACACGACCTTGAAGTGCTGGTCGCCATTCATGTAGCGCATCGGCACGAGCGTGCCGTATTCGAGTTCGAGGCTGTCGATCTCGTGCGCGCGCGTCGCGATGCCGCGCTCGGTGGCCGTCTCGGCGATCAGCCGGCCGAGCGCCGGGTTGCCCGGATACGCGTACTGCATGTCGCGGATGAAATGCGGCAGCTCGTTGCTCGTGTAGGTGCCCGCGAACCGCGCATTGCAGTTCACGTGATACCCGGCATTGACGAGCCAGTGCACGTCCGACACGACGATCGTGTCGACGCCGAGCGCGCGGCAGCGCTCGCCGATCAGCTGGTGGCCGCGGATCGCCGCTTCACGGCAGCCGTGATGCCGGCCGGGCAGTTCCGACAGGTACATCGACGGCACGTGCGTGATCTTCGCGGCGAGGGACAGTTTGCCCATCGTTCAAGTCTCCCTATCGTTCGTTCTTGCGGCGACACGACCGGCGCCCGTCACACGCCCCAGCGCGGGATGTGATGCGAACCCATCGAGATGCACACGTTCTTGATCTCCGCGAACACCTCGAAACTGTATTCGCCGCCCTCGCGCCCGGTGCCCGATTCCTTCACGCCGCCGAAAGGCTGGCGCAGGTCGCGCACGTTTTGGCTGTTCACGAACACCATCCCGGCCTCGATGCCGCGTGCCAGACGATGCACCTTGCCGACGTCCTGCGTCCAGATGTACGACGCGAGGCCGTACGCCGTATCGTTCGCGAGCCGCAGCCCTTCGTCTTCGTCCTCGAACGGGATGATGCACGCGACCGGCCCGAAGATCTCTTCCTGCGCGATGCGCATCCGGTTGTCGACGTCGGCAAACACGGTCGGGCGCACGAAATTGCCGTTGCGCAGATGATCGGGCAGCCCGGCCGGCTTGTCCGCGCCGCCCGCGACCACACGTGCGCCTTCCTGCTCGCCGATGCGGATATAGCCCGTCACCTTCTCCCAGTGCTGGCGCGTGATCATCGCGCCGAGATTCGTGCCCGGATCGGACGGATCGCCGACCACCAGGTTGTTCGCGCGGCGCGCGAATTCCTGCACGAAGCGATCGTAGATCGTGCGCTGCACGAAGATCCGCGACCCGGCGGTGCAGCGTTCGCCGTTGATCGAGAAGATCGTGAACAGCGACGCATCGAGCGCGCGATCGAAATCGGCGTCGTCGAAGACCAGCACCGGCGACTTGCCGCCGAGCTCCATCGAATACTTCTTGAGGCCGGCGCGCTCCATGATGCGCTTGCCGGTGACCGTGCCGCCGGTGAACGACACCGCACGCACGTCCGGGTGGCGCACGAGCGCGTCGCCGGCCGTCGCGCCGAAGCCCTGCACGACGTTCAGCACGCCGGGCGGAATGCCGGCTTCGAGCGCGAGCCGGCCGAGCTGGTCGGCCGTCAGCGGCGACAGCTCCGACATCTTCAGCACGGCCGTGTTGCCGAGCGCGAGGCACGGCGCCGTCTTCCACGTGGCCGTCATGAACGGCACGTTCCACGGCGACACCAGCGCGCACACGCCTACCGGCTGGTACAGCGTGTAGTTCAGCATCTGGTCGTCGACCGGATACGTGCGGCCGTTCATCTGCACGCACACTTCCGCGAAGAAGTTGAAGTTCTCGGACGCCCGCGGAATCAACTGCTTGCTCGTCTGCGCGATCGGCAGGCCGGTGTCCTGCGTCTCCAGCGCCGCGAGCATCGGCACGTTCTTCTCGATCAGCTCGCCGAGCTTGCGCATCAGCTTCGCGCGCTCCTTCGCGGGCGTGTTCGCCCATTTCGGGAACGCCGCCTTCGCCGCGCGCACGGCCGCGTCGACCTCGGCCTCGCCGCCCGACGCGACGTCGGTGATGACTTCGCCCGTCGCGGGGTTCAGCGTCGTGAAGGTCTCGCGGCTCTCGACTTCGCGGCCGTCGATCCAGTGCTTGATGGTCATATGCTCTCCTGGTGCGACGGGCTCAGCCGACGCGATAGTAGTCTGCTTCGCCGACGATCGTGTTCACGAGCCGGCCGATCCCTTCGATCTCGGTCACGACCTCGTCGCCCGGCTTCGTGTCCGCCAGCCCCTCGGGCGTGCCGGTCAGGATCACGTCGCCCGGCGAGAGCGTCATGAAGCCGCTGATGTGCTCGATCAACGCCGGCACGTCGAAAATCATGTCGCGCGTGCTGCCGCGCTGCGTCTCCCGGCCGTTCACGGTCGTGCGCAGCATCAGGTCGCCCGCGTCGCCGATCTCGTCGCGGCTGACGAACCACGGCCCGAGCGGCGTGCAGGTGTCGCGGTTCTTCACGCGCAGGTTCGGGCGGTAGTAGTTCTCGAGATAGTCGCGGATCGCGTAGTCGTTCGCGACCGTATAGCCGGCTACGTAGTCGATCGCCTGCGCGCGGCTGACGTTGCGCGCGGGCCGGCCGATCACGACGGCCAGCTCGCACTCGTAGTGCATGTGCGTCGCATCCGCCGGGCGCACGGTGCGCGACCGGTGGCCGATGAACGTGTTCGGCCCCTTCAGGAAGATCAGCGGCTCGCTCGGCGCCTTGAACGCGAGTTCCTTCGCGTGGTCGGCGTAGTTCAGGCCGAGCGCGAACGTCGTGCGCGGCGCGACGGGCGGCAGCCACGCCACCGCGTCCTCGGCGACCTCGCGCCCCGTATCGAGGCGGATCGTGCCGTCGCCGGCCGGTTCGGCCGCATGCAGTGCGCCGTTGTAGATCACGCGTGCCGTCTTCATCGAGCTTCCTCCGCAACCAGCGTATGCCGCAACGTGCCGATGCCGGCGGCCGCAATCTCGATCGTGCTGCCCGCACGGGCGCGCGGTGCGCCGCCCGCGACGCCGAGCAACAGCACGTCGCCCGCGTCGAACGACATGAACGCCGTCACGTCGGCGATCAGCTCGCGCACCGGGCGGATCAGCGCGGCGGTCGACGCGGACGCGGCCGCCTCGCCGTCGATCCGCACCGTCAGGCCGATCGCGTCGACGTCGCCCAGCGCGGCGGCCGGCACGATCGCCGGTCCCAGCGGGCAGAAGCCGTCACGGCACTTGAAGCGCACGGCCGGACGGTAGTAATCGGGATGCGGCACCGACACGTCGCTCGCGAGCGTGAAGCCGTGCACGTAGTCGAGCGCCTGCGCGGCCGGCACGCGCGTCGCGCGCCGGGCGAACACGACGGCCACCGATGCGCCGATCTCCAGCGCGTCGACACCGGCCGGCACGACGACGGCCGCGCCGTCGGCCGCATGCGTGTTGGCGGGCTTGATGTACAGGATCGGTGCCTGCGGCGGACGGCCGTAAGGCGGTGCGTTCACGGCGTCGCCGAGCGCGTCGAGCGCCGCGCGCTCGTTGAGCAGCGCCCCGTAGACGGTACCGATGGCGACCGGCAACGGCGGCGCCGCGGCGGTCGTGCAAGACAGCTCCATGCGTCATTCCCCTGCCGCGCGTCGCGGCGCATCGTCAATAGTTAATATCTTAAGTAAACAATCGGGCGCTGGCAACCTCGATTACCCTGAGTTGCGAAATTCATCACCTTCGGCTGTTAAGATTGATGCGTCCCCGTCCTTTACCCACCCCGATGAACCGTACGCTCGACCATCGCAACCTGGCCATGCTGCTGCTCGAGGCCCGCGAAACGCTGATGGGTCTGTTTCGCCCCATTCTCAAGGAATTCGCGCTGACCGAACAGCAATGGCGGATCATCCGCGTGCTCGACGGCGAACCGGCGCACGCGCTCGAAGCGGGACAGATCGCCAAACGTTGCTGCATCCTGAGCCCGAGCCTCACGGGCGTGCTGGAACGGATGGAGCGCGACGGCCTGATCACGCGCACGCGCGCGCAGGAAGACCAGCGCCGGCTGCTGGTCAGCCTGACGCCGCAAAGCAGGAAACTGGTGACGGAAATCGGTCCGCGCATCGACGAGCAATACCGGCAGCTCGAATCGCGTTTCGGCCAGGACGGCCTCGAAGACATCTACCGCGCGCTCGACCGGCTCATCGAGCTCGGCGGCAACGCGTGACGACGGCGCCCGCGCCCGCCATGCGCGGGAACGGGCGCCGCGCCCGTGCGGACGGTCAGTGCAGTGCGCCGCGCATCAGCTCGGTCACGGCCACGCCGCGCGACGTGCGCATGCATTCCTCGACGTAATCGATGAACGGCAACGGCTCGAAATCGATTTCGTCGCGCACGCGGCGGTTGTCGAACACGCGGTCGACCGTCGCGAACTCTCCACAGCGCTGCAACGCGCGGCCGATCACGCGCTCGAGTGCCGGATCGGGCCGCCCGAGCACGTCGCGCACCACCAGCGGCAATTCGGCCGGCGCGCACGCCGCGTAGCGCGGCGCACCCGTCATCCCGGCCGCCTCGTCCATCGCGCGCACGATCTGCGCCACCTGCGGCGCCTCGTCGCCGGCCGACACGTGATAGACGTCGTGCGCGAGTGTCGGCTTCACGGCCAGCAGCATCGTCGCGCGCGCCACGTCGTCCACCGACACGATGTCGATCCGCGTCATCGGCCGCGCGGTGAAGCGGCGCGCGGCATGCGCCAACCGGAACATCCAGAACGAATTCGGCGCAGGCCGCGTGCCGAGCACCGTATGACCGACCACGTGCGACGGCCGCACGACGACGAGCGGCAGTCCGAGCGCGCGCAGGCGCTGCTCGGTTTCGGCCTTCGCGTGCAGGTAGTCGGCCGCCAGTACCGCGCCCGGCAGGCCTTCGTCGTCGCGCGCCGCGTCGTCCGCCGCATCGCCCGCCCCCGCTTCCTGCACGATCCCGCCACGGCCCGCATGTGCATAGGCCGTGCCGACGTATACGAAGCGCTGCAGGCGCGGCGCGCGCGCGAAGCGTTCGGCGAAGTGCACGGCATCGGCGATGTCGGCCTGCAGGTGCGCGCCATCGGCCGGCGATGCATGGCCCGCGCAGTGAATCACGTGTGTCGCGCCGGCGAGGCGAGGCGCGTCGGCGCCGTGCCATACGTCGCCGAGCGCGCCGACGATCACGTTCGCATCGGTCAGGCGCGACGCCCAGTAGGGCGCGAGGCCCGCGCGCAGCGCCGCTTCGCGCAGCCGCGCGACCGCGTGGCCGCGGTCCTGCGCACGCACGACGCACACGATGCGTTCGAGCAGCCCTGCGTTGACGAGCGCCGTCAGCACGGTACTGCCGATGAAGCCGGTCGCGCCGGTCAGCACCAGCCGTCCGACGTTCGCCGCCGCGACCGGTGCGCTGGCCGGCGACACGAGGCTCGTGCGCCAGTTGAGCGACAACGCGGTTTTCCAGATCAGCACGATAGTCTCCTTCGAAGAATCGGCCGGGTGGCGCGGCGCCCGCGGTTGCAGGCTGCGCACGGCTCACCGGCCGGGCCGGGGCTGACGCGCGCCCCGGCAGTCCCGATCGGGCATGCGGCCCGCGATCGCGTCGATCGCGTCTCTGGCACGAGGCGGCGGCAGCCGCCGCGGACGGGCGTCCGCGGCACGGGATCGGGATGTTCCCAGTGTGGGGCCCGACCGAATGCAAGTCTGTCCCGAAAGTTTCGTGAAAGTGTGCCGATTTGTACGCGATTGTCTGAGTGTGTCGTTCCGGGCCCGTCGTCAACGCGCCGAAACATCCGGCCGCGCAACGGCCGGACTGCGTCATGTCGCATCCGGCGACGTCGTTTCCCGCCGCCGGCCGCGCGCGACAGATCGACGCGCCCGGCGGCCATGTCATCCCATGTCTCGCGCGTCGGAATGCGCGCGCCGGCGCGGCAACCGCCCGTGACGCCCGCTAGTGCGCGGGCCTCCGGAATGACCACGAATCGTCAGACGTCGTTTCATCTGAATCCGCAATAGACTCAATATGGATTTATTGCGGATTAACACTTGCGTTTCACACCAGTCTATCTAGACTGGTCAAGTCAAAACGGTCGAATGTGTCATTTTTTTAGGAGACGATCACAATGCGCCTCACCATTCGGATTAATGGCAGCGATTCCGCAACCCGGCATGCCTTCGCGGTACTGTGGGTCGACACCGACGAAGGGCTGTGGTCGCGCGAGGCACATCAGGGCATCGATCTTCCGACCTGGGGCAAGGTCCGCGACGTCGAGGGCGCGATGGCCCTCTGCGCGGCCGACAGCGGCAACGCCGTCTGCCAGTTGAAGGGGCTGTCGTTCGGTGCGATGCAGCGCGAACAGGGCCCCGCCGTACTCGCCGGCGATCACGCCGGTGCATGGCGGCTGCAGGAAGTCGATCGCTGCACGACCCAGCCGGAATACCGGGAATTCATTTCCGTCGCCCGCTAGCATTCATTGACGTAAATCGTCTGCGGTCTTCGGGTTTATTCCGGCATCAGTGATATTCATTGCGATATTCATTATTAACGGCGCCCCTTTTCGGGGCGTTTTTCATTTTCGGGCATAAAGAAATAATCAGGAACCGGGCAATTGATCGCGCTGCATCGACGGCCGCGATCGACCGGTGCCGGAATCCGCAGCCCCGGATCGACGCGCGGCCCGCGTCGCCTGCCGTGACGTCGACATCCGCTTTCGCCGTGTTTTTCCTCCCCTGTTTCCGCGCGAGCCGAATCCAGGTCAACGTTTTTTCACGGGGCCGGAACACACTTTCCCCACACGGCGTTTACTCATTTATTACAATCGCATTATCCAGACTGATTTGCCGCCGTCGGGCGGCCCGAACCGGCCATTGCATGAGCGTGAAAAAGAAGACCCACCCCGCCGATCCGTACGCGGCCGCGACCAAGAATCCGATGCTCGCGTCGCGCCTGCCGATGTGGCGCTCGAGGTTCATCGTGATCATCGTGTTCCTCGCGTTCGCCGCACTGATCGCGCGGGCCTTCTGGGTGCAGGTCGCGAACCAGGATTTCTATGTCGGCCAGGGCCAGAAGCGCTACCAGCGCACGATCGAGCTCGACGCGATGCGTGGGCGCATCGTCGACCGCAACGGCGCGATGCTCGCGGTCAGCCTGTCGACCTATGAAATCTGGGCGAACCCGAAACAGGTCGCCGATACCGACTACCCGCAGATCGCGAAGGTGCTGGACATGCCGCTCGTCGAGGTGAAGCGGCGTCTCGGCAACGAGAAGACCTTCGTGCTGCTCAAGCGGCAGGTCGACGCCGATACCGCGGGCCGCCTCGACAAGCTCGCGATCGACGGCATCACGCAGATCGCCGATTCGAAGCGCTTCTACCCCGAAGGCGAGTCGGCCGCGCACGTGGTCGGCTTCACGAACGTCGAGGACAAGGGCCAGGAAGGCGTCGAGCTTGCGGCGAATGCACGCCTGCAGGGCACGTCCGGGCAGCGCGAGGTGATCCGCGACCGGCTCGGGCGCATCGTGTCGGACACGCGCCCGCTCGTGCCCGCGCAGCACGGCGCGACGATCGAGCTGACGATCGACCGCCGGATCCAGCAGCTCGCGTACAGCCAGCTCAAGGCGGCCGTGATCGAGAACAACGCGGAGGCCGGCAGCGTCGTCGTGCTCGACGCGCAGAACGGCGAGATCCTTGCGCTCGCGAACTACCCGACCTTCGACCCGAACGACCGCGCCCGCCTCACCGGCCAGCAACTGCGCAACCGCGCGGTGATCGACACGTTCGAGCCGGGCTCGACGATCAAGCCGCTCGTCGTCGCGCTGTCGATCGACGAACGCAAGGTCACGCCGAACACGATCATCAACACGTCGCCGGGCACCTACAAGATCGGCCCGGCCGTGATTCACGACACGTCGAACCACGGGTCGCTGACCGTCGCGCAGGCGCTGCAGAAGTCGAGCAACGTCGCGCTCGCGAAGCTCGCGCTGAACTTGCCCGCCGAAACGATCTGGAACAAGTACCAGGAGTACGGGATCGGCCGCGCACCGGAACTGACGTTCCCGGGCGTCGCGTCGGGCCGGCTGCGCGGCTACAAGCGCTGGCGTCCGATCGAACAGGCGACGATGGCCTACGGCTACGGCCTGTCGATGTCGCTGCTGCAGATCGCGCAGACCTACACGGCCTACGCGGGCGACGGCACGCTGCACCCGGTGTCGCTGCTGAAGAACGGCACCGACCAGCAGACGATCGACGCGCATCGCGGCCACCGCGTGACGTCGCCGCAAACGGCCGCGTCGATCCGCTCGATGCTCGAGATGGCGGTCGGCGAAGGCGGCACGGGGCGCCGCGCGCGCGTCGATGGCTACCGGATCGGCGGCAAGACCGGTACCGCCCGCAAGCAGGTCGGCGCGACCTACGCGAAGGGCAAGTACCGCGCGCTGTTCGCGGGGATGGCACCGATGAGCAACCCGCGCCTGATCGTCGCGGTGATGATCGACGAGCCGCGCGGCAAGGGCTACTACGGCGGCACGGTGGCCGGCCCGGTGTTCGCGTCGGTCACGAGCGGCTCGCTGCAGTTGCTCGGCGTGCCGCCCGATGCACCGGTCGAGCCCGAGAATGCGCCGGCGAAGGCCGCTGCGCCGCAGAAGACGGTCGCAACGCCGAAGGCGGCGGCGGCCGCCGCCACGGCCGCTGCGGCGCAGAAACCGTCGGCACCGCTCAAGACGGCCGCGCAGGCCGGCACGGTCGCGCCGACGAAGGCTGCAGCCGCAAGCTGACGAAGCCTCACGGGCGACGCCGCATGCGCGTCGCCCTTCCGTTGCTTTCGTCCCACCTTCCAGGAACGCCCCGCACTATTCGAGCGTTTCCACCGCGTCCCGTCCGATGCGCGGCGCGCAGCGCGATGCCGCGCGCGGTCAGTGCGCAGCCGCGACCGGCTTCGCCATCCTGCCGAGCACGTGCTCGGTCATCCCGCGCGCGAGTTCGGTCTCGCCCATGAACACGGTGCCGATTCCTTCGTGAGACAGCAGCGCGGCCTCGTCGCCGCTGTTCGTGCACAGCACGACCTCGAGCGTCGGGTTGAGCGTGCGCGAGATCTCGACGATCTGCCGCACGTCGAACACGTCCGGCAGCGTGACGACCAGCATCCCGGCGCGCGCGATGTGGGCCTGCACGAGCACGATCGGCTCGATCGCGTCGCCCGACACGGCCGCGACGCCGTCGGCACGCAGTTTCTCGACGAGTTCGCGGTTCTGCTCGACGACGACGTACGCAATGCCGCGCTCGTCCAGCGCATGCGCGATCCGCGTGCCGACCTTGCCGTAGCCGACGATCACGACCTGCCCGGTCAGGTGCGTCTGCGGCGTCGACATCGGCAGCGCGGCGAGCGGGTCGTCGCGTGCCTCGAGCTTGCGCGCGAACGCCGAATGCTTGCGGATCCATGCGAGCGCCGGGTCGATCATCGCGAACAGCAACGTATTCATCGCGATCGAGATCAGCGCGACCGCCAGAATCAGGCTCTGCCCCTCGGCCGACAGCAGCCCGAGTGCCCGGCCGAGCCCCGCGAGGATGAACGAGAATTCGCCGATCTGCGCGAGGCCCGCGCCGACCGTCAGCGCGGTGTTCAGCGGATAGCGGAACGCGATCACGAGCGCGACGGCCGCGAGCGTCTTGCCGACCAGCACGATCGCCGCGACCTCGATCACGTGCAGCGGCTCCTCGATCAGCACCTTCGGGTCGAACAGCATGCCGACCGAGATGAAGAACAGCACCGAGAACGCGTCGCGCAGCGGCAGCGTCTCGTCGGCCGCGCGCCGGCTGAATTCCGACTCGCGCATCATCATCCCGGCGAAGAACGCGCCGAGCGCGAAAGACACGTCGAACAGCTTCGCCGCGCCGAACGCGATGCCGACCGCGGCCGCGATCATGCACAGCGTGAACAGCTCGCGCGAACCGGTGCGCGCGACGAGCCACAGAATGCGCGGGAACACGCGCTTGCCGACCACCAGCATCAGCGCGATGAACGCCGCGACCTTCAGCATCGTGACGCCGAGCGTGCCCCACACGCTGCCGCCGGCCGCATGGGTATCGCCGGGCGGCGTGCCGCCGAGCAACCCCGCGACGGGCGGCAGCAGCACCAGCACGAGCACCATCACGAGATCCTCGACGACCAGCCAGCCGACCGCGATGCGCCCGTTGACCGTCTCGACGAGCCCGCGCCCCTCGAGTGCGCGCAGCAGCACGACGGTACTCGCGACCGACAGCGCGAGCCCGAACACGAGCGCCGCGCCGAGGCTCCAGCCCCACGTGAGCGCGAGCCCGCCGCCCAGCAGCGTCGCGACGGTGATCTGGACGACGGCGCCCGGCAGCGCGATCTTGCGCACCGCGAGCAGATCGCCGAGCGAAAAATGCAGGCCGACGCCGAACATCAGCAGCATCACGCCCACTTCGGCGAGCTGCTGGGCGAGCGACAGGTCGCCGACGAAACCGGGCGTGCCGGGGCCGATCACGATCCCGGCGAGCAGATAGCCGACGAGCGGCGGCATTTTCAGCAGCGACGCGAGGTAACCGAAGATCATCGCGAGACCGAAACCGGCCGCGAGCAACGCAATCAGGCTGACATCATGAGGCATCCCCCCTCCCAAGCTCTTGTAACTATTTAGTAAGGTTCAAGAGTGAAAGGATAAGGGATGAGGCGGAAGAATGGCGCGCGGCCGCGAAAAATTCATGCGGCCGCGCGCCTTTGCGGGGTGCAACCCCGGCGAAACGACAGGCGGGGCCGGCGCCCCGCCGCCCGCGTCAGCGCGACGCTTGCGGGAACCGCGCGCCCGGCGGCGGTTCGGGCCGTGTCGACGGCACGCTCTTGCGCACCTTCGCGACCTGCGCGGCCGTCACCGGCGCGCCCGTGTTGCCCCAGCTCGTGCGCACGAAGTTCGACACGTCCGCGACTTCCTGGTCCGACAGGCGCCAGCCGAACGGCGGCATCGTGAAGGTCGACGGCGCGGTGTGCGTTCCCTGCAGCGCACTGCCTTCCAGCACGACGTGGATCAGCGAGGTCGGATCGTCGCCCTGCACGACCGGGTTGCCGGCGAGCGCCGGGAACACGCGCGTGTAGCCGTGGCCGTCGCTGCGGTGGCAGGCCATGCAGTTGTCGCGATAGACGGCCGCACCCGGCTTGCTTGCGTCGCCCGTCTGCAGCGCCTTCGCGGCAGCCGCGTCGTACACGTGCGGCTGCTCGCCCTGCACGCGCGGCGGCAGCGTCTTCAGGTAGCGCGCGATCGCGTTCAGGTCGTCGTCGGTCATGTGCTGCATGCTGTGGCCGACCACGTCCGTCATCCCGCCGAATGCGGCCGTGCGCAGCGTGCGGCCCGTCTTCAGGAACTGCACGATCTCGGCGTCGTTCCACGTGCCGAGGCCCGTGCGCGGCTCGCCGCGCAGGCTCGTCGGCACCCAGCCGTCGATCGCCGCGCCGCCGGCCAGGAAGTCCGGGCCGTCCGCGTCGGTCAGGCCGCGCTCCTGCATCGTCGGCGCGCGCGGCGTGTGGCACGCGCCGCAGTGGCCGAGACCCTGCACGAGATACGCGCCGCGCGCGACCACCGGATCGGTGTACGGCGCCGCATCGAACGGCTTCGGCGTCGGCGCGAACATCTTGCGCCAGATACCGAGCGGCCAGCGCATCGACAGCGGCCACACGATGTCGACCGCGCGGTTCTGGTGCTCGACGGGCGCGACGCCGTGCATGAAGTACGCGTACAGCGCCTTCATGTCGTCGTCGGTCAGGCGCGCATACGACGGGAACGGCATCGCCGGATACATCGTGTCGCCGTTCTTGCGCACGCCTTCGCGCACCGCGCGCGTGAAGTCCTCGTAAGTCCAGCCGCCGAGGCCCGTCTTCGGGTCCGGCGTGATGTTGGTCGAATAGATGCCGCCGATCGGCGTGTCGAACTTCAGCCCGCCCGCGAACGGCTTGCCGCCGTTCGCGGTGTGGCACGCGATGCAGTCGCCGGCACGCGCGAGGTATTCGCCACGCTTGATAAGGGCCGCGTCGGCGGATCGAGGCGCGGGTGCGGCGGCCGCAGCGGAAGCCGCCGCAGGCGCTGCCGGTTGCGCAAATGCCGTCGTGCCCGCGAAGCCGAACGCGGCCCAGATGGCGCCGGCCGCCAGCGCGCGCGACACCCGGCGCGCGACGTCGTGGTTCATCGTCCTCTTCATACGGTCACCAGCGGGGCAGGATTTTTCAGGTATTGCTCGCGGATCGCGCGTGCCGACCAGTAGGCCAGCGCCGCGATGATCCCGGTCGGGTTGTAGCCGATGCCCTGCGGCAGCGCCGATGCGCCCATCACGAACACGTTGTGCACGTCCCAGCACTGCAGGTAACGGTTCAGCACGCTCGTCTTCGGGTCGGTGCCCATGATCGCGCCGCCGACGAGGTGGGTCGTCTGGTAGGCGCGCGAATCGAAGTGCTTGCCGAACTCGCGCGTCGACACGCCGATCGCCTTCGGCCCCATCGCTTCCGCGATCTTCTTCATCTGCCCGGTCACGTACTGCGCCATCTTGATGTCGTTGTCCTTCCAGTCGAACGTCATCCGCAACAGCGGCTGGCCGTATGAATCGCGATAGGTCGGATCGAGGTCGAGATAGACGTCGCGGTACGACATGTTGGTGCCGTGCGCGTCCATCGAGATCGTGTGCGCGTAGTTGTCCTTGACGGCCTTCTTCCACGCGGAGCCCCACTGTGGCGTACCGGGCGGCGTCGCGATGCCGCTGATCGGCTTCACGCCGGCCTGGTTCACCCACAGCGGCGAGCCGCCGACGAAGCCGAGCGGGCCGTGGTCGAAGTTGTCCGCGTTGAAGTCGTCCACCGCGACACCGTTGCCGCCCGCGCCGATGAACGGGTTCGTGTAGGTGTCCTTGTCGAAGAACGCCTTGATCGTCGACAGGTTCTGGTACGCGAAATTGCGGCCCACGACGCCCTCGCCCGAGATCGGGTCGTACGGCTTGCCGATGCCCGACAGCAGCAGCAGGTGCACGTTGTGGTACTGGAACGCGGCCACGATCACGAGATCGGCCGGCTGGTGCACTTCGCGCCCGGCCGGATCGACGTAGGTCACGCCCGTCGCGCGCTTCTTCGTGTCGTCGAGATCGACGCGCAGCACGTGGCACTTCGAGCGCAGCTCGAAGTTCGGCGCCTGCTTCAGCGCGGGCAGGATGTTCAGGTTCGGCGACGCCTTCGAGTACATGTAGCACGCGTAGCCGCTGCAGTAGCCGCAGAAGTTGCACGGCCCCATCTGCACGCCGTACGGGTTCGTGTACGGGCCCGACGTGTTCGCCGACGGCAGCCGGTACGGATGCAGGCCGAGCGATTTGGCCGCGTCGGAGAAGCGCTGTGCCGAATACGTGTTCAACTGCGCGGGCAGCGGGAAGTTGTCGCTGCGGTTCGCTTCGAACACGTTGCCGTCGCCGACCACCTTGCCGCCGACCTTGTACGCCTGGCCCGACGTGCCAAACACCTTCTCGGCGAAGTCGAAATGCGGCTCGAGCTCCTCGTAGGTCACGCCCGTATCCTGGATCGTCATCCCTTCGGGGATGAACTTCCTGCCGTAGCGCTCTTCATAGTGGCTGCGCAGGCGCAGCTCTTCCGGCGTGATCCGGAAATGCACGCCCGACCAGTGCAGCCCCGCGCCGCCGACGCCTTCGCCCGGCAGGAACGCGGCGAGCTGCCGGTACGGCAGCGCGGTGTCCTGCAGGCCGTGGCGGATCGACACGGTCGTCTTCGACAGGTCCAGGAACAGCTTCTTGCGGATGTTGTAGGTCAGCTCGTCGATCGTGTTCGGATACGCGCCGTCCGGATAGGTGTCGCGATATTCGCCGCGCTCGAGCGCGACGACCTTCAGGCCTGCTTCGGTCAACTCCTTCGCGAGGATCGCGCCGGTCCAGCCGAAGCCGACGATCACCGCATCGACGTGCGGCTTTTTCTCTGCGGCCATCAGCTGCGCTCCCCGTTGATCGAGACGGGCCCGTACGGATAGGGCTTGCCGCTCTGGTTGACGAAATCCATGAAGTCCGCGCGCGCGCCCGGAAAGCCGATCATCTTCCACGCGGCCATGTCGTGATTGCCGCCGTGCACCGGATCGCAGAAATAGCCTTCGCGCGTGTTCTGCAGCAACTGGCCGAAGAACACGCCGGGCGGCACGTCGTCGATCTGCGCGCCGCCCTTCTCCAGCGCGCCGAGCACGGTGTCGCGCGTCGGTGCATCGAGATCCGCGAACGCCTTGCCGTGCGCCTTTTCGCAATAGCGGTTGACGGCCGCGATACCGAGCCGGTAGATGTCGCGCGGCACCAGCTTCAACTGGTAGCCGAGCTCGGGCACGCCTTGCTGGAACGGCCCCTGCATGTACCACGTCGCGCCGTGCGCATACGGCGTCTCCATCTGGCGGTCGATGAATTCGGGCACGCCGGATTCGAGCGCGCCGGGGCCTTCGGTGTCGGCCGGGATCAGCCGGTCGACCGCGGCCTGGACGAACGCCCACTCCTTCGCATCGAAGAAGGTCGGCTTGTACGGGGCGCGTTCGGCGCCGGACGATGCGGCGGGCGCGTTGCCGGCCGTCGTCGCGGACGGCGACGACGAACGCAGGTCGCAGCCGGCGACCGACGCGATCGGCACGAGCGCGACCGACGTGCGCAGGAAACGGCGGCGCGAGTTGGGTTTGTCAGGTGGCGTGGACATGGTCGGATGTTGATCGTTGGGGATCGGGATCCGGACGCGCGCACTCCGCATGCGTCGTATCCGGTATGGCAGCCATGCCGCACGCGGCCAGCCGTCCTGTTCTTTCGTGTGCTGCGAACAACCTCGATGCGGGCACCGGCCGCGCGATGCGCAGCGGCGACTTCATGCAGCCGCGCGGCGCACCGGCTCCGGCAGCGCCGCACGGATCGACCTCTTATCGGGCTCTATCGTCAGACAAATACCATCTTTCTTCCGGCATTTGCCCCTCATCGCCATGACCCTGTTTCAACTTAGACGCCGCGTTTGCCGACGGCAAGCGAGACGTGCACGACCCTCTTTCGAGCACTGGGCGACGAGTGCCGCGAATTATATATGGAACCGGTTCCATTACGAGGGGGTTCGATGCAATTCAATGCATCGAAAATCGCAACAATCAAAAAAACAGGAAGCCGGAATGCGCAAGGATGGCGCAATGGCAGACGGATGAAGGCAGCGGGCTGGCGTTTGTTCCGCGCTGGAGATGTCGGATGGCTGTCTCTGTCCAGCGACGCGGCACCGCGTGATGGCGTCGGCGTGCGTCCGCATCATCCGTCGGCCGACATCCGGACTGCGCTGGCTGTCGGCGCGCGCGACGGCGTGCCGGTGATGCTCGAAGTCGATGCGCAGCACTTGCACCTGCAGGGCCACACGTTCTTCGTCGCCGAAAACGGCGTCTGGCTAGCCGATGCCGTGCCGGCCGAATGCCTCACGCCGATCGATACGCGGGCGGGCCGAACCGCCCGCCCGTCACCACGGCCAGAACATCGACGCGATCGACAGCGCCAGTGCCGCACACAGCGGCGAGTAACACAGCGAATCCATCCGCGCGAAACGCGACCCGCGAATCCGCTTGAAGAAGCCGACGTAACGGAAATCGCCGACGGCGCGCACCGCGAAGATCAGTGCGAACGCAACGACCGCGAACGCGATCGCATTGGGATACGCGTTGCGCCCCAGCCAGCCGGCACGCGCGGCCACCACCCACGCGCCGCCCAGCAGCGCCGCCGCGACGACAAGCGTGCCGATGGCGGTCGGCCGCAGCAGCGGCACGCCATCCTGTTCCGGAATCGCCGCACGCTTGCCGCGCCGCCCGCCCAACGCCCAGTAGGCGTGTACGAGCGCGATCGCACAAAGCGTCGGCACGCTGAAATACGCACCGGTCATGTCGGTAGTGTCCTTGTCTCGTTGTTCTGCCGGAAGGATCCGGCACGCGGCCCCGGCCCGCGCCACGCATGACGATACCGAAACCCGGCATCGCGTGCATTGCGACGTCCGGTCGCAACCCGTCGCAGCGCATGGTGCGATGCAGTGCGCGCGACTACCGCACGGGCCTGCCACTTGACTTCCCTTGGCGCGCTACTACCCTGTTATTCCAGTACTGCGGTCGGCATGCCGCTCGCACGACGACGATAACGAAGGCCATGGAGGCGACTCATGCTGATCGGTGTGCCGAAGGAGATCAAGAACCACGAATATCGCGTCGGCCTCACGCCGGCCAGCGCGCACGAACTCGTGCGGCACGGCCATCGCGTGCTTGTGCAGCGCGGCGCGGGCACCGCGATCGGCCTGCTCGACGACGACTACACCGCCGCCGGCGCATCGCTTGGCGACGACGCCGACGAAGTCTTCGCGCGCGCCGACATGATCGTCAAGGTCAAGGAGCCGCAGCCGGCCGAATGCGCGATGCTGCGGCGCGGCCAGATCCTCTATACGTATCTGCATCTCGCGCCCGATCCCGGCCAGGCCGCCGCGCTCGTGAAATCCGGCGCGGTCTGCATCGCGTACGAAACCGTGACGGGCCCCGGCGGCGGCTTGCCGCTGCTCGCGCCGATGAGCGAAGTGGCCGGACGCATGTCGATCCAGGTCGCGGCAACCCACCTCGAAAGTCCGCGCGGCGGCCGCGGCCTGCTGATGGCCGGCGTACCCGGCGTGCCGGCCGCGCACGTCGTCGTGCTCGGCGCGGGTGTGGTGGGCACCGGTGCGCTGCAGATGGCGGTCGGCCTCGGCGCGCGCGTCACCGTGCTCGACAACAACGTGAACCGGTTGCGCCAGCTCGACCTCGTGTTCGCCAACCGGATCGCGACCGTCTGTTCGAATGCGCATACGGTCGACGAAGCCGTGCGCGATGCCGACGTCGTGATCGGTGCGGTGCTCGTGCCGGGCGCATCGGCGCCGCGGCTCGTCACGCGCGACATGATCGCGACGATGCGCACGGGCGCGGTCGTCGTCGACGTCGCGATCGACCAGGGCGGCTGCTTCGAGACCTCGCATGCGACGACGCATGCGGACCCGACCTTCGTCGTCGACGGCGTCGTGCACTACTGCGTCGCGAACATGCCCGGCGCGGTCGCGCGCACGTCGACCTTCGCGCTGAACAACGCGACGCTCGGGCATGCGCTCGCGCTTGCAGACAAGGGCTGGAAGCAGGCCATGACCGACGATCCGCACCTGCGCGCGGGCCTCAACGTCTGCGACGGGCACATCACGTACGAAGCGGTCGCGCAGGCGCTCGGCCTGCCTTATGTGCCGGCCGCCGGCGTGCTCGCATGACGGTGCCGGCATGACGTGAACGCATGGCGGGCGGCATGCGCCGCCGGCCATGCGTTCACGTGCCCTTCGACCGGCTCCGCTTCGTCCCGCTGCCCTTGCCCATCGTCCGTGCCAGCAACGGCCGCAGTTGCGCGAGCGTACGCGTGTTCAGCACGTCGGGCCGCGTCAGCCAGCCGCGCCGTGCCTGATCGACGCCGTACGCAAGGTTGTCGAGTTCGTCGGCGTTGCATGCATCCGAGCCGATCGCGACCGGCACGCCGGCCTTCGCGGCCTCCCGGCACCAGATGTCGGGCAGATCGAGCCGCCGCGGCTGGGCATCGAGCTCGACGAAGCAGCCGCGCGCCGCGGCCTGCGCGATCACGCGCGGCACGTCGAGTTCGCATGCATCGCGCTCGCCGAACACGCGGCCGGTCGGGTGCGCGAGAATCGTGAAATGCGGATGGTCCATCGCGCGCAGCATGCGATCGGTCTGCGCGTCGCGCGACAGGTCGAAGCCGTCGCATACCGCGCCGACCACGAGATCGAGCCGGCCGAGCATCGCATCGGGCACGTCGAGGCTGCCGTCCTCGTGAATGCCGGCTTCCACGCCCTTGAGCAGCACGAAATCGTCGAAAGACGCATTGACACGATCGATCTCGTCGAGCTGCCGCGCGAGCCAGTCGAAATCGCTGCGACCGCGGCCGGCGTGCGGCGCGCGGTCGGTCACGGCCAGGTACGCGAGCCCGCGCGCACGGGCTGCCTCCGCCATGGCGCGCAGGCTGTCGCGGCCGGCCGACGCGTCGGTATGCGCATGCAGGTCGCCGTGGAGATGCTTGCGCTCGACCAGCGCCGGCAGCGCGCCGGCGCGCGACGCGTCGATCTCGCCGCGATTCTCGCGCAGTTCGGGCGGCACCTCGTGCAGCCCGATGGCGGCGTAGACCGACGCCTCGGTGTCGCCGGCAATCCGCTCGTCCCCGCGAAACACGCCGTATTCGTTGATCTTCAGCCCGCCGGCCTGGGCGATCCTGCGCAGCGCGATGTTGTGCGCCTTCGATCCCGTGAAATAGACGAGTGCCGCGCCGAACGCATCGGCATCGACGACGCGCAGGTCGACCTGCAACCCGCTCGCGAGCACGACGCTCGACTTCGTCTTGCCGTGCGCGAGCATGCGCGCCACGTCGCCGCAGCCGACGAACGCAGCAGCGACGGCGGCCGGGTCGCGTGCGGTGACGAGGATATCGAGATCGCCGACGGTTTCGCGGCGCCGGCGGAAACTGCCGGCCGGCACGGCCTGGCCGACGCCCGCGACCGCGCGCAGGCGGTCGAGCAACGGCATCAGCGATTGCGTGGCATCGGGCAGCAGGAAGCGTTGCGGTTCGCGGTGCAGGCGATCGTCGATTGCGTCGAGCAGATGGGCTTCGGTTTTCGCGCCGAAGCCCGGCAGTTCGCGCACGTGCCCGTTCTTCGCCTCTGCCCGCAACTGTTCGAGCGAATCGACGTGCAGCGCATCATGCAGCGCCTTCACGCGTTTCGCGCCCAGCCCCGGCACGTCGAGCAACTCGACGATCGCGCCCGGCAACGCATGGCGCAGCGTTTGCTGCAGCTCGCAGGTGCCGGTCGCGGCGATCTCGCGCAGCTTCGACGCGAGATCGGACCCGATCGACGGAATCTTGCCGAGATCGTCGCCGTGCGCGATCATCGTCGGAATATCGCGGCCGTAGTCGGCAATCGTCCGTGCGGCGTTGCGGTAGGCCCGCACGCGGAACGGATTGGCGCCCTGGATCTCGAGCATGTCGGCGATCTCGGCGAACACGGCCGCGCACTCGGCATTGTGGATCGGCATGGTCGGCGTGGCTCCCTTCCACGTGGATGGCGCCGTGCGCCGGCGCGGCGGCGTATGCGCGCCCGGCACCGCATGTCAGGATGTCGACGCTGCCGGGCGCACGACCTTCATCGTACGCCCGCTGCGCAGCGCGCGCAGCGCCGTTGCGGCGGCGACGTCAGAGGGAGGCGCGCGGTGTCGTGGCGTATTGCCGCTCGTAGATCGACTGGCAATGCGTGCAGCGTTCGGCGCTCGGGCGCGCCAGCAGGCGCTCGTAGCCCACCGAGCCGTCGCAATCGATGCATTCGCCGTAGCTGCCGTCGCGCATCCGCTGCTGGGCGCGGCCGATTGCACGCAGTTCGGTCAGCTTCATGCCGATCAGCGCATGATCGACGTCGACGAACAGATCCGCGTTCGCCTCGTCGCCCTCGTCGGGCGCCGCGCCGGCAAGGTCCGCATAGGATTCCGACGCGCGATGGTCCTCGCTCGTGCGGATCTCCGCACGCAGCGCCTGCTCGCTCTCGTTCAGCCGCTGTTTCAGCGTCTGCCATTGTTGTTGGTCGAGCGCCATGGCCGTGTCTCCTGTTCCGGGTTCCGCGCGAAAAAGTGCGGCGCGCGGTGTCGCGCCGGTGCGCGGCGCGGAGGCGTCACCGCCTGCGCCGCACGTCCGGGGGTGCGCCCGGCAGCACGAAGCGCAGGACGCATTCGACGCAGGATAAACCCATTGAACACGCGTGTGTTGACCCGAATCAGCTTGCATGCCGCGCGCCCAAAAATCGGGGACGGACGCGAAAACGCGACCACGCCGGATTCGTCCGATGCAGACGCGACCGTATCGATCGAGCCGTCGGGCCGGACGGCGTCACCGCCCGTCAGGCATCGGCACGGACGATGTCGAGCAACGCGCGCGCCGAACGCTGCCAGCTGTACTGCTGCGCACGCTCGCGGCCCATCGTGCGCAGCCGCGCACGCAGTTCGGGATCGTCCATCACGCGAGCGATCGACGCAGCGATATCCGGTGGCGAATAGGCATCGCAGAACAGCGCCGCCCCGCTGCAGACTTCCGGCAGCGAGCCCTCGTGCGACACGATGACGGGGCAACCGCACCGCATCGCCTCGAGCGGCGGCAGGCCAAATCCTTCGTACAACGATGGAAAAACGAAGCATCCCGCGTGCTCGTACAGCGCCTTCAGCTCGCCGTCGCTCACATAACCGGCCCACGTGACGTACGGATCGTCCTCGCGCAGGCCGGCCTCACGCACACCGAAGATCTTCGCATTGGCGCCGCCCGCGATCACGAAGCGCAACGTCGGGTGCGATGCCCGCATCAACGCGATCGCGGCCAGCGCGCGCACGAGATTCTTGCCGGGCGCGAGCGACCCGACGAACAGCACGTAGCCGTCCGTCTCGAGATTCAGGCGCGACAGCACACCGCGATCGGCATCGATCCGGTCGATATGGTCGACGGCACCCGGCACGACGGACAGGCGTGCCGGCGGCACGCCGAGCCGCGCGGCGAGCCGCGCCCGCGAAAAATGCGACACCGTCACGATATGGCGGGCGCGCCGCTTCAGGATCGAGAACGCGAAGCGGTACCACAGACGGAACGCGAGCGAATAGCCGGCCGGCAGATCGAAGATCGCCGCATCGTGGATCATCAGCAGCTGATCGCGCTTCGCCAGCGGGCCGATGTTGCACAGGCTCAGCAGGGTCCGGCCGCGTGTCGTGCGCGGCAGCGTCCATTGTTCCCACAGCGTGCCGCGCCGGCGCCCGGTGGTCTGCGACCGCACGCCGGCCGGCATCGCCGCCGGATCGTGATCGGACGGCACGACGAGCGACGGTTCGTCGCCGGCGTTCGCGATGCGCGCGAGTTCGGCCGTCAGTTCGTATGCCGCGCGCTGGACGCCCGTCATGCGCTGCGCGGTGAATTTCCCGTTGATTGCGAGGCGGCGCAGCCGCATGGTGTGCGCGGCTGTGCCGACGCCCCGTTCCGCGCGCGCTTCCTGAAGTACCGGTGCGCTTCGCTCCCGAATCGACGTTGACATGATCGTGACTGTTCCGATGGCTGCGACGCGACGAAGCGCCGCCGGACACTCCGCGGCGCGGAATGCTGATGTGCCGTCAGTGTGTCCGCGGCCGTCGTTCCGGTCGGTACGTTCGACCGCACAACGCACGGCTTTCCCGACGCTTCGCTATCCTCAGAAAGCGTTGCGCCCGATGAAACCTCGCACGATCGTCAGCAGGATGATCTTCATGTCGAACCAGAAGCTCCAGTTCTGCATGTAGAAGAGATCGAATTTCACGCGGGCCGCCATCGCCTCGACCTTGCGCGTCTCGCCGCGATAGCCGTTCACCTGCGCCCACCCGGTGATGCCCGGACGCACGCGATAGCGGTACATGTAGGAGTCGATCAGCTGCCGGTAGAGATCGTCGTGTTCGATCGCATGCGGGCGCGGCCCGACGACCGACATCTGACCGAACAGCACGTTGAAGAACTGCGGCAGCTCGTCGAGCGACGTGCGCCTCAGGAACGCGCCGACGCGCGTGATGCGCGCATCGTTGCGCGACGCCTGCCGCACGACGCCCGGCTGCGCGCGATGCACGCGCATCGTCCGGAACTTCAGGATGTCGAACTCGCGGCCGTCCACGCCCTTGCGGCGCTGCCTGAACAGCACGGGCCCCGGCGACGACAGCTTGACCGCGACCGCCAGCATCGACAGCAGCGGCAGCAACGGAATCAGCACGCCGACCGCAAACAGCCGGTCGAACGCGAACTTCGCCCACAGCTCCGGCGCGGAGCTCGGCGTGGTCGCGAGATTGATCGCCGGCATGCCGAGCACGTCGGTCGCGGAGCGATCGACGACCGCCATCTGCCGCACGTCGGGCAACAGCCTCAGTTCGACGAATTCGTCGCGCAACTCGCGCACGATGCGCTGGATCCGCCATTCGTGCGACATCGGCAGCGTAAGCCACACCTCGTCGATCCCGCCGCCGCGAATCATGTCGCGCAGCGCGGCCCAGTCATCGATCACCGGTACGCCGCCGATGCCGCCTGCGGCGGCCGGCGCGTCGTCATCGAAGACGCACGCCGCCACGAACGGGCCGTTCGGCGCGAGCTGCATCCGCTCGACCGCCACGCGCCCGTACGCCGTTGCGCCGACCACGGCAACACGGCGTTGCCGCGCCCGCGGGTCGTTGCGCGTCAGCACCCACGCCAGCAGCGCGGCACGGCCGAGCAGCAACGCCGCGTCGCCGGCCAGCACCGTGCGCACGATCCAGCGTGTCGTGACCGTGCCGCCGCGATTCATGATCCACATCGTGCCGGCCACCGTCAGCACGCTCGCGCAGACGACCGCCACCAGCGTCTGCGTCAGCACGTGCGCGCCGCCCTGCGCCGCCACGCCGCCGCGCACGGTGCGCAGGTAGCGCGGCAGCAGCGCCACCGTCAGTACACACAGCAGCGCGATCGCGCCGCGCTGCGCATCGGACAGCTCGCGCCACGCCAGGCCGGATGCCGCCTGCGCCGCAAGCGCCCCAGCCAGGACGAGCACGACGTCGACCGCCGCGATCGCGGCGCGCCGCATCGTATTCGTTCCACCGGACATCGACTGCATCGTTATGCACCATGTGCCGGGAATCCGCCACGCACCTCCGGCATGCGCGGGCGAAGCGGCGCCTGCCTCGTATTGCCGCGCGCCCCGAGCAAGCGGCGATAGTCGGCGCGAATCAGGTCGTAGCATTCACACGCGTGGTGTTCGAGACCGTCGCGGTCGAGCACCGTGATGCGGCCGCGGCGCTGCCGGATCAGCCCGGCTTCCTGCAGGTTGCCGGCCGCCTCCGTCACGCCTTCGCGCCGCACGCCGAGCATGTTCGCGATCGTCTGTTGCGTGACGGGCAACTCGTCGCCGTCGATGCGGTCGTGCGCGAGCAGCAGCCAGCGGCTCAGCTGCTCGCTGACCGAGTGATGCCGATTGCACAGCGCGGTGCGCGAGATCTGCGCCATCGTCGCCTGGCAGTAGTTGAGCAGCAGCCGGTACGTCTGCGGCGATCGCTCGAATTCGGCACGCATCACGCAGCTCGGCACGCGATACGCCATCCCGCCGATACGCACTTCGACCCGGCTCGATGCCGCGACGCCGCCGACCAGCGTGCCGAGGCCGACCACGCCTTCGCGGCCGACCACCGCCACCTCGACCATCGCACCGTCTTCCATCAGGTGCTGCACCGACATCATCGACGTCGTCGGAAAATACAGATGGCGCATCGGCTCACCGACCCGGTCGAGCATCCCGGCCTTGATCCGGACCAGTTCCAGATGCGGTGCGATGGTACGGATGCTGTCCTCCGGGAGGGCATCGAGGATGGCGTTCGCCGTGTAGCTCGAGTGAAGATGAAGCATGTCTGTATCCCTTTTATTGTCCGCGCCGCGTGCAGCCGCAAGCACGGAACTCGTTATCGCGATGCGCGCCCGGACGTTGACAGTGGTTGCGGCCCACAACCCTGATTCCGACTGGTCATCGGCTTGTTATCGCCGGATCGAGTCGACGTCGCGTTTCGACGCGCGAATTCGAATAAGCGATTTACGTGCCAATACCCGTCCATCCTTAATATATGAATCACGCCTGATTTAGATCGCCCGAATATGCGGCCTCGCCACATAAGAAACGTCTCATTTCCGGACACTCTGCCGGCGACGGACACAGCGCGTGATTTGACTGATCAATTCAGATGTAAGGAATCAGGGCAATGGAATCGGAACCATGAGGCTTATCGTTCAAATACTTACAGCCGTTTTTCAATTGTTTCCGTGATGTCCCGGGCCGTACTTCCCCGCGTGGCCGCACCGCACACGCTCGTTTGAAACTGTCTCAAATTTGAATCGGCACACGCGCTTCCCGTTCTGTAACCCAGCGCACACATCGCTCCCACACCATTGATTCTCAAGGCAATTCAGGCGAGCCCCGTTTATTTGTCAAATAATGTTCAATGTTCGCCCGATGATTTTCACGTACGATGCGCAGCGCCATCCGATTGATTCCCGATCCACCTTGAATGTCCGATCCGGACAGCATTCCGTTTCCGAATGATTAATTCGACGCGAATGAATCATTAAATTCACGTGACGTTTCCGCTCAAGCAAAATCGTCAAACTTTGTGAAATGACGTAATGTGAAACTGATCGGATTCAATCGCGTGCTAGCCTTTTTACCGCATCGTCATTCGATTTTCGATGAACACAAGTCCGCACGATCGTGCTAATTCCCGTTTCCCCGGGATCGCCGCGACGACGCGCGACCGCCACCCTACGAGGATGTGCCGTGACCTTCCAGGCCAACGACGCCGTCGCCTACGCGAACGGCATGATCGAGCTTTCCCACAGCTTCGATGCCAACCGGTTTCTCGCGGCCATCGACCGCGACGAACTTGCCACGCTGGCGCCCCAGCTTCAGCTCGTCCACCTGAAATCGGGGCAAGTGCTGTGCGAACCCGGCGAGATGCTCACCGCGGTGTACCTGCCCATCACGACGGCGATCTCGCTGCAGTACGTGTCGTCCGGCGGCATGACGCTGGAGGTTGCGGAGATCGGCAGCGAGAGCGTGGTCTGCGACGACGTGATCGGCGGCAGCGGCCGGATGCCGTGCCGAGCGGTGGCCTGCCGCGACGGCTTCGTCTACCGGCTCGACCGGCGCGTATTCTCCGCCGCGTTCGACGCATCGCCGGTGATCCGCCATCTCGTGTTCGTCTGCGTGCGGCTGCTGATGGCACAGGTGGCGCAGATCACGTTCTGCAGCCGGCATCACGTGCTGAAACATCAGTTATGCAGATGGTTCCTGCTGGCGTACGACCGTACGCGCAGCATCGAGATACAGGTGACGCACAGCATGCTCGCGCAGATGCTCGGCGTGCGGCGCGAAACCGTCACGGATGCCGCGGGCGAGATCCAGAAGCTCGGCCTGATCCGTCAATACCGCAGCTCGATCGAGCTCGCCGACCTTGCCGGCCTCGAAAAGATGTCGTGCGGCTGCCGCGCGATCGTGCGCGATGAAATGAAGCGCATTCTCTCCGCCGATTCCGGCGTGCCGGCCGCATCGCGCGCGTGATCGACGGAGCGGCCCGGCGCGGTGCCTCGGCGCCGCGAGCACACCAGGTCAGCGGTTTGTAGGGTGGCGAACAGAACGCCGTGCCTGCCAATGGTCTACTGATGCCGGACTGCCGGGGGGACGTCAGCGCACATCGCGCGTCTGCCCGAGCGGACGACACCACGCACGCCGGAGCAGCACGTGAAAAACGAAATCAGAACCATCCTCAAGCACGTCGCCCACCTCGAAGCCGCGATCGATTCGATCGGTGACGGGGACGACCTCTACGAAGCGGGCCTCTCCTCGCTCGACACGATCCAGCTGATGCTCGCGATCGAGAAGCAGTTCGACATCGAGATTCCCGACGAGATGCTGAACCGCAACCTGTTCCGCAGCATCGACGCACTCGCGGCCACGATCGCCACACTGCAACGCACCGAGCACTCCGCATGAGCGCGCTGCTTCCCGAACTCGCGGCCGACAGCGAATCGCATCGGCTCGACGAGGCCGCGCTCGCCGTCGCACAGATCGCCGCTCAGCATGCGGATGCGGTCGATCGCGACGCGCGCTGCCCCGTCGAGGCGATCGAGGCGATGCGCGCGCGCCGGCTGCTCGGCGCGATGGTGCCGACGCATCTCGGCGGCGCGGGCGCGTCGCTGGAAGACATCGCGTCGGCCTGCTCGATCCTCGGCCAGGCCTGCGCGTCGTCGGCCATGGTGTTCGCGATGCACCAGATCCAGGTCGCCTGCATCGTCGACCATGCCGCCGACCAGGGCTGGCACAAGCTGTTCCTGCAGCAGCTCGTGCGCCACCAGTGGCTGCTCGCGTCGGCCACGTCGGAAGACGGCGTCGGCGGCAACCTGCGCGCGAGCCAGTGCGCGCTCGAAACCGACGGCGGCGGGTTCCGGCTGCGCAAATCCGCGCCGACGATCTCGTACGGCGACTACGCGGACGGCATCCTCGCGACCGCGCGGCGCGACGCCGACGCACCGGCTTCCGAGCAGGTGCTCGTCACGCTGCTGCGCGACGGCTACACGCTCACGCGTCGCGGCGAATGGGACACGCTCGGGATGCGCGGCACCTGCAGCAACGGCTTCGTGCTCGATGCGCAAGGCGCCGCCGTCCAGTGCCTGCCGGTGCCGTTCGCGAAGATCGCCGAAGAAACGATGGTGCCGGTCTCGCACATCCTGTGGGCCGCGGTATGGATCGGCGTGGCCGGCGACGCGTTTCATCGCGCGCACCAGTTTTTCCGCGCACAGGCACGCCAGACCGACGGCGCACCGTCGCCCGCGGCGCGACGCATCGCCGAATCGCTCGCGCTGATGCAGGCGATGCAGGCCCGTGTCGACGCCGTGCTGCGCCTCCATGCGAACGCGTCGTCGAGCTCGTGGTCGGCCGGCATGGCCCGGGCCGCCGAAATCAACACGCTGAAGACCTACGTGTCGACGACCGCGCTCGAAGTCGCGCACCAGGCGATGATGATCTGCGGGATGGCCGGCTACAAGCAAGGCACGCCGTTCAGCATCGGCCGCCACCTGCGCGACCTGCTCGCGGCGCCGCTGATGATCAGCAACGACCGCATTGCCGCCAATACTGCGAGCCTGCTGCTCGCGCTGCGTCCTGCCACGCTGGAGAAACATTCGTGAACGACCGCCTCGCCGTGCCCTCCGCCGCCTCCCCTTCCGCCGACGCGCCGCTCGACCGCGCAGGCGTCAACCCGCTGCGCGACGAACTGATCGACGCGGGCCTGCTGGTCTCGACCGGCATCCAGGGCCTGTTCGGCCGCAGCGAGCGATTCGAGCGCGTGGTCGAAGCGCTCGACGCATTCGTCACGCGGCTCGGCGCCGACCAGCAGGCCGAAGTGCTGCGCTTCCCGCCGGCGATGAGCCGCACCGAGTTCGAGCGCAGCGAATACATGAAGAGCTTCCCGCAGCTCGCCGGCAGCGTGCATGCGTTCTGCGGCGACGAACGCCAGCACCAGCGCGTGCTGCAATGCCTCGATCGCGGCGACGACTGGACCGAAAGCCAGAAGCCGACCTACGTGGTGATGACGCCGGCCGCGTGCTACCCCGTCTATCCGGTCGTCGCACGCGCGGGCGCGCTGCCCGCCGACGGCCGGATCGTCGACGTGTTCTCGTACTGCTTCCGTCACGAGCCGTCGCTCGACCCGACCCGCATGCAGCTGTTCAGGATGCGCGAGTACGTGCGGATCGGCACGCCCGAACAGATCGTCGCGTTCCGCGAAACGTGGATCGAGCGCGGCACGCGGATGATCGAGGCGTTGCACCTGCCGAATGCGATCGATCTCGCGAACGATCCGTTCTTCGGGCGCGGCGGCAAGATCGTCGCGAACAGCCAGCGCGAGCAGAACCTGAAGTTCGAGCTGCTGATCCCGATCGAGCACGACGGCCGCCAGACCGCATGCCTGAGCTTCAACTACCACATGGACCATTTCGGCCTGCTGTGGAACATCCGCACCGCGACGGACGACGTCGCGCACACGGGCTGCGTCGGCTTCGGCCTCGAACGGCTCACGCTCGCGCTGTTCCGCCATCACGGCTTCGACATCGATGCGTGGCCGCAAGCCGTGCGCGACGTACTGTGGGGCACGCGATGAGATTCGTCTCTCGCGACGGTGAAGACGCGTCGTTCGAGGAGGTGCGCCACCGCGCACGCCACTACCGGCCGCACCCGCTGCACAGTCAGGAGATGGTCTGGAAGCAGACCAACTGCTACGTCGACATGTGGCTCGAGGTGCTCCGCTGGTGGGGCCTGAATCCGTACGCGGCGCTGCCGTTTACGATCGCACTCGATTTCGAGGGCGACCAGTTCACCTTCTTCAAGTTTCCGCACGACGAACTGGAGCGGCTCTACGGGATCGTCGTGCAGGAACACTCGATCTACGAGCCGCTCGACCGGCACATCGAGACGCAGGTCGCGCGCGGCCACCTGATGATCGTCGAGGTCGACGCGTGGTTCCTGCCCGACACGCGCGGCAGCAGCTACCGCACGCAACACACGAAGACGACGATCGGCATCGACGCCATCGACCGCGTGAAGCACCAGATCGGCTATTTCCACAACAGCGGCTACTACGTGGCCGAGGATTTCGACTACAACGGGCTCGTCGGCGGCAGTTCGCCGATGACGCTGCCGCCGTACGTCGAATGCGCGAAGCGGCGGTTTACGCCGCTCGACGAGCGCGCACTTTGCGACGCGTCGCTCGCCGCGCTGCAGCGTCACCTGCGGCGCCTGCCGGTCGTCAATCCGATCGCCGCCTTCCGGCGGCAGTTGCAGATCGACGCGCGCACCCTCGCCGATGCGCCGCTCGAGCACTTCCATGCGTACTCGTTCAATTCGGTGCGGCAGCTCGGCGCGAATTTCGAATTGTTCGGCCATTACGCGCGCTGGCTGCAGGCCAGCGGCTGCGTCGGGCCGTTCGCCGAGATCCGCGCCGCGTGCGATCGCATCGCGTCCGAAGCGATGGTGCTGGAATTCCGGCTCGCGCGTGCCTGTGCGCGCGGCAAGGAAGAACGCGGCGACTCGACGCTCGAGGCGATCGAGGCCGCGTATGCCGACCTCGTCGCCTGCGCGCGGCAGATCGGCTCGCCGCTGCGGCATGTCGCGCCGGCGCGCAGCGACGCGGCGCCCGTGCCGGCCATGCGGTGACGCGCGCGCGTGCCCTGCCCGCGTGGTCGATGCTCGCGACGGCCGCAGGCGCCGTACGTGAACCGCGCGACCTTCCGGCCGATGACGGCGGCTGGATCGCGGCGCCCGTGCCCGGCACGGTTGCGCAGGCGCTCGCGCTGGCCGGCCGGCTCGGCGACGCGCCGTCGCTCGACGAGCGCGACCACTGGTACCGGATCGCACTGCGCGGGCACGGGCCGCGCGTGCTGCGCTTCCACGGCCTCGCGACGCTCGCGCAAGCCTGGCTCGACGACACGCCGATCCTCCGCTCCGACAGCATGTTCGTCGCGCACGACGTGCCCGTCTCGCTCGACGGCACGCACCGGTTGACGCTCTGCTTCCGTGCGCTCGCGCCGCACCTGCACGACGCGCGCGCGCCGCGGCGGGCGCGCTGGCGTACGCGGCTCGCCGAGCCGGCCGCGCTGCGCACGGTCCGCTCGTCGCTGTTCGGACACATGCCGGGCTGGTTCCCGCCTTACGTCCCGGCCGGCCCGTGGCGGCCGGTCGACGTGCTCGATCCGGCCGACGGCCCCGTCCTGGCCGAATCCCGCCTGCAGGCGCGCGTCGAAGGCGACACGGGCTGGCTCGACGCGGAACTGACGTTCGCCGCGCCGCTGCCCGCGAACCTCGCCGCGCGGCTTTCATGCGGAGAACATCAAGCGACGCTCGAACGCGCCGGCGCCGACCGGCTGCGCGCGAGCGTCGCGGTCCCCAACGTGCGCCGCTGGTGGCCGCATACGCACGGCGAGCCCGCGCTCTACGAGATCACGCTGCATATCGGCGACGAACGGCGGCCGCTCGGCTCGACCGGCTTCCGCACGATCGAGGTCGACGGCGGTGCCGACGGCAAGGGTTTCGGATTGCGCATCAACGGCGTACCGGTGTTCGCGCGCGGCGCCTGCTGGAGCAGCGCCGACCCACTCGCGCTGCACGCGGACGACACGACCTACGGCCGCCTGCTCGGGCTCGCACGCGACGCCGGCTTCAACATGGTCCGCGTCGGCGGCACGATGACCTACGAGTCCGACGCGTTCCACGCGTGGTGCGACCGGCTCGGACTGCTGGTCTGGCAGGACTTCATGTTCGCGAACTTCGACTACGCGCTCGACGATCCCGCGTTCGCCGACGACATCGATCGCGAAGCCGATCAGTTGCTTGCACGCCTCGGCGCCTCGCCTTCGCTTGCAGTGCTGTGCGGCGGGAGCGAGATCGCGCAACAGGCCGCGATGTCGGGGCTCGGGCCGAAGCAGCGCTTCCTCGAACTGACGGCCGAGCGGCTGGCCGGCCATGCGGCCGCGCGCCGCCCCGACGTGCCGTACGTACCCGATTCGCCCGACGGCGGCGTGCTGCCGTTCACGCCGCGCGAACGCGTGTCGCACTACTACGGCGTCGGCGCGTACCTGCGTCCGCTCGACGACGCGCGGCGCGCGGATGTGCGATTCGCGAGCGAATGCCTCGCATTCGCGAACCTGCCGTGCGATGCGACGCTCGCGGCGCTCGGCTGGCCCGGCGTGCATGAGCCGCGCTGGAAAGCCGCCGTGCCGCGCGACCCCGGCACGTCGTGGGATTTCGAGGATATCCGCGACCACTATCTGCAGACGCTGTACGACGTCGCGCCCGACCGGCTGCGGCGCGAGGATCCGGCCCGCTACTTCGAGCTGTCGCGTGCGGCGATCGCGGACCTGATGCGCGAGACGTTCTCCGAATGGCGTCGCAGCGGCTCGCGCTGCGCCGGTGCGCTCGTATGGCAGTTCCAGGACGTGATGCCCGGTGCCGGATGGGGGATGATCGACGCCGCGCACCGGCCGAAATCGGCGTGGTACGCGCTGCGCCAGGTGCTGCAGCCGGTCCAGGTGCTGCTCGTCGACGAAGGCCTGAACGGGCTCGACGTGCACGTGGTCAACGAACGCCCGGTGCCGCTGTCGGCGGCGGTCGAGCTGGTCGCGCTGCGCGACGGCCGCACGCCGGTCGCGCGGGCCGGTTGCCCGGTGCGGATCGCCGCGCACGACGCGATACGGATCGGATCGGGCGACCTGCTCGGCCGCTTCTTCGACTGGACCTATGCGTACCGCTTCGGGCCCTGCGAACACGACACCGTCGTCGCGACATTGCGCGCCGACGACGGCACGCTGTTGTCGCAGGCGTTCCATTTCCCGTCCCGCACGCATCCGGCCGTGCTGGCGCGCCGCGAACTCGGGATCGAGGCGTGCGTGTCGCGCGCCGGTAACACGTGGCACGTCGACATCGACACGCGGCACGTCGCGCGCCACGTGCAGATCGACGCGCCGGGCTTCGTGCCGCGCGACGACTGGTTCCACCTCGCGCCCGGCACGCCGGCGCGTGTCGCGCTCGTTCCGTTGACCGCCTCCGGCAACAACCCGGCGACCGACGCCAACGTGCCGCCGGTGGTGGACATCCGCGCAGTGAATGCCGCGCGCGCGGTGCGCGCCACGCAGGCCGATTGACGTGACGCTCGCGGCCGCTTCAGGCCGCGAGCGTGTTCCATCCAGTCTCGATCAGATCGCTCAGTCGGACGAACCAGTACCGCGCGGCCGCTCGATGCCGTACGCCTCCATCCAGCGATACAGCGTCGCGCGCGACACGCCCAGCTCGCGCGCGGACGCCGCGACGCGGCCGCGCGTGCGCAGCAACGCGGTTTCGATCGCCTCGCGCTCGATCGACTTGCGGATGTCGGCCACCGACGGCGACGCCGCATCGAGGCAGTATTCGAGTTCGAGATCGCGCGCGGTGATCAGGCGCCCTTCCGTCATCACGACCGCACGGCGCACACGGTTGATCAGCTCGCGGACATTGCCCGGCCAGTCGTGCTTGTACAGTGCAGTAATCGCATCGGTCGAGAACCCGCGCACGCGATGGCGCGCGTCGCCGCGGAAACGCTCGAGCATGTGGTGCGCGAGCAGTTCGATGTCCTTGCCGCGTGCCCGCAGCGGCGGCTGGTCGATGCGCATCACGCACAGACGGTGGAACAGGTCGGCACGAAAACGGCCTTCCTCCATCGCGTCGCGCAGGTCGACGTGCGTGGCCGACACGATCCGGACATCGACGGGCACCGGATCGCTGCCGCCGAGACGATGAATCGAGCGTTCCTGCAGAAACCGCAGCAGGCTCGCCTGGCTCTCGTGCGGCAGGTCGCCGATTTCGTCGAGCAGCAGCGTGCCGCCGTTCGCGGCTTCGACGTAGCCGATCTTGCGCGCGTTCGCGCCGGTAAACGCGCCGCGCTCGTAGCCGAACAACTCGGATTGCAGCAGGTGCGGCGGAATCGCGCCGCAGTTGACCGCGACGAACGGGCCGCTGCGCCGCTCCGAATGGCGATGGATCGCGACGGCCGTCAGTTCCTTGCCGGTGCCCGTTTCGCCGAACACGAATACCGGTGCGTCGGTGCGCGCGAACCGCCGCACCGTATCGAACAGCCGCAGCATCGCGCTGCACGTGCCGACGATGCCCTTCTCCTCCGATTCGAGCTGTTCGCGGTCGCGTGCGAACAGGCATTCCATGCCATACGCATGGCCGACCGTATCGGCGATCCGCTGATGCGACGCGGGCAACGTGACGTAGTCGAAGCAATAGTCGCGCAACAGCGCACGCACGTTCGGCGACGCGGTCTGGCCGACGTCGACGAGCGCGACCCACACGACGTCGCGCATCGACGCGCAGGTCGACGCGATGCTGCCGATCGCATCGGCATGGCCGCCGCTGAGATCGAGAATGCCGCAGGTGATTTCGCCGGACGTGTCGCGCAACTCGTTCGCATGCGCGACGACCGACACTTTCCAGTCGCGGCGCGACAGTTCCTTTCGCAGCATCACGGACGGCGACTGCGTCCAGTAAATCAGCGGACGCTGCCCGTTACCGCTCTCCGCGCCGGCGCTCTTATCGCGCGTTATTGGCATATTCATAACGAACCATCACTTTCTCCACTCCGCGCCCCGTTCGCGTGCGCTGCGGCCGGTGGCGCATGGCCGCCTTTCCGCGCTGCGTTGCCGCAGCCTTGGCGAAGATCGAATCTGCACACGGCGAGAACCCCCGGAGGTCGAGCCGGATGTCATCCGGCCTCGTTGTCATCGAACTCGAACGGAACGCGCGGCTGCGGGAGCCACGACATTCCGGCTTTGAAGCGACCCGCCGTCAGGCGGGGCACGTCGGCAAACGGAACATCCGTCCGCATGTGCGTCGCGTCGTACACGACAGTCGCGCCCGATGCCGAACCGAACGGCGGTCAACCTGCTCGCAGATTGACCGCCGCATTTCATCCGTTCTTGAATTTACACCCCGTTTCGAGATGGTCTTGTTACCAAAAGATAATCCTGAATCAACCGGTTACGCAGCCCGTCGGTGCGCGCGACACATGTTTGGCCACTGAGATTTGATTATCACCGAGCATTCCCGTCAATCAGTGGCAAATACTACTTTTCCGCAAGATAACCACGATCGATTGCGTGCAATTTTCACCGAAATCCGGGAAAAAGACCGGCACCGCATGCCGCGCGCCGCATAATCGGGCGCGCCGCCGGCCGGCTGCACCGTCTTGGGACGGCATGCCGGCCGCCCGACCGTTACACGCCGTAATCAACCGGCGCGAATACCGGTCAGGTTCGCAGCGCCGCCCGGCCCTGCCGGACCGGCCGATCGCGCATGCCGTCTGCGGCCGGCGCCTCGTCGTCCGGTGTAAAGCCGGCGGGACCGGCCATCTCCTCCTGCAACGCGGCATAGCCGTCCATCACGAAGCGGGTGAACTCGTCCCGAAAGCGCGCCGAACCAAAGCGTTCGGCGTTCGCGCGACACGCGTGCGGATCGATCGACCCGCGCGGCAGCGCTTCGAAACGGGCCAGCGCGTCGAGCAGCGCGTCGACCGTCTGCGCGCGGTAGAACAGGCCCGTTGCACCGGCGGCCGGCCATGCGCGCACCGATTCGCGCACGCCGCCCTTCCCGTACGCGATCACGGGCGTGCCGCACGCCTGTGCTTCGACCGGCGAAATGCCGAAATCCTCTTCCGCCGCGAACACGAATGCGCGCGCACGCTGCAGGTGGTCGTGCAGCACGTCGAACGGCTGGTAGCCGAGCAGTGTGACGTTCGGCCCGGCCAGCGCGCGGATCTTCGCCATCTCCGGTCCGTCCCCGATCACGACGAGGCGGCGTTCGGGCGTACGCGAGAACGCGTCGACGATCAGGTCGATCCGCTTGTACGGCACGAGCCGCGATGCAGTCAGGTAGAACGCTTCCTTGTCCGGGCGCAGCGACAGGTGGTCGACATCGACCGGCGGATAGATCACTGTCGCATCGCGCCGGTAAGTCTTGCGGATCCGGCGTGCGATGAAGTTCGAATTCGCGGCCACACGATCGACGCCGTTCGCCGAGCGCGCATCCCAGTTGCGGATGTAATGCAGCAGCGCCCGCGCGATCGCCGATTTCGGCCCGCGTGCGAGCCCGGCTTCGTTCAGGTACTGGTGCTGCAGGTCCCAGGCATAGCGCACCGGCGAATGCACGTAGCTGGCGTGGAACTGGTCCGGGCCGCTCAGCACGCCCTTCGCGACCGCATACGAGCTCGACAGCACGACATCGTATGCCGACAGGTCGAACTGTTCGATCGCAAGCGGAAACAACGGCAGGTAGCTGCGGTAGCGCGTGCGCGCGAACGGCAGCTTCTGGATGAAGGACGTGCGCACCGCCCGGCCGCGCAGGCAGTCACGATCCTCGAGGAAATCGACGAGGCTGTAGACATCGGCCTGCGGAAAGCAGTCGATCATGTGGGCCAGCACGCGCTCGGCGCCGCCAGGCACGACCAGCCAGTCGTGAACGATCGCAATCTTCAAGTACCGCTCCCGATTCTTCATTGACGTTCGATATGAGTGAGCCGCGCAACGCGGCCACCATGCGGTGCCAATTATCGGGAAGCACCGGCGCGGCCGTTGTGTGCTACCGCACATTGCGCCGTTGTCGGTGCACCGCGACCGTCGCACCGCGCGCAGGCCCACAAACCGGAGCGTGAGTGCGCTTTCGAACAGACCGGCGCGCACGGCATCCGCATCATGATCATCGCCGCACCGCACAGGACGAATGCGTCCGTGCGGCATGGCGTGCTGAAGGTTTCACACGAGGACCGCATCATGGAATGGCATTGTTGTGAATTCGAACATCTGAGCGCCGTCGATCTCTATGCAATCCTGCGCGCGCGCAACGCCGTGCTGGTCGTCGAGGATGCGCATACCCATCTCGACATCGACGGCAAGGACGCAGGCGCATTGCACGTCTATGCAACCACGCGCGACGGCGATACGGCGGAAGTCGCGGCCTACGCGCGGATCCTGCCCGGCGACGACATCGACCCGGACGTCGTGATCGACAAGGTACTGACGAGCGAAGCGTGCCGCGACGGCGATACGCTCGAGCACCTGCTCGAACGTGCATTGACCGCCGCGCTGGCCGCATGGCCCGACGCCGCGCTGCGCATGCACGTCCCCGAGCCGCGCCAGGCGTTCTACAAACGTTTCGGATTCCGCAAGGCATACGGACCGTATCTCGAGCAGGGCGCGCCGTTCGTCGGCATGATCCGGCCGGCCGACCGCGCCGCCGGCGCGCTGCGCCAGCTGCTGTCCCGGACCGTTTCGACGGCCCGCTCGCGAAATGAAGACGCACGCGCCGACGCACGCGTACACAACCGGCTGCCCGCCGATACCGGAGCCAACCGATGACCCGCACCCTACGCCCGGTTCCCGAACCCGACCTGCCGCGCATCCTGCCGGTCATCCTCGCCGGCGGTTCCGGCACGCGTCTCTGGCCGCTGTCGCGCGAACAGTATCCGAAGCAGCTGATCGAGCTGACGTCGAACGAATCGCCGCTGTCCGCGACCGCGCGGCGCCTGAACGGCATCGCGAACGCCGCGCTGGGCGACACGCTGTTGCTGGTTTGCGGCGAACAGCATCGCTTCATGAGCGCCGCGCAAGTGGTCGACCGCGCGGCGCCCGCGCGCATCCTGCTCGAACCGGCCGCGCGCAACACCGCACCGGCGCTCACGCTCGCCGCGCTCGATGCCAGCGTGCTCGAGGACGACCCCGTGCTCGCGGTAATGCCGGCCGACCACGTGATCGCCGACGTCGGCGCGTTCCAGGACGCGATCGCCCGCGCGGCACGTTACGCGCAGGAAGGCGCGATCGTCACGCTCGGCGTGCTGCCGCGCCGCGCGGAAACGGGCTACGGCTATATCCGGGTCGGCGAGCCGCGTACGAGCCGCCACGGCGGACAAGGCGGCTATTCGATCGGACGCTTCGTCGAGAAGCCCGACGCCGCGCTCGCCGAGCGCTACCTGCAGTCGGGCGATTACTGGTGGAACAGCGGCATTTTCGTCACGCGCGCATCGGTCTGGCTCAAGGCGATTCGCGCACTGGCGCCCGAGATTCATGCGGCCTGCGAGTCGGCATGGCGCGCGGGCGTTGCCGAGGACCCGTTCTTCCGGATCGATGCGGCGGCCTTCGACGCCTGCCCTTCCGACTCGATCGACTACGCGGTCATGGAGCGCCTCGCCGACAGCAGCGATCTCGGCATCGAAGGCATCGTGGTGCCGCTGTCGGCCGGCTGGTCGGACGTCGGCACGTGGGATGCGATCTGGGAAATCATGCCGAAGGACGATCACGGCAACGTCGCGCGCGGCCCGATCGTGTTCGAGGACACGCAGGACAGCCTGGTGCGTTCGGAAGGCCGCCTCATCGCGTGCGTCGGGATGAAGGATGTCGTCGTGATCGAGACGCCCGACGCGGTGCTCGTCGCGAACAAGCACGACGTGCAGCGCGTGAAGAACATCGTCGCGCGCCTGAAAAGCGACCGGCGACCGCAGGCGAGCGAGCACCGCAAGGTGCAGCGTCCGTGGGGCCATTACGATTCGATCGATCTCGGCGAGCGGTTCCAGGTGAAGCGGATCGTCGTCGAGCCGGGCAAGCGGCTGTCGCTGCAGATGCACTATCACCGGGCCGAGCACTGGATCGTCGTGCGCGGCACCGCGAAGGTGACGCGCGGCAACGAAACCTTCCTGCTCAGCGAGAACGAGTCGACGTATATCGCGGTCGGCGAAGTCCATCGTCTCGAGAATCCCGGCCGGATTCCGCTGGAGATCATCGAAGTGCAATCGGGCAACTATCTCGGCGAGGACGATATCGTGCGCTTCGACGATCAGTACGGGCGCGAGGTCGAGGCACTGCCTTTGCAGCAGGCATAGCGGTGCGGGATACCGTGCGCCCGGCCCGCCGTGCGCGCGAACACCGCGATGGCGATATCGAACGACCGGCGCGTCTCGCCTTCAGTCGATATCGCGCCGCGACCGGCCGGACTGCCTGACGAATTCGCGTACCTGCGGCAACGACGAGACACCCGCACCCACCACGTCCGGTGCGACTGACCGCGATTGGAGCACGGCCGCGCACGGCCCGGCTTTCGCGTCGACGGCGGCGCAATCCTGCCGGGGGCCGACTCGCACCGTCATGCCGTGGACCTCCGACAAGGAATTGTCCACGAGCTGGACGCCCGACACGTTTCCCCACAAGCGAATGCCGTCGAACCGCGCGTGCGACACACGGTTGCCGATCACGGCCACGCGCGTCACCGAGCCCGACCACGTGCTGACCTCGATCGCGGCCTGCTGAGTGAGCGGACGCGGGTCGGTCCGGCCGGCCGCGGTCTGGATGGCCGATACCACGTTGTGCTCGACCCGGACGTCGGACACGCCGTAGGTCCGGTAGCTGTCTTCCTGCGCGACAAGGATCCCCGCACTCACCTGCACGTCACGCACGGTGTTGTTCGAGATCGTCACCTCCGCGCCGCCGACCACCGTGATTCCGCGCCCCCACGTATTGCCTTCGAGCACGTTACCGGTAATCAGCACGTTGCGGGTCAACGCCCCGTCGGCCAGGTAGCTCACCACGGCAATCATGTCGTCGCCGGACCCGCGGACGACATTGCCCTGAACCAGTACATTGCGCGCGCCGTGCGTGATGTGAATGCCGTCGGCGAGTGTCGACAGTACCCGGTTGCCGACGATCGCGACGTCCGCTCCGCCGAACACGAATATACCCGCGCTGGCGCCGCCGTCGATGACGTTGTCGAGCACCTGCACGTCACGCCCCGTCACCTCGACCTTGGTCGATTTCGGCGTGTCGAGACGCGTCGTGCCGGTTCCCGTGAGATGAAACCCGGCGAGCGTCGACCCGTCGCCCCGCATCTCGATCGTCTGATTGCCGGGAACGGTCGCAATCAGCGTCGCGCCGACACCCGACAACACGACATGCCGCTGCCGCACGACCAGCGAACGGCCGACGACATACCGTCCCGGCATGAACACCAGCCGCTGGCCCGGCTGCAGCACGTCCAGCGCCCGCTGCAGTTCGTCCGCCTGATCGGCTGCATCGGGGTCGGGATGAACGTACGCAGCCGGTAGATCCACGTGAATCGCACTCGTTCCGGAAGTGCCGGATACTGCCGCGGCGAACCCCGGCCACGCCAGGCAGCCAGCCATCGTCATGCCGGCGATACCGGCGCATACGCGAGACAGGCACTGCGATCTGCGCATATCGAATCATTTCCAGGGAGGAACCCGGCGCACGCATCAGCCGGTCGCATCGCCGGACGCGAGCACACCACGCCCCCGACGCGACGTGAGCGTACGCGCAAGCTTCACGAACGGTGCTTCACACAGCCGGTAGCCGGCCCACGACAACGGGATCAAAGGCACCATCGGTACGAACATGTACAGACCGAGCGGCCATCCGGCGATGTGGAAACGCTGACACAGCCAGTACGCCGCAAACAGCGGAAGACTGTGCAACAGGTACACCGAGTAACTGATCTTGCCGATCCATGACAGCAGGCGGATGCGAAGCTTCAGCACGGTCGCGAGCATCGCGAACGTCGCGATGCCGATCATGTAGGCAAGCGAAATCGGAAGGTGAAACGTGTTGTGATGCCGCCAATCATCGATGGCCCCCGCCAGCGCAACGCCGACGACCGGTACCGTTGCATAAGCGACCGCCGCCCGGTAAGTGACGGAGAGCCGAGACAGCGCACCGCCTCTGGCCAGTCCGACATGCAGCAGTCGCGTGGGGTTGTCGTACGCCTGGCGAAAGCATGCGCCCCAGAACATGATGCCAAGATGATATGGCATGGTCTTGTACTGACTGAGAAGATCAGCCGGGAACAGGTGCAATTTGAGCGTCAACACGAACAATCCGCATAACCCGACAGTGACCAGGCACAGGTGGAGCATCCGGTGAAGCGCCCCGCACCAGAACAAAATCAGGCACAACCCGTAAAAATACAACTCCGTTTCCAGCGTCCAGCCATGCGGCAGGATCAGGCTTTCCCCAAAGGCAACCGGGATCATGGTCACATTTGCCAGAATGCCACGCAGGTCCATCGTTTTATCGAACAAATACCAATGAACAAAATACCCTGCGGGCAGCGCCAGCCAATAGGCCGGATACAGTCGAAGAAATCGACGAACGAGGAACCGCTTCGTGCCCGCGCCGATCTCGCCGTGCAGGCTGGTTGGAATCAGCATGCCGCTGATCGCGAAGAAAATGACCACCCCGATTCTTCCGAAATTCACGGAGCGCTGCAGCGTGTCCAGCACCTGCTGTGAACCGGCAAGAGGGACGAACCGTTCTGCATAGTGCGTCCATATGACCAGTATCACCGCAACGGCACGCATGGCGTCGATATGCTGAAACCGCTCGGAACTCATCGCGTTTGACATGACTGGAATGGTGAAGACTCAAGGCACAAGGCGGCTGGCCGGGTTCATTTGGGATCCGAATGCCTCGCATCGACCCAGTACCACCAGGCGAGTGCGAGAACTGCATAAAAAGCCGTACGCGAGCCGAACATCATCCAGTATTCACCTTGCTGAACGGCGAAGGTTGCATATGAAAAGACCTTCGCCATCAGCCATAGCATCACGACCCCGCCGCGCATCGCCACCAGAATCTGCAGCGCACCGAGCGCGCCGTACACCAGGCCGGTCATCGCGATGAAGAGAGCGCCTCCGGCATAGCCGAACCAGTACACGGGCACGGCCATGTTCCCCATCGTGAAGGTCACGTCGTCGAACATGTAGGCCCTGAGCACGCTCGGCTCGGTGTACGACTTCATCAAGTCACGCAAGCCGCTCGGTTCGGAATCGTCGAAAAATGTCGGCATGGTCCAGGAACCGAGCGAGTTCACGAAGCGCCAGAAGGCGTCCGTGCCACCCAGCCTCGGCGCCGTGAACAGGTGTGCATCGTTGTCGACCACGTACCACGGCTGGCCCTGAAGCAGAAAGCGCGACGAAAGCATGTCGGCAACTTCGAGCCCCTGCCCGCGGTAGGAGTACACAATGGAAACGGCACCCAGCAACAGCGCCAGTCCCGCACCGATACCCAGAAAGCGGACAACCGGCTTGCCGTTCATCGCATGAATCGAAATGAACGGCGCCAGCGAGCACAACCCGATGTGCAGCACTGCCATGAATTGCTCGCCATGCATCACGTTGAGCGCCAGGTCGACAGCCATCGTCAGGATCGCCGCCGCTCGGATGCGCTTGTCGGGACTGGTGGCAATGGTGCCCAGCAGAAAACCCATGAAGGACTGATTGTTCAGGAACAGGTTGAACATCGTCCCGTTCGATGAATCATTCCGCAGCGCGTATCGATTGATGCCGGAAAACAACGAGAACCCGGACGTCAGACCCGCGATCACGCCGATCGCGATGATCGTGGCCGCGAGCCCGAACCCGATCACGATACTGATCGGTTGAAACGTGATCCGTGCCTTGATCGGCTCGCGCGCCGGGCGTTCGTCCAGAAACCGATCGAAGGCAACGAACGCACAGACGACGAAAATCAGATAGAACGAAAGGAGCCGGCTGAACGCCCCTGTCGCGTCACCGATGACGTCGGTTTCCGTCAGATAGCCGCCGTCCTCCAATCCCACGCCTGCAAGGAATGCGGTCATGCCGATCGCCAGTACGTAAAGCATCGAAATGGCAAACACCGGGCGCGATTTGACCAGGGCGACGAGCCCCAGTGTTGCCAGCAGAAACGTGCACAAGGCGCTCGACTCCTTCATGCCGAGCGCCGGCATCACCGCGTTGAACAGCAATGCGAGCGTGAACAGCGTCAACCCGATCAAGCTGTTCGCGGAAACAAAGCCTCCCGTGCCGCCCAATGCTCCCGTCGTTCTATCCATCGTGCCGCAACCCGAAATTCGCGCCATCCGTCATGCACCCGTACCCGGCGGCGCATGGCTGATCATCACGGGCGCTCAGGACCATGGCAAACCGCGTCCGGGAAGGCCGGATCAACCATGACCCGACGAACGGCATGGCTCGTGCCGTATCCGTATCGACTTGAGGTGTTCGTTTCGCCATGATCCGATGATTCATTTTCTGCGCTCCGCTCTGCTCGACATCACGCAACGTTTCTGAGCAGCTCCTTTCTTACGCGCGTCCATGCCCTGAACCACAACGTATCGGATGCGACGTAGCGAGGATCGGCCTGCGCCCGGGTTTCCTTCGCGTGTCGGTTCCCGTTCGCGTAATAGCCGTGGCGCAACGGTGAAAGCGCGAAGCCGTTGAACACCAGGCCATCCACGTTCGCACCGACCTTGTTCAGGTTCTCGATCGCGTCCGCCACATCGACGTAGCTGACCGAACCTTGACGCGCCACCATCAACGTGATGTCGGCGAACCTCGACAACATGGCGACGTATGCTGCCGGACGAACCGGCGGCGCATCCACGATGATCACGTCATATTCGCCGCGCAGCGAGGCGAGCAGCGCCCCCAGCTTCTCGGTGCCGTACAGGTTCGGCACGCGATCGACCTGTTTTCCGGCAGACAGCATGTCGAGATTTTCCTGAACGCGCGCGATCGCCTTCCTGAGATCGATCGAGCCTTTCAGCACATCCGACAAACCCTTCTCGTATTTCGCCGGCACGCGTCGGTCGATGCTCCCTTGGCCCGCATCGGCGCGCACAAGCAGGGTCTTCAGGCCGCTGGCCGCAAACAGACCAGCAATATTGGCGGAGATCATCGACTTGCCCTGCCCCGGTTCGGGCGACGTCATCAGGACAGTCGTCGCCTTGCCCCGATCCGCGCTCATCCTGCAACGCAACAGCATGGCCAGATTCGCCATCGCCTCGGCGAGCGGCGTATCCGGGTGCTCGCTCACCGCCATGAAAGCCGACCTGTCGCTCGGGTCGGCCTCGATCTGCCGCGGCGACGACGGTAGTACACCGAGCATCGGCACGCCGGCCATTGCTTCCAGATACTTCGGATCACGAACACGCCTGAAAAACAATGCAAAGCCTTGTGCCACGGCAACGCCCAATATCAGCCCGACCACTGCACCCAGCACGATCACGAGCATGCGCTTCGGCCGAATCGGCTTGTCGCTCACATCGGCCTTGTCGATGATCGATGCATTACCGACCGTGCCCGCTTTCGCGATCTGCAACTGCTGCGTGTTGTTCAGCAAGCCGACATAGAGCTGGTTATTGACTTCGACGTCTCGCGCCAGACGCAAATAGGTCTGCTGCTGCGACGGCAAGTGCGCCACCTTGCTTTTCAATTCGGCCGCCTGCTGATCGAGCGTCTTCAGCTTGTTGACCACGGCCGCGATCTGAGGCTGTCCGGCTACATATTTGGACGACAAGTCCTGATACTCGAGCTTGGCTTCGAGCCGCGACTTGTCCACCAGCGCCAATTGGTCAATGAGCAGCCTGACGTCGCCCTGCGAATCGATCGAACCTTGCGAGTTGCGAAACGTGTTCAGCGCCTGCTCCGCCTGCTCCAGCCGTGCCTTCACCGCCGGCAGTTGCGCTTCAAGGAACGCCAGGCTGCGTTCCGCGTCGTCTGAACGCCGTCTCGCGTTGATATCCAGATAGGCCGCGGCTATCGCATTGAGCAGCCGCGCGGCAAACACAGGATCGGGATCCTCGAGACTGAGCTGCATGATGCCCGACTGGCGTTTCGTTTCAGCGCCGGCCAGCTTGGTCAGGACGGCGTCGAGTCGAACGGACGTGGCAACCCGCCGTACCCGGAACTCCGTACCGGGGCGCGCCACGATCCGCGACACCTCCACGCGATAGCCGTTGCCTTCGCTCGGCTGGCCGATGACGCCCTTCAACACCGTTTGGCCATCGCTGTCCTTCAACAGGAAACGGTTGCCCTCGAGATAATCAAACTCCAGTTTTTTGCCAAGCTGTGCATCCGGGACGTCGAATTTGCTGAATTCGACTCGTTCACCGCCCCACGCCCAGAACGGTGTATTGAACAACGGCTTGACGAGACCATCCGCATCCTTCGACAGGATCGAACCAAGAAAACCACCGACGAGCGGAATCCGATTACTGACTGAAACTTCCGCCTGCGCGACGGTTTTCTCGATCGCCTGGGTGACGACCGTGCGCGAGCGAGCGATATCGATTTCGCCGATGACGGCGGAGTTCTGAATATCGAGCGCATTCGAAATCTCCGAAAGCGAACCCAGCGCGCTATGCTTGTTTTCCTGGACCTGTATCAATGTGTCAACAGAATAAATCGGTGTCGCCGACATCGCATACACGATCGCCAACAGCAGGCACCCCAGAAAAACAGAAATAAATGCATTTCGATAATAAAACACATTTTCCAGCAATTCGGTCAGCGTAAAGCGAGTCGCGTCGCGGGAAATATTTCCCGCGCCGTCTCGGTACTCATTAGATGAACGCTTATCCAATGCCATGCATAAACTCCCAAATTGCCACCTTGCCAGGTTTCTCGTGGCGCCGCGTGCTCGTGGTCACGCGTGCCGCGCGACACCCTTGCCAGGCCGGGCCATCGTGGGCGCCTGCCCTGCATCCGACTGCAGGTCGGTAAAAAGTGCGCCACTTAACCCTTGCCCCAGGAACCCCAATGATTCTGTTTGTCCGGGCCACTATGCGATAAATACCCGACGCGCTAAGTGCGATGGCTTACATTAACAGGCACTGATGGCGCGAATCTCTCGGTTGCCCATCTGTCTCGTGCTATGTTAAGTGCCCGTCGCTTCCCCTTTCGACAATCCATGACAATTGCGGGCTTGATGGCGCAGCCGGACGCATGACCGCCGATATCAGGATGTCGAGACGAGAAACGCCAGAAACTCGAAGGCACGGCAAGTATTAAATTAATTTAAATTGTTTCTAAATACGGGTCATATCCGGCCGGCAGACCAGCCGGTTTACCATGCTGAATGACGACATGAACAACCACCAGCTGTTCGATACGCTCGCGCTGAAAAAGAACGACCATGCAGCGCGTCGAATGCGCGCCGCGCTGTCCGTGGCGATTTCCACCCTGCTTTCGGCGTGTGCGTTCGCGCCGGGCCAGCACATGGCAGACCAGGCTGCATTGCCGGTCACGACCGCCGACAATGGCGACGTGACCAGTGACATGAAGGTGCCGGTCAAGCAGATCGATCTGACGCTGATCAACCAGATTCACACGGAGCAGAAGCAGCGCACCTCGTCGCCGATTCCGGGCAATCTGCTCGGCAAGCCGAGTGGCTACAAGCTCGGCCCGGGCGACGTGCTGCAAATCACGGTGTGGGATCACCCCGAATTCGCTGCCGCTGTCGGCCAGCCCACGCAGAACACGAAATCGTCCGACGCAGCACCCGGTTTCGTGGTCGATAGCGACGGCAACGTGCAGTTCCCGTACGTGACGCGGCCGATCCGCGCGGCCGGGAAGACTTCGGCGCAGGTCCAGCGGGAACTCGATGCCGAACTCAGGAAAGTGTTTATCAAACCGCAAGTGACCGTTCGCGTCGCATCGTTCCGCGCCGAGCAAGTGTACGTAGACGGCGAAGTGCGCGCCCCCGGTTCGCAGGCGATCAACGACATTCCGATGACCCTGGTCGAAGCGGTCAATCGCGCGGGCGGCTTCGCGCCGAGCGCGGATCAGAGTCGCGTGACGATCAGTCGCAACGGCACGACTTATCCCGTAAACGTCGCGCAGATGATGAAGACGGGCAAGAGTCCCGCCGCCATCATGCTGCAGCCGGGGGACCTGTTGCATGTGGGTGCGCGCGATGACAATCCCGTCTATGTCATGGGCGAAGTGAACAAGCCGACGGCCGTGCCGCCCCAACGCGATGGCTCGCTCACATTGAGTGCGGCGCTTTCGGAGGCCGGCCAGCTCAACCAGCAGACGTCGAACGCCCAACAGGTTTTCGTGCTGCGCAAGGCCGCCGACAGCGAGCCGGTCATCTATCACCTCGACATGAAGTCGCCCGTCTCGATGCTGCTCGCGAATCAGTTCCCGCTCGCGTCGAAGGATATCGTGTATGTCGACAACACCGGGCTGGTCCGCGCGAGCCGCGTGCTGAACCTGCTGCTGCCCGCCATCAGCGCGGGGTTGACCGGGGCGCTCATCACCAAGTAAGCGGCTTGTCGGAGGGACGGCAACGGCGACGCCTGTCGACTCGCATCGCACAATGGCTGCCGTTCGGAAGGATGGCGAATCCGTTGCATCACGCTTCCATCGCCGCCTCCTCGCCGGCGGCGCACGAATCGCCTCAGCCCGAACGTGCCGACAGGTTAATCAGACCGACCCGCTCACGACAGAGGACATACGCGAGCGCGACGGCGACGGCCGTTTCGGCGAGCAACACCGCGATCGCCGCGCCACGCTCCGCGAACAGCATGGCAAGCGGCGGCAGCAGCGTCACGTTCAGCACACCGGACGAGATCAGGATGATGCTGAAGGCGCGCTTCATGCCCATCGGCAGCATGGTTTGAACACCGAACAGATCCGTCATGCATGCCATGAACGGCACCAGTGCCAGGCAACGCAGCACGCCGACCGTCGGCGCAAACGAGCTGCCGTACAGGATCCGGACGACGAGCGGTGCGCATGCGTAGATCGTTGCCGACATGGCCAGCACCAACGCGCCCTGCAGCACGATCAGCTTTCGCAGGAATGCAAACGCGTCGTCACGCGCGTGATGCATCAGATACGTGACGTGCGGATAGGTTGCGGCTCTCAGCGGTTGCAGCAGGCCGACCGCAGCCCGGATCAACTTGTCGCCAGCGGAAAAATAACCGGCGGCGACACTGCCCGAGACGATGCTCAGCAGGATGGTATTGGTCGATGCATAGAACGAGATCGACGTCGATGCCAGAAACACCTGCGAGCCGCCTTTGAGCGCGGCGGCGATGTCGGCGAACCGCACGCGGACGCTGTCGATCTCGCGGCGGAGGAACAGGTAGGCAAGCAACGTCACTCCGCACAGCAACGGCACCGCCGCGTTGATGGCAACCGCGTGCAGGAGATCGTCCGGCGTGCGCACCCACAAGAAGAAGGCAACGACACTGCATGCACGGTACACGACCACCGTGACGCTGTAGACGCTCAGCTTCTGGATGCCCTGAAAGTACCAGCCCGGCGTCAGCGCGGCACCGACCGCCATCCCGAACCCGATCAGCAGCGCCGTGCGCTCCGCCGCGAAATGCGGGATGAGCAGGGTCAGCGCGACGAGCACGGCGAAGCCGGCGACCGTGATCGCCCACTGGGCACACACCGTTGCCCAGAAAATCCGTGATCGCTCCACCCTGCCGTCCGCCAGCGCGACACGCGGCGTTGCGGTCAGGTCGAAGCTGTAATTGGCCAGATTGATGAAATACGTTGTCACCGCCAGCACGAACGACAACCGCCCGTATTGCAGGGGGCCGAGCACGCGCGTCAGCAGCGGCAACGTGACGAGCGGCACGACGTACGTCGAGATTTGCAATGCGAACAACAACGTAAAATTTTTTCGGACAGCGGTCATCGTGCTTTACGGGCTGAGAGGAAACAGTGTGCCAACTGTCAATGTGCCCACGTTCGCGGTACATCCGTGCCGATGCCAAGTACGGCACACAGCGACGACGCGTAGCATTCGACCGAGTAACGCGACCAGTCGTAGTGACGATTGTCGCTATCGAGGTGCGCGCGCAGTTCGGTGAGCGCATGCGCGAAGCCTTCGGCCGTGCTCCGGTAGAGGATCTTGTTACCGATCTCGTCACCAAAGGTCGACAGGCTTCCGATGTCGTGCACGAGCGCCGGCAGGCCGAGCATCGCCGCCTCCACGATCACGAGGGGGGCGTTTTCCACCCAGATCGACGGTAACACGAGGGCATCGTGCGTCGGCAGCGCGGCGAACAACGTTGCATGATCGAGGCGCCCGGCAAAGCGCAGCCTCCCCGATTCGACGAGCATCGCGTAACGTTTTTCCAGGTCGGCCCGCTCGGCCCCGTCGCCGTAAACGGTAAGCGACGCAATCGCATCGCCGGCCGATTCGCTCATGAGCGCGAGAAACCGGCCGAGGCCTTTGTCCGCATCCACACGTCCGACGAACGCAAGATCGAGGCGATCGCTCCGGACGGGCTTGGGCGGACGAGGAACCAGCGTCGAGTCGATCGGGTTCGGCACCAGTGTGGCGGGAGTTCGGCCGCACTGCGCGATGAGATCTCGCATGAACGGGCTCGGGCAGAGGATCTCGTCGAACAGGCCAAGCGGATCGAAAAGCGCATCGACCGCATGCCAATGCAACTTCTTCGCGACGTCGTGAAGAATTCCGCGCGGGCTGGCCTTCAGCGCGACGCGCCGGCTGCGATGCAGCAGGTCGATCGACAACGGTTGCGCGCGTCCGCGGGGATAGACAAGCAGGCTCGGGTTGTAGAACAACAGATGGTAATCGTGCGCGGTCATGAACAGGCCACATCCCGAGTGCTGCTTGTAGCGCGCGAGCACCGGCAGAATCGCGCTCGAAAGTCGGTTGTGGTAGTTGTGCACGAGGATTCGTTGCGGTCGAAACCGATCGAGCAGCGCAACGAGCGCACGCGCGGCCGCAGGTGACCACGCACTTGCACGCCCGCCGCCTTCGACATCGGGTAGTGCACGCTCGTCGAAGGTTTCGACGACAACGCCGTCGCGGGCACGCAGCACGTCGACGGACACACGGTACACTTCCTCGGCACCGCCCTTGCGAGCGAAGTCGTTGATCACCAGCACACGCATCACGATCGGCCTCGGCGAACGCAATGCCGTGAGCGCGAGGCCGCGTCATCGCCTGCACGGCAGGGCCCGATCATTGCACGCGCGTTTCGCGAACCGGCGTCATCCCGTGTCGCATGCACCCGATCGTGCGCCACCCGCTCGCGGTGACGCAGATTCCACTTCCGATGTTCCCGGCACTCTGGCTTCATTGTCATTCCTGAACGGAGTCGCGATGGCGCCTGCGAAAAGGCGACCCCATGAAAATTCGACACTGTCAGGATAAGGCGACCGAAGCGGCGGAACTGTTCGCCCGGTTACGTTAGTCGGAGACTCCGGCAAAACCGCCGCCGGCGTGCTCCCTGGTGCCTCGCTGCCGAGGCGCCCGCACGGGAGAGACGCCGCGATCGCCGGTAGGCCGGGCCCGCGCGCGACGTCTGCCCGAACGTCATGAATGCGCGTGCTCCGGCTGCGCGGGTGCCGCGAATTCGGCCGGCGCGTACCAGCCGGCAAGCATTTCGGTACAACGCGTGACGACGTACTGCGCAGCGGCGTTGCCGTGCAACGAGTGATCGAGCGCGTCCTGCATATCGACGGATACGTTCGGCCAATGCGCGAACGCACGGGATGCGGGGCCGAAATGCCGGACGAGCGAGTCGACGCCCGCATCGAATGTGCCGTAGACGAGATGGGTACGGATGCCGCGCGCCGACATGTCTCGCAGCAATCCCCGAGGCGTCTCGCAACCCGGACACCAGCCGAAATGCTCGCCGACACGTTTGATGGGCACGGTCATGACGCCCGTGACGAAACGGAACGCGGCACGCAGGACCGGCCGCAGATCGCGCCCTTCGAGCATCAGCCGACGCAGCTTGTGGCGGCTGCGCAGCGACGCCCAATAGCCGCGCATCGAATTGGTCTGGTTATTGACGGCATTCGCGAGTGTTTCTCCCCGTGGCCATATGAAAACCGGAAGATTGACCGCAATCACGCCGGCGAAATGCTCGCGCGCAGCGGCATGAAGCGACGCGTACGCTCCGGAGCAAATCCCGAACGCCACGATCTCGCGATGTCCCTGTTCCTTCAGCCAGTCGGCTGCGGATGCAATATCGTCAATCACCTGGTCCGAGTACGGAACGTCCGACTGATCGTCTCTCGCACGCGGGCCGCTGTCGCCGACGCCGCTCGAATCGACGCGCAGGCTGCTGATACCCGATGCAGCGAGCGACCGGGCAAGTCGAACCGCAAACCGGCCGTCGGCAACATGCGGATTGGCCGCCGTATTGGTGATCAACAGCGTCGGCGCGGCAGCACGCCGGGTGCTGCCGGCCGGTTCGCACAACACGCCGACCAGCCGCCCTGGCCCCACGGAGATCACTCGCTCGATGCAGCCCTCGCCCGACAGGGTCATGGCTGACTCGGCACCCCGCACGGGAGCGCGCACGGCCGCATCGGAACCATCGTCGACCCAGTTCGCGATCGTATCGAGCAATCCTTCGGGCAGCCGCGACCAGACAGGCTCCCGCATGAGGCCGCCCCAGTCGGGACAGGTCCGCGTATCGACCGGCACACCGCGTGCCTGGAGCGCGTCCGACAGCGCAGGACCGTCGCCGTACGGCGTATCGACGAGCAGCGCGCGCGCCGGCAACGCCTGGAGTTGTCCGGCAGACTCACACAAGTTGATGCCCCGCAGTGCCGCGACGAGATCGTCGGGATACGCGTGCCCGAGCACGTGGAGAGGCCGTTCGTCTCGAACCGCCTCCCGCACGGCCGGCGGCACGTTGTCGAGCCAGCGTTGCGCGACGAGAGAAAGCTCGCGCAGGTAGCCGCGGCCGCGCACCACCGGCGCCAGCGCGACGAAGCGCGTGAATCCGGGGATGCCGTCCGCGGCGAGGAGCGCCAATGCGGCGCCGGCGCGCACGCCGACGAGCGTCAGCGTGTCCGACGCGACACGCTCGCGCAGCGCATCGGCGGCATGCCGAACGCTCTCGAGCATGTGGTTGAAGCGGTCGGCGTCATGTTCGTCGCCCAGCGAGTCGCCACTCGCGGGATAGTGGAATCGCAGCACCGGAAAGCCGCGCTCGGCGAGATGCTCGGCGAGCGCGCGTACGAGTTTGTGAAGCCAGAGCGCCTCGTGACCGAGCGGCTCGCAAATCACGATGCCATGTGGGCGATGGCCCGCGTGAAACCAGCCGACACATCCGTTGAACTGAATGGGTGTCATGATCCGGTCCTTTCGCCATACACCTGATGGTTCGTCGCGCCGCTGGATGCCTGCCGCATGCCGCGAAGCAGGCATCCGGGCACCGGAGACGGCTGCGCGTGCGTCCGGGTGAGCGTTAACTCGCGGCCGGAACGAGGCTGCATGTACGCCTGGCCGAATAAACCGAATCGGGAACGACTGACGTTGCGACGATGCGAGCCGGCTCCCCGTAACCGGCTCCGTCCTTGCGTATCGATTTGGGTTCCCACGGAAACGCCTGTATGTGAAAACACCCGCGTGACCGTCCGGGTCCGGCGAGTGCCTGTCGAGGATCGCCTGACCTGCAAGCGCCTCTGAGTTGAGATTGGTCTTGGTAATTTATTAGTTCGGACGACGTTACATTTCTGTTCGTTCCCCCGGATCAGCTTGACAGGCCAGACACGACAACCTGCTCGGATAGCGGCGATTAAGCCATCCAATCCCGACGCGTTCCGTACGTCACATTACATTTTCACAACACACCGTCTCGGACTTGCGGCGCCGCTTCCACGCAAGGCTCGCATTACCGGTCGCGCACGGTCGCCCCAACCGACCGCTCGGCACGCGTGAGCCATATTGGCGTTCGTCCGTCGACGTGCAGATCTGCGCCCGGTCGCGAACCCGCCCGGTCGATTGTCCCTGGCGGCATCATCGGCACTCGATCGCCATGGCGCTGTCGAGCCGGTCGTACTCCGGCGCGACAATGCGCGCCGGAGTACACGATTGAACACCGTCCGGCACCGTACGTATGTGAGGAACCTCACTCAACTCGTCACACGAATATCGGTCCGCCGCATCAGGCTCCGCACAACCGCTATTGCCCCAGTCTTGGAATCATCACGACCGTCGGGGCAGCGCTATAGGTGACCGTCATCGCATCGCCTGGCTTCAGATCGATGAGACCGTTCGTCAAGCCGGCGGCATAGGCCGCCTGCCCGTTTCGCGACACGGCGATCGACGATACGGTACCGCCGGTAACAGACATGCTGACCCCGCTGAGGTTGCGGTTCGCGAACGTCCATGGCGAAGGACCGACCGTCTGCGCGACCGGGTTGAGCTGCACCCCAAGACCGACAAATCCGTTCTGAGCGATGTTGTCCTCGCCCCACGCAGTAGAACTCCACGAACTCGAGGAAATCAGCGTGTCGATCGCCCGCGGATAATTGACGGGCTGAGCCATGTAATTGCCACGAACTTTGAGAGATGCGCCGGCGACAAGCGTTCCGATCGTTATGAAACGGGCGAGTCCATTGCAGCAGCCGATGTTTTCTCCGACGTTGTCGCTGATCTCCGTGACATTCGCGCAAGAGCCATCCACGTATATCCCGTCCTTTGATATGCCGGATAGCTGGTTTTTCGAAACGATGCAATTGCGAGTGTTGTACAAGGCAATTCCGGACACCGCGCTCAATCCCCCAGTCCCTGTGAACGTGATGGACGCGCCGTTTGCGATTCCGGTTCCAGTAATGTTGTTCGACAGAGTGACTGTCGGACCGTTGCCATTACCCGACACCGCGGTTACATACGTGCCTGTCGGAATGTTCGCTCCGGATACCCCCTGGCCGACTGCACAGCCACGCGCCGACGGATAAGGCGTAAACGTCAGCGTGTTGGTCCCTGCCGCCGACGCGGCCGAGGTCACGATGGTCTGCGACGCCATGCAGACCATCGGCGTGAATACGATGGCGGCACCATTTGCGACGGTGCCCGTCACGCCCTTGCTGAGCGTCACTGAAGTCGCCGTCACACCGGTCACGAAGGTTCCAGCCGCGATGTTGGGACCGCTGACGGTCTGCCCGATCGAGACGCCGGTCGTTTCATCGCCTGGCGATCCGAAACCGTAGAGATCGTTGCAAGTCACGCCCGTCGTCGTGGAGAACGTGAGCACGGTGGCGCCGCTCGCAGCAGAAGCCGTCGACGAAATCGTCGCCCCGAACAGGCCGACGCCCGAAAAGATCACGGCCGCACCACTGGGAACGGTCGCTTTCCTGTCCAGCGTGACCGTCGAAGTGCCCGCCGATACAACCATACCGATCTGTACGCTCGTCGATCCATTGAAATACCACGCGGTCATGCCGACCGCGACGCCAGGCGTATTGGCAAAGTTCAGTGTCATCGATGCCGACGTCGCACCGATCGTCGTCAACGGGAATCCGTTCTTGTTGTTGGGATCCCATGCATTGCTGATCGTGTTCTGCGAGATGTTGACGTGAATGTTGTTTCCAGCTGGTTGCCACAGTCCGATCGGCGTTCCCGCAGCGTTCTTGATCGTGTTGTTGACGATCGTGATATGCGAGTTGTTGAATCCGGCAGTTGCGGTCACGACCAATGCCCCATAGCCGATCGGTCCATTCGGCGAATTGACGATTGCACCGATATTCGATTGAACGCCGCACGTATCCAGAACGTTGTTCGCGATCGTCACATTGTCGTTGCCGTACGACTGGTAAACACTCGTCAACTCCGATGCGACATATATGCCGGCCGCCATCGGGTTGTAGATCTGGTTGTCGGTCACCGTGATGTCTTGCGCCCCGACGATCGCTACGCCACGCGCATATTTGGTTCCGACGACCCGGTTGTTTGCGATCGTGACACGGCGGGGCCGGACGCCCTCGTTGAAATAACCCACCACCGCAAACGCGTCGTCGCCGCCGTTGATCACTTCGTTGTTCGTAATCGTGATATCAGCGCTTGCCTTCGTCACATGAATGCCGTCATGCCAGATGTTGAGCAGCGTATTGCCGAACACCTTGCCGTTGACACAACTGCGCATCAGCGCGCCGCCGCCGGCCGAATTATTGAACTTGCATCCCGAGATTTCGAACTGGCTGCAGCCCTGCAAGTTGATCGAACCGGCGTTCTCGTCGGGGTAATACGCGGTCGCATTCACTGAAAAGAATTGCAGATTCCGGATTTTGAAATTACTGGCGCCGCTCCAGTAGATCACCGAATTCTGTCCGTGCGACGTCGTGCATTGCAGGATCGAGTCCCACCCGGCTCCGACGATCGATGCCGTTGCCGTCAGCGTATTGCTGTACAGGTAAGTCCCCGGCGGGAAATACAGCGGGATCCCGGCATTGAGCGCCACCTGGAGTGCCGCCGTATCGTCAGTCACGCCGTCACCCTTCACCCCGAACCGCCTCACGCTCATCGGGAGGTCGACCAGTTCCTGCAGCAGCGGCCGGGCGGTCAGACCCGTCGCGTTACCCACAACGTATGTAGCCGGAAATTCTGCTGTCATTCAAGCGCTCCATATCGCCGCGATTCAATCGCGATGCAAAGAAGTCAAAAAATGGGGGAATCCGAATGGAATGGGCGAGCACGATCGTTTGTGCTCGCCCATTCCAGAATAGAGGCGACAATCTCGACAAACAGTGCGTGAAATGGCCTAAGCCAGGTTCGATGCGCACGCAACAACCTGGAACGCATGCCTCGCCGTATCGCCCTCGAGAACGTGGCGCGCAGGCACTTCTTACACTGCTGCACAGCCGCAATCGGGAACGTTGACCACCTTTCCACCTCGCCGCCCCACCTCATCCAAAAAAGATCGTACGTATCGGTAGAAACACCGATGCTGTAGTCAAACTACATTCGTACGATTGGTCGCTGCGGAGAATCGCTACATCCGAATCGACCGTGCGGGACGGTCCGCGTCGCCGTCCTCGATGTTCGATCGGGCCCAACCGGCCGTAACGATTCCCCGCCTGGCCTGGCGTGCCGACGCGCAACCACCCTGCAGCGCCAGCCGAATACCTCCGGTGCGAATCCACCGGTCGTGCGCAGCTCCAGACATCATCCGAACAACCGGCAATACGATCATGGAGAACAACATGCGAGACAAACTCTGGCCGGCCGTCGTGCTGGCAGCGACCCTCTGCACCACCGCCTACGCCGGCGACGCCGATTTCAATTCGCAGGGCGACGCGACCGATACATTCGCGTCGGCCGCCGCGCAACGACGCGCCGACCTGCTCGTGCGCAAGATGACGCTCGACGAGAAGCTTCAGTTCATTCATTCGCAATACGAAATGTCCAAGGTGCCGGGCGGCGGCGCCGGCTACATCCAGGGCGTGCCGCGGCTCGGCATTCCCGATCTCAACATGGTCGATTCGGCGACCGGCTCCGGCAGCACGTCGCAGGCCAGCACGACGTTCCCCGCGACGATCGCCGTCGCCGCGAGCTGGGATCGCCGCCTGTCGTACGACTTCGGCAAGCAGGTCGCGATCCAGTTGCGCGCGCAAGGGTTCGGCATGGGCCTCGGCGGCGGCACCAACCTCGCGCGCGAGCCGCGCGGCGGCCGCCTGTTCGAGTATCTCGGCGAAGACCCGCTGCTCGCCGGCGACCTGCTCGCCGAACGCACGCTCGCCACGCAGCGGCAGAAGGTCATCGCGACGATCAAGCACTACGCCGGCAACGAACAGGAGCACGGCCGGATGGGCGGCAACACGCAGATCGACGAGCGTACGCTGCGCGAGCTTTACCTGCTGCCGTTCGAGATCGCCGCGAAGCGCGGTCGACCCGGCAGCGTGATGTGCAGCTACAACCGCTTGAACGGCGCGTATGCGTGTGAAAACAATCACCTGCTGAACGACGTGCTGAAAAACGAATGGGGCTTCCAGGGCCAGGTGCAGTCGGACTGGGGCGCCACGCACAGCACCGCGGCCGCGATCAACGCGGGGCTCGACGAGGAAGAAGACGTCGGGCCGAGCGTGTACCTGACGCCGGCAGCGGTCAAGCAGGCGATCGCGAACGGCTCGGTGTCGACCGCACGCCTCGACGACATGGTGCGCCGCAAGCTCGCCGTGATGATCCGCGTCGGCGTGATGGACGATCCGGCCAAGGGCGGCGGCACGATCGATTTCGCCGCGGCAAACCGGTTCGCGCAGGCGGCCTCCGAGCAGTCGATCGTCCTGTTGAAGAACGACGGCAACCAGTTGCCGCTGGCCGCGTCGGCGCTGTCGCGTATCGCCGTGATCGGCGGCCATGCGGACACGGCCGTGCTGTCCGGCGGCGGTTCCGGCAACACGCGCGATCCGGTCTCGGGTTCGTTCGCGGGCTGCGGCGGCCTGACGTTCGGTTCGTCGACGGGCTGCAGCTGGTGGCGCAATCCGTGGCTGAAGGTCGACGTGCCGATCGTCGCGGCGATCCGCGCGCTCGCGCCGGCCGCGCAGGTCACGTACGCGGGCAACAGCGACCAGCAGTCGCCGTTCCGCGCGTACACGCAGCAGGAGATCGACCAGGCCGCGGCGCTCGCGGGCCGCTCGGATGTCGCGATCGTCGTGGTCGCGCAGCCGGCCGGCGAGGATTTCGGCGACCTGCAGAGCCTGAGCCTCGCGAACCCGTCGAACCAGGATGCGCTCGTCGAAGCCGTCGCGCGGGCGAATCCGCACACGATCGTCGTCGTCCAGAGCGGCAATCCGGTGCTGATGCCGTGGAAGGACAACGTGTCCGCCATCGTCGAGGCGTGGTATCCGGGCGAAGCCGGCGGCAAGGCGATCGCGAACGTGCTGTTCGGCGCGGTCAATCCGTCGGGCAAGCTGCCCGTCACGTTCCCGGCGCGCGATCAGGATTCGCCGACCTGGGGGCAAAACGGCGCGTTCGACAACGACCCCGTCTACGCGGAAAAGCTGAACATGGGCTATCGCTGGTATGACGCGCGCAACATCAAGCCGATGTTCGAGTTCGGCCACGGGTTGTCGTATACCCACTTCGCGTATTCGGGGCTGTCGGTGTCGAAGCAATGGGACGGCTCGCTGAGCGTCGCCTTCACCGTGCGCAACGACGGGCGCGTCGCCGGCGCGGAAACGCCGCAGGTCTATCTCGGCGTGCCGTACAAGGACGAACCGCCGAAGCGGCTGGTCGGCTGGGAAAAGATCCGGCTGAATCCGGGCGAGGCGCGGCATGTGCGCGTGAACGTATCGCCTCGCATGCAGAGCGTGTGGGACACGTCGCGTAACGGCTGGCGGGTCGTATCGGGCGGGACGGTGTATGTCGGTGCGTCGTCGCGCGATATCCGGCTGCAAGGCAACTGATCGCCGCCGGACCAGCGGGGAGCCGCGCGCCGCGTGCCCGGCTTCCCCGTGCCTGCCGATCATCCGAACGGCGCTACCGGAGCAGCAGCGCCAGCACCGTCGCGAGCGCGGCCATCACGACGATCGCCGCCGCCACGCCGGCCAGATGCGCGGCAACCACCAGGCCGGCCGGCAATCGCGATGCGATGCCGGCCATCACGCACCGCCCGCTTCCAGCGTGTCGAGCAGCGGCCGCGCCAGATGCAGGATCTGGTACACCGTGCCGGCCGCGCCGTCGTCCGGTTCGTGATCCGTGACGAGCGCACGCGTCAGCCGCCAGCGCAGCGGATCGAGACTGACGGCAGCCGCCACCACCCCCTGCCGTGCCGCGACTTCGCGATTACGCGCAATCTCTCGTGCAAGTGTCGCGTCGAGATCGGCATCCGCCGGAATATCGAGGGTTTCCAGACGCGCAAAGCGTCCCGTCGCTGCCGCGCCCTTGCGCGCATCGAGCGCGACCTGCGCGTCGATCGGCGCGCGCCCGAAGCTGTCCGTCACGACCCGATAGCGGCCGTCCGTCACGAAGCGGGCGAACGCCTGCTCGCTGCGCCACAGGTAGAACGACGCATAACCGTTTTCCGTCGCGCCGAAACGGCCTGCTTCGCGAAGCAGGAACCCCTTGAACAGCAATTCCGGCGTGTCGTCCCACAGCCTGCCGCGCTCGCGCACGCGATTCCGGATGATCTCGAGGTCGTAGTCCGCCGGCAGGCGGTGCACGTAGTACGCGGTCAGCATGATCGACTCCTGGCGAAAGAAACGGCGGGACATCACGACGGCTTGGGAACAGCGTAGAAGACCTTGAATCATTTGAAAAGACGATGGCATCATATTTCAATGATTCGTTTTTAAAATGGATGAGTGCGCGATGAAAACGCTCGACATCGAAGCCGTGCAGGCGTTCGTGCTGACCGCCGACCTCAAGAGCTTCACCCGGGCCGCCGAGGCAATGGACACGACGCAGTCGGCGGTGAGCCTGAAGATCAAGCGGCTCGAAGACGGTCTCGGCCGCCGCCTGCTGGAACGCACGCCGCGGCAGGTGCGCCTGTCGGCCGACGGCGCCGCGTTCCTGGAGCCGGCACGCGAACTGGTCGCCGCTCACCACGGTGCGGTCGGCGCATTCGGCACGGGGCAGCGGCGGCTGGTGATCGGCGTCAGCCACCATGTCGTCGGCGCCGATCTCCCGATGCTGCTGCGGCGCATGAGCGAAGCGGAACCGGCGCTCGTGCTCGAGATCCGCGTCGCGGCGTCACGCGACGTGCTCGATGCATTCGACCGCGGCCAGCTCGACGCGGCCGTCGCGCTGCAGCACGACAGCCGGCGGCTCGACGGCGAAACCATCCTGTCGGAGTCGTTCGGCTGGATGGCGGCGGCGGATTTCGAGTACCATCCGCCGCAACCGCTGCGGCTGGCCACGCAAGCCGAGCCGTGCAGCGTGCGCCGCATGGCGGTCGGCGCGCTGGACGAAGCCGGTGTCGCGTGGACGGAAGTCTTTGTCGGCGGCGGTGTCGCGACGATCGGCGCGGCGGTGTCCGCGGGGCTCGCCGTCGCGGCGCTCGGGCATCGCGTGGCGCCCGCCGGCACGATCGACGTGGGCACGCAATACGGGCTGCCGCCATTGCCGGCGCGCGACGTGGTGCTTTACTCGAACCAGACCGATGCGCAGGCGAGGCAAGCGTTGCGCACGCTGGGCGCGGCGCTGCGGGCGTCGGTCGGCGTGCGCTGACGCCGGGCGCGGTATGCTTCGACAGGCGCCGCGCATCCGCGACCGCCGAGACAGACAACATCCGGAATACGGGCAGGCGATTGCATCGAGCATGCTTGCCCCTGACGATCGACGTGACTTACACCCTATCCGCACCCCGTACGACCGAACTCGAGATCCGCAAGAGCCGCTTCATCGGGTTCGCGATCCCCGTCGACGACCGCGACGCCGCGATGCAGGTGCTGCAGCGCCTGCGCGACGAGCACCCGACGGCCACCCATGTGTGCTGGGCATTGCTGGCCGGCGGCCAGTCGGGCATGTCGGACGACGGCGAGCCGTCGGGCACGGCTGGCCGCCCCATTCTCGAAGTGCTGCGTCATCACGATCTCGACGGCGTGCTCGGCGCGGTCGTGCGTTACTACGGCGGTGTGAAGCTCAGTGCGGGTGGCCTGGTGCGCGCCTATACGGACGCGATCGCCTCGGCGCTGCTCGATGCGGAGCGTGTCGAGCGGATTCGCCAGACGCGCCTCGCGATCGAGATCGGCTACCCCGAGGAGGCGCGCGTGCGCCGCTGGATCGAACAGGCCGCGTACGAACTGGTGGACAGCGCGTACGGGATGACGGTGAAGCTGGTGATCAAGCTGCCGGAAACCGCCGAGGCCGATGCGAGAACCGCGCTGTTCGACCTGACGCAGGGGCGCGCGGGTTTCCCGGCGCTTTGACGCGCGGGCAAGGCACCCACCTTCCCCGCTGTGCCCGATCAAGCCTGACGCATTCCGGCGTCAGTAAGTATCCGGCACGATCATGTCGTCCGGCGTCGGCCGGCGGATGTAATCCTCGTGATGCTCGCGCGGCGGCAGGTCGATCGACGGGTGCGGCACCTCGTGATACGGCACCTGGCTCAGCAGGTGGTGGATGCAGTTCAGCCGCGCGCGCTTCTTGTCGACGGCCTGCACGACCCACCACGGCGCTTCCGGAATGTGCGTGCGTTGCAGCATCTCTTCCTTCGCGGCCGTATAGGCCTCCCAGCGGCGGCGGCTTTCGAGGTCCATCGGGCTCAGCTTCCACTGCTTCAGCGGATCCTGGATCCGCGCCTGGAAGCGCACTTCCTGCTCGTGATCAGTGATCGAGAACCAGTACTTGACGATCTGGATGCCGCTGCGCACGAGCATCTTCTCGAACTCGGGCACCGACCGGAAGAACTCCTCGTACTCGTCGTCGGTGCAGAAATTCATCACGCGCTCGACGCCCGCGCGGTTGTACCAGCTGCGGTCGAACAGCACGATCTCGCCGCCTGCCGGCAGATGCGCGACGTAGCGCTGGAAGTACCATTGCGTGCGCTCGCGGTTGTTCGGCGCAGGCAGCGCGGCGACACGACACACGCGCGGGTTCAGACGCTGCGTGATGCGCTTGATCGCGCCGCCCTTGCCGGCCGCGTCGCGCCCTTCGAAAATGACGACGAGCCGATGCCCGGTGCTCACGACCCAGTCCTGCAGCTTCACGAGCTCGCCCTGCAGCCGGAACAGCTCGCGGAAATATTCCTTGCGCGCCTCGCGGCGCTCTTGCGAAAACAGCAATGCGTCGCCGTCGTCGAAGCGCCGGTCGTCGAGTTCCATCTCGAGCTCTTCGTCGTACGCGTCGACGAGATCCTCTTCGAAACGGCGCTGGCGCGCTTCCATCGAGTTCGTATCGAGGTTGTCGGTCTCGGTGCGGGTATCGTTGTCGCCCATGGGGCCTCCTTCCGTCATTGACGCAGCCAAACTCCACCATTATCCCAGTGTCGCGCGTCAAATTCATGAAAACGGGCGGCCACGCCCGTCAGAAGCGGAAGTTCAGCAGCACGCTGGCCAGCACGGGGTTCGCCGAAATGTCGAACGTGTTCGATGCGAGGGTCCGGTTCGGCTGGCTGATGTCGAGCGTGATCCTGGTCCGCAGCGGGACGTAGGTGACCATCCCGGTGACCCAGAGCCGGCGCGTGAGCTGGTAGCTCGCGCCGACGGTGAACACCGGCTCCCACACGCTCTTCACCTTCGCGGACACGTTGGTCTTCCCCGACAGCAGCAGGTCGCCGCCGGCATCCCAGATTCGCTGGAACAACGCCGGGTCGAGCAGCAGCGACTGCAGGCTGCCGATGTCCGCGCCCGCCGCGAGCAGCCCGCCGAGCGACGCCAGCTTGCGCTGGAACACGGGGTTCAGGTTCGTGTTCGTGAAACGCGTGTAGCTGATGCCGATGCCCGCGAACGGGCGGAAACGATCGTCCCGCTCGCCCAGGTAGTACTTGAACACGACGGAGCCGAGCCACGCGCGCGTGGTCGCGAGCGGGTTGCTTTGCGTGTTCGCGAGATCGATCAGCGGAAAGCGCCCGTGGACGCCGGCAAAGATGCGATCGAGCGGCAGCGCGATGCTGCCGTGCCCGCGCAACGTCAGCACCGGCGGAATGCCGCCCCCGAGTTCGGCCGCCCAGTTCTCCGAGAAAAAGTGAGTGAACGTGAACGCCAGCGTGTTCGTATTGCTGAGCGACAGACTCGAACCCTGGTTCTGGAAGCTGTTCAGTCCGAGCGCGTCGGTGCGCGTCGTCACCGGCGTCGACCGGCCGGTCGTCGCGATGAAGTGCCAGCCGAGGCCGACCATGTTGCGGTCGTCGCCCGCCAGTTGCTCGAGCAACGGCGGCGCTTGCGCGGCCGGCAGGTCGGGCAGCCGCGAAGGATCGACCGGATGCAGTTCGTACGGCATCCGGTCCGCGTGGACGACGCCGCCGGCCGGGGCGCCATCTGCCGGTGCGTCATGCGGCGCGGCCGAATCGCAGCCGCCGGCCGCATCGTTGTCGTCGAAGCCGATACCGTCCACGCCATCGTCGCGCGCTGCCGCGCACGCGCGCCCCGCTCCGCCGGTTCGCTGCCCGAGCGTGATCTTGCGTGCGGTCAGCGGGACGGCGTCGGGTGGCGCCGCGTCGGCCGAAGCGCCGTTGCGCCCGCCGCGTGCCGGCCCCGCGTCGGTCGCCCACGCGCTCGCATCGAACCCGTCCGCGTCGCCGCCCGGCCAGAAGCCGATGCCGTCGGCGCCGGCTTGCCAGCGCGGTTCCGCGTCGCCGTCCGGCTGCGGCGCACCGTGCGCGGCGGCCGCGCATGCGAACAGCGTCGCGCCGAGCCAGCGCGACAGCGGACGCGCGGAACCCGGCCGCGCGCGGCGGCGGCACGTGTCGCGATTCGCCATCGGCTCAGGCCGGCACGCCGAACAGGCGCTGGCGGATCCGGTACAGCGGCTCGAACAGCCATTCGAGCAGGCTGCGCCGCTCCAGCACGACGTCGGCCTTCAGCATCATCCCGGCCCGCAGCGACAACGGTCGCCCTTCGAACGACAGTGTGCGATCGGCGAGTTCGACCCAGGTCTTGAAGTAGGTCTGCGGCGCGGCCGCGTCGCCGGGCAGGTTCAGTTCCTTCGCCGAGAACGCAACGGGCGAGATCGACAGCACCTTGCCGCGATAGGTGCCGAACTTCTCGACCGGATAGCTTGCGTACGCAACCTTCACTTCCTGTCCCTTCTTCACGAAGCCGGCCTTCGACGACGGAATGTAGACCTCGGCGATCAGCCCGTCGGCCTTCGCGGGCAGGATCTCGACGACGCGCGTGCCGGGCGGGTCGATCACGCCGCCCTGCACGACATCGAGCCGCACGATCTGCCCGTCGGCCGGCGCGTACAGCACCTGGTTCACGTTCTCGTCGATGTTGTATTCCTTCGCATTCAGTTCTTCCTGCTTGATCTTCAGCTCGGCGTTCGCGCCGTCGTACTTGCTCTGCATCGTGTCGAGATCGCCGCGCAGCTTCATCGCGTTCTTCGCCAGCTCGGCACGGCGCAGCAGCAGGTCCTGGTACGCCTGCCCGGCCTGCAGGTACTGCGTGTTGACCTGGTTGTACTGCTCGAGCGTCACGACCTGCTCGTCGAGCAGCTGCTTCACGCGTGCGCGCCGTTCGCCGTATTCGTCGACGATGCGCTTCTGGTCCTGGATCTGCCGGTCGATCAGCCCGCGGCTCTCGCCCTGCGCGGCGATCTGCTGGTTGATCTGCTGCACCGACGACCGGTATTCAAGCTGCGCCGCGTCGATCTGCTGCTTCACCTCGACGCGCTGCCGGTCGAGCGCCATGCGCATCCCCTGCACGTTGTTCGCCTGGCTGACGAAGCTCGTGTCGCGCGTCACCGCGAGCAGCCGCTGGCCGGCCTTCACGTGCTGGTCCTTGCCGACGTAGATGTCGCGCACGGCCCAGCCCGGCGGCGCACTGACGCCGATCAGCCCGGAGCGCGGCGTCAGCATCCCCGACACGCTCTCGGTATTCGCGTAGCTCAGTTCGACGAGCGCGGTGACGAACATCGCGAACATCGCCAGCGACAGGTAGCAGAAGAACCGCATCGACACCGGCACGTCGACGACGCCGTGGATCACGGTGCCGAAGGTCGTGCCGCGCGCGAGCTTGCGCGACGGCTTCTGTTCTCGGAGGGCGGAGTTCCAGGTCGGCATGGGGCAGGCTCGTCAGGAGCGACGCCGCGCGGCCGCATCGAGCAGCGGCGCCGGCATCAGGTAAGGCGTGAAGTGTTCCCAGAAATGCCATTGCTCCGGCTGGCGCACGAGCGCCTGTTCGAGCCGGTCGACGATGCGCTGGTGCGTCGCGCGCACCGGCGACGCGTCGTCGTCCGCGCCGAGCATCGGCGCGAGCGGGCTGGCCGCGAGCTCGGTGAAATGCACCGCGCAGCGATCGCGGAACGGCACGCCCGTCGCGTACGCGACGAGCAGCGGAATCCCCTGCTCGACCGCAAGCTTCACGCCGCCGCCGGCCATCCGCACCCAGCGCCCGCCGAGCCGGCAGCGGTTGGTCTTGCCGAACTTGCCGTGCAGGTCGGAGAACAGCAGGAACACGGGCGCCTCGCGCCGCAGGCTCGTGATCAGCCGCCGCAGGTGCACGCGCTCCTCGATGTCGATGAACTCGACCTCGCCGGCACCGTATTCGGCAACGAGCCGCAGCGCATCGTCGAAGAACGCACCGGGCGCATCGCGGTGCAGGATCACCATCAGCTTGCGGTCGTCCGGAATCATGAAGCGCAGCTTCGTGACGAACAGCATCAGGTTGCCGAAGTGCAGCCCCGCGAGCATCAGCGGGCCGCCGCGTGCGAGCGCCGCGTGCAACTGGTCGTCGCCTTCGCACGCCATGCCGTCGATCATCGACTTCATCGATTCGAGGCTGTGCGTGCGCAGCTTGAGCCCCGCGAACTCGGCCTCGAACAGCTCGCGCACGATCGCGGCCGACACTTCGCGCACGCGCCGCGGATCGTCGTTCAGGTGCGCGCTCAGCATGTAGGCGACCGCGCGTTCGACCGATTCGCGAATGCGCGGAAAGCAGCGCAGGCACGCGCCCGAGCACCAGCGCATCAGCCGCAGCCCGCGCGCGGGCGACGTGCGCAACGCGACCGCACGCACCGCGCGGCGCACGAGGAACGCGTACGAGAACGGATTGAGCAGGAAGAGTCGCCCGAGCATCACCGCATCTCCTCGTTCGCGCGCCATGCGTCGGTCGCATCGATCAGGATGCCTTCGTTCATCTGGTAGATGCGGTCGACCATCGACAGGATCGACGCGTCGTGCGTGACGAGCACGATCGTGCACGGCAGCGTCAGCACGTTGCGGCAGATCTCGTGCGTCGTCGCCTGGTCGAGGTTCGACGAAAACTCGTCGAGGATCAGCAGGCGCGGCTCGCAATACAGCGCCCGCGCGATCAGCAGCCGCTGCATCTGGCCGGCCGACAGGAATTTCTGCGTATCGCCAAGCGGCGTGTCGTAGCGGTGGTCGAGCCGCTCGATCTCGTCGTGGATGCAGGCCAGCTTCGCCGCGTCGAACATCGCGCCGATCCGCGGCGCCGGCGCGAAGTTCGTGATGTTGTCGCGGATCGTCCCGCGAAACAGCTGGTCGGACTGCGTGACGGCCGCGAGATGCTTGCGGTACTGCCGCAGGTTGACTTCCGCGAGATCGACGCCGCCGACGAACAGCGTGCCGCGATCCGGCCGCACGAGCCCGCAGATCAGGTTCAGCAGCGTCGTCTTGCCGCTGCCGGTGCGGCCGACGATCGCGATCTTGCCGCCGGCCGGCACGTCGAGCGCGATGTCGCGCAGGATCGGGCGATTGCCGCCCTTCGGCGTGTACGACAGTGCGCGGATCGACAGCGCGCCGTCGAACCCGTCGACCGGCCGCACGACCGCGTCCGGCGCGGGCTCCTCGGTCTCGGTCTGCAGCACGTCGGCGACGCGGTCCATGTGAACCTGCAGCACCTTGCGGCGCACGTAGAGCTGGATCGAGTCGATGAACTTGTCCGCGAACAGGTTCTTGTACTGGATGAACGCGTAGATCACGCCGATCGTGCTCTGGCCGTGCATCACGAGCCACGCGCCGTAGGTCACGATCACCAGTTGCTCGACATGCACGATTCCCTTCGAGATCGCATCGAACAGCAGTTGCAGCCGCTCCTGCTGGCGCATCGCCTGCAGCTTCTGCGTGAACGCGTTGACCCACAGGCTGCTGCGCGCGGTCTCGGCCGACAGCAGCTTGATCGAATGCGCGGAGCGGATGTTCTCGATCAGCAGCGCATCGGCCTCGGCGCCGCGCGTGAGGATCTGCGACATCGCGTCCTGCAGCTGCGGCTGGATCGCGAGCCGGCTCAGCGCGAACAGCACCATCCCGGCCAGGCTGATGCCGGCCAGCACCGGGCTGTAGTACAGCATCAGCACGAGCGTCAGCGTGCAGGTGACGACGTTCAGCAGGCCGCCGACCAGCCCGTCGACGAGAAAGCGCCCGACCTCCGACACCGACGACACGCGCGAAATCGAATCGCCGGTGTTGTGGAACAGGAAATAGCCGATCGGCAGCCGCGCGAGATGGCCGACCATGTTCGCCGACAGCTGCTGCGACACGATGTTGCGCAGGTAGCTCTTGATGTTGCCGACGAGGTTCGCGTACAGCGTGTCGAACAGGAACACGATCGCGAACAGGATCGTCAGCAGGTACAGGATGTCGACGTCGGTCTTCTTCAGCGCCTCGTCGATCGTCAGTTGCACGTACGACGGGCCGAGCAGCAGCAGGAGCTGCGCGGCGACACCGCCCGCGATGCCGATCGCGAGGCTCTTGCGGATGCCCGTCAGCCCTTCGAGGTAGTCGCGCAGCCGGATCCGGTCGGCCTGCCCCGCCCGCGTGAAGCCGATGTCCGGATTCAGTTCGAGCGCATAGCCGGTGATGTGCGTGAGCGCCTGCGCGAGCGGCAGCTTCGTCTCGCCGAGCGCGGGATCAACGATGTGCACGCTGCCGTAGCCGACCTTCGTCAGCACGACATAGTGATTCATCCCCCAGTGCAGGATGCACGGCGTCTTGAGCGCGTCGAGTTCGCCCGCGTCGAACTGCAGCCCGCGGGCGCGCAGCCCGAGATCGTTCGAGATCTCCATCAGGTCGAAGAACGACAGCCCGGAATCGATCCGGACCGGATAGCGGTTGCGCAGCGTGCGCAACGTCGTTTCGCGCCCGTGCCACGACGCGATCATCGCGAGGCAGGCCAGGCCGCACTCCGTCACCTCGTCCTGCAGGACCGGACGGACTTTACGCGTATTGAAGAGCATGGTCGGGCACCCGGGGCGCGACGACGCGCCGCCCGGGCCTGCCGGTGCGGGCCCGTGACGGGTCGTGCGCGAGTCGCATGGGCGCAGCCGGCGCGCGGCCGGCCGCGACGGAAGATCGGTGTTGCCGGTGGCTTGGCAGGCCGCTCAGCGCGACGAGCCGAGCGACATCCGGAACTGTTCGACGGCGTGGGCCTGGTACTGGGTCATCAGGCCCTGCAGCGTGGTCCCGATCGACTGGTTGACGAGATCGACCGTATAGGCGGCCGAATTGGAGTAAAGCGACGCGCCGCCGCGAATCTGGCGGGCCTGTTCTTCCGTGATGTCTCGCATTTGTCGTGGCCTTTATATTTTCGGAATGCCTTCAGCCGTCAGCCAATTGCAAACTCGATGGCCGTTTGCTTTATTACGGAGATAATCCGGCACTCCCGCCTCCCGATAATCGCCCGAATCCGAAATAATTCATTTCGGATTCGCTTTATTACCACTGCGGCGATCGATTCTTTTCCTTCTTTTCGCAGCATTTCGCGCGGGGGGCGCCTCCCCGCGCACGGCGGTTACTTGCCGGTGTTATTGAACGTCTTCGGGTTCTGCAGGTAATTGCCGAGGCTCGGCAGGAACTGGCCGAGCGCGGTCACCACCGGCGCGGCGTCAACGGCGAGGCTACCCAGCGAGCTGATCGCACCGCCGCCATGCACATTCCTGACCTGTTCCGTCGTCATGACCTTCATCATTCTCTCCTCGTAAAAAATAAAGATGATGCAAAGAACCTTCATTGAAAGACAAACGGCTTTTAATCCCGAGCGACTTGTTAATCTAATAATCACTGCGATTACGAGCCGAAATCAGGCTATCATGCGGACGCATCGGAATTCAATGGAGGACACACTCTTACAGGTGTGTTTTTCGTTGTGTGACGGGTAATGGACATTCATGCTGTTTGAATTTCAATTTCAAAACGTTTAAATCCCGCCGCAAGGCATTGCGGCACGGGCAGGAGACGGAGACGGCCATGTTTGAAACGAGATGCGCGAATCGCGGATCGGCGACGCGGAATGCGGGTATTTCCCTATCAAGATTTTCGACTAGGTGGAATCCCCGACTTGCAACCGTGACAGTGTTCGCTGTAACGATAGCCAGCGGGTCGATCAACGCGCAGGCGTTCTGCCTCGACACGGCCTACCAGTACGCGTCCGTGCACGATCCGCGCTACCTGCAGGCGCGCAGCGAATACGATGCGGCCCGCCAGAAATTCCCCGAAGCGCGCGCGCAGATGCTGCCGCAGGCCGCCGCGCAACTCGAATGGGGGCGCTACGGCACGCACGCGAACCTGTTCGGCATCGACGTCAGCGGGTCGAGCAATGCCGCGTACGGTTCCGCACAAGTCACGCAGGCGTTGTTCAACGTGCCCTACCTGTACGACATGCGGCGCGCGACCGAATACGAGGAATCGGCGAAGCAGAAGCTCGAGGTCGCGAAGCAGGACCTGATCCTGCGCGTCGCGAACGCGTGCTTCGACCTGCTGAGCGCGCGCGAGAAACTGCAGTCGGCCGACGATGAAGTCAGCGCGCTCACGCGGCTCGAAAGCGACACGCGGCGCATGGCGCAGCTCGGGATGAAGACGATCGGCGACACGGCCGAGATCGAGGCGCGTCGCAGCCTCGCGGAATCCGACGAGGCACTTGCCCAGACCGACGTCGACGCGCGTCGCGCACGCTACGAGACGCTGCTCGGTTCGACGATCGATTTCGCGCGCTGGCCGCGGCTCGCGATGCGCGGGTCGTCGCCGCGCATTCCGTCGGGCGAATACGCGCCGCAGGACAACCCCGCGTACCGGCAGGCGTATCGCGATGTCCAGGTCGCGCGGCTCGCGGCGAAACGCGTCAGCGCCGAGCACTTGCCGACCGTCGACCTGTTCGCATCGTATTCGCGCGGGCTCAATCCGAACCTGCGCGGGCTCACCGATCGCTCGGACTTCCATCAGAGCGCGGTCGGCGTGCAGGTGACGATCCCGATCTTCTCCGGCGGCAGCGTGTACTACCGGCAGGTGGAGGCCGAGCACGTGACCGAGCAATACCGCAACCGGCTGCGCGAGGTCGAGGAACAACTGGGCACTGATCATCGCGAGGCGCTGTCTGCGCTGGAATCGGTCGGCAAGCGCATCCGCGCGCTGCAGCAGTCGCTGCAGGCCGCCCGGCTCGCGTACGATTCGTCGATGAAGGCGCATCAGGTCGGCTACAGCACGACCTACGAAACGCTGAACCTGCGGCGCGACATCTCGGGCATCCGGCAGAAGCTGTTCGACAGCTATCTCGATGCGCTGAAGCTGCAACTGAAACTGAAAAGCGTGCTCGGCACGCTCGACGAACAGTCGCTGATCGCGGTGGACGGCTTCCTCGAAAGCAACGCGGCGAACGACCGCGGTTGAACGCGATGCCCGCTCGTCGCTTGCCGCATCCGTGCGCAGGCGCATGCGTTGAGCGAGCGCTGACGCCGGCCGGTTCGCCGCACGTCAGTCGGGCGGCGGCAGCACGACCGTGTCCTCCGGCCCGAGCACGCGGCCGTCCTGCGAACGCAGTTCCAGCTTCCTGACCGGCAGCCCGGTCTTCCGGTCGACGAGCAGCACGTGCGCCTCGTCCGGTTCGAAGAAAAAATCCTCGCCCCACTGCCGCAATGCGACCAGCAGCGGAAACAGCCCGCGCCCCTTCTCGGTCAGCACGTATTCGTGATGTGCGCCGCCGTCGGCGGCCGGCACGATGTCCATGATTCCGTGCGCGACCAGGTTGCGCAGGCGGGCGGCCAGGATGTTCTTCGCGAGGCCGAGGTTCTTCTGGAATTCGCCGAAGCGGCGCAGCCCGTCGAACGCGTCGCGGACGATCAGCAGCGACCACCAGTCGCCGATCGCGTCCAGCGGGCGGGCGACGCCGCAGGGGGAATCTTCGTGCGTGGTTCGTCGGTTCATCGATGCATGGAGCAATGCCGCGCCCAGCGGGCGGGCTGAACGGCGGTCGTGTCCGGTGAAATGAATGGTTGCAATATAAAACCTGGATAGCAAAAGATCAATTGGGCGAACCCGACTGTTCGGGATCGATGAACGGTGCGAAGGTTTCGGCCCAGATTGGCATGTGGCGCATACCGTTATGACGATAAATTTCCTAATCAGCTCGTTCGAGCGCGTCGCTACGCGTGAGTGACGCCGCCCGCCGGCAGCGAGCCGGATCACTCTTTCGGTTGCAACTTGAAACCTTCTATCCTACGCTTCCATTCGGTTTCAACTTGAAACCAGACTATCCGACTACCTGAAGGAGCGTTCGATGATCCGGTCCGATGCCACGTTCGACGGCACCTTTCCTTTCGCCCCGCATTTCGACGACGCATCCGGCTTCCGGATGCACTACGTGGACGAAGGCCCCCGCGACGGTGAAACCGTCCTGTGCCTGCATGGCGAGCCCACGTGGGGCTATCTGTTCCGCCATCTGGTGACGGCGCTGAGTCCGACGCACCGAGTCGTCGTGCCCGATCACATGGGATTCGGCAAAAGCGCGACGCCGCAGGACCGCAGCTACTGGCTGCAGGATCACATCGACAATCTCGAGCGCTTCGTGCTCGCGCGCGGCCTCGATCGCCTCACGCTCGTGATGCACGATTTCGGCGGCCCGGTCGGCATGGGGCTCGCCGCGCGTCATCCGGACCGGATCCGGCGCATCGTGTCGGCGAACGGGCCGACGCCGTTCGGCCAGCCCGACCTCGTCGAGCGGCTGACCGCGAACGGCCGCGATGCGCCGTGGTTCCAGTGGATCATGCGCGCGGCGGCCGACGACACGCTCGAAACGGTACTCGGGCAGCTCGGTTTCAACATCCTGAGCACGCTGAAGCTGAACGGTTTCGAAAACCACGCAGTCGTCACCGATACGTGGATCGACGCGTACGGTGCGCCGTTCGCGCAACCGGCGGATTGCCTGGGTGCGATCGGATGGGCGCGCGGCCATGCGGCCGGCGCGCACCGGTTCGAGGCGCCCGATGCGGCGGCACTGCGCGCGATACGCGACAAACCCGCGCTCGCGATCTGGGGAGACGCCGACCGGACGCTCGGCGCCGAACACTTCCTGCCGCTCTTTACCGCACTGTTTCCGTCGGCGCCGGTCGAGCGGCTGGCGGGCGTCGGACACTACTGCTTCGAAGATGCGCCCGACGCCATTGCGGAGCGAATCGCCGGCTTCATCCGGACGACCGGCTAGAAAAATCGGCAGCCGGATCGACACGCCCGGCTGCCGAACGACGTGCGCGCCGCTTTCGCGAACGCGAACACGCACGCATCACGTCACGTCACGTCACGTCACGTCACGTCATCGAATGATCCGCGTCACACCCCGCCCACGCGGATCGGCCATCGCTTCCGGCGTCTTGCCGTCGATCTTGATGACCTGGATGTCGCCGCTGAAATCCTGCCCCTTCAGCGTATAGCCGCGCGCCTCGATCTGCTTCGCGAGTTCGCCTTCGATCGGGTGGTACGGCTCCCAGAAGATCGTGTTAGGCGGCAGCAGCTGGTGATGGAAGCGCATCGCGCCGACCGCTTCCTTCAACGGCATCTTGAAGTCGTAGATGTTGTTGATCACCTGGAAGATCGACGTGAAGATGCGCGAGCCGCCCGGCGTGCCGATCACGAGCGACACCTTGCCGCCCTTCGTCATGATCGTCGGCGACATCGACGACAGCGGGCGCTTCTTCGGTTCGATCGCGTTCGCGTCGCTGCCGACCACGCCGAACATGTTCGCGACGCCCGGCTTCGCGGAGAAGTCGTCCATCTCGTCGTTCAGCACGATGCCCGTGCCGTCGGCGATCACGCCCGAGCCGAAGTAGCCGTTGATCGTGTACGTGTTCGACACCGCGTTGCCCCACTTGTCGACGACCGAGAAGTGCGTCGTTTCGGCCTTCTCCGGCATCGTCGTGCCGAGGCCCGGCTGCACGCTCTTCGTGTCGGCGATCTGGGTCGGGCTTACTTCGGCCGCGCGCTTCGCGATGTACGCGTCGTCGGTCAGTTGCGCGATCGGCACTTTGTAGAAGTCCGGGTCGCCTAGATACTGCGCGCGATCGGCGAACACGCGTTTCTCGATTTCGGCGACGAGGTGAATGTATTGCGGCGAGTTGAGCTTCACGCCCTCGAAGTCTGGCTTGAGGACAGCCTTCATCTTCAGCAGCTGCACGAGGCCGATGCCGCCCGAGCTCGGAGGCGGCGCGGTGATCACGTCATAGCCGTTCCACTTCGCCTGCACCGGTTGGCGCCATACCGCGCGGTACTGCGCGAGATCCTCGGTCGTGATCAGCCCGTTGCCGTCGCCGGTCTTCATCGACGCGGCGATCAGCTCGGCCGTCTTGCCCTTGTAGAAACCTTCCGCGCCGTCGTTCGCGATCCGCGTGAGCACGTCGGCGAGGTCCGGCTGCTTGAAGTTCGCGCCGGCCTTCAGCCCGGAGAAGTACTTGTCGAAGTTGGTCTTGCCGCCGAACTCCTTGGATGCATCGACGCCGCGCTGCGCGAGCTGCTCGTCGACGACGAAGCCGTCGCGCGCATAGTGGATCGCCGGCGCGAGCACCTGCTTCCACTTCAGCTTGCCGAAGCGCTTCTGCGCTTCCCACATGCCCGCGACGGTGCCCGGCACGCCGGCCGCGCGCGGGCCGTACAGGCTCATGTCCTTGATGACGTTGCCGTCCTTGTCGAGGTACATGTCCTTCGTCGCGGCGAGCGGCGCGCGCTCGCGATAGTCGATGAAGTACGGCTTGCCGTCCTTGTAGATCGTCATGAAGCCGCCGCCGCCGATGTTGCCGGCCTCCGGATACGTGACGGCGAGCGTGAATGCGATCGCGACGGCCGCGTCGATCGCGTTGCCGCCTTCCTTGAAGATCCGCTCCGCGGCATCCGCGCTGTACTTGTCGGCCACGGCAACCGCCGAGCTCGTCAGGATGGCCGGCTGCGGCCCTTTCGCGTATGCGGGCGCGTTCGGCAGGAACCCGATGCCGGCCATCGTCGCGAGCACGGCAGCGGATGTCTTGAAGCGATTCAGCGTAGTCATTGCATGTCCCCCATGTGGATCTTCTTCAGGCAGGAAAAGCACCTGATCCGCTTATAGCCGCTGGCACCTCGTCAGCCACATGAGGATTTCGTAGTAAATCGGGTAATTCGGCATGAAACTGCACCGCATATTACGAATTGACCCGGATTGCGCGCGGTTGATCACTCAGCGGGCCGATGGCGTATGCGCGGTCACGTTGCAGCGCCGCGACGTGCAAACGCATCGATCGAAACCACATGCAATACACGCCATCACGCAGCGCACAAAAACCGAAAGTTGCGAACCTCGCGACATGCCGCGCAGCACGCGCAAAAAAATCTGCAAACGCCCCTCCCGCAGCGCGATTCGATCTGCGAAGATAGCGCCCCTTTCGCACGGCATCACCGTTTCGACCACGTGCCGCTTCACGTTTCTTCGTCTCGCTCGCTATGGCATCACACAATGCGCATCACGCGTCCGGCTTCGCGGCCGGCGTCGCCGCCGCCGTCCTCGTCGCACAAACCGGCGCCACCGGCCCGTGGCACATCGGCATGCTCGCCGCGTTCGTGGCGGGCGTCGCGGGCGGCACCGCGCCCGACTGGCTCGAAGTCGCGTGGTGGAGCCGCAAGCGCCGCCTGTGGATCACGCATCGCACCGTCACGCACTGGGGCATCGGCTGGATCGCGCTGCTCGCGCTCGGCTGGCACGGGCTCATCCATCATCCGCATCCGCTGTGGGCCGCGCCGCTGTTCGGCTTCGCCTGCGGCGGCGTGATGCACCTGCTGGCCGACTGGCCGAACCCGCTCGGCGTGCCGTGGATCTGGCGGCGCCACTCGCTCAACCTGTGGAACAGCGGGCATTGCGACCTGATCGTCGTGGCCGCAGCATGGGGCGGCACGCTGTGGCTCGCGCAGTCGCTGTGGTCGCGCGCGCCGCTGCTCGAACACTGGCTCGGCTGGCTGCATCGCGTCTAGTTGCAATTCGACGCAATTCGGCACACCGAATTGCACGCAACTTTCGGTTCGTTGAAAGCGCGGTGCGCGCCCCCATCTGAATCTGGATCGTCAGCATGCATGCCCGGCACGCACGCGCGACGTCTGGCACACTGACGATTCGATTCATGCACGGTTCGTCCGCGCACTCGCACCCCATTTCAACGTTTCGATGGACGTCACAGCTACCCGCCCTGCAACCCGCGCGCTCGACGTGTTCCACCCGGCCGTCGCCGCGTGGTTCCGTCGCACGTTCGCCGCGCCGACCGGCGCGCAGGCGCTCGCGTGGCCGCACATCAAGGCCGGCCGGTCGACGCTCGTCGCCGCGCCGACCGGCTCCGGCAAGACGCTCACCGCGTTCCTGTGCGCGCTCGACGATCTGGTGCGCGATGCGCTGGCGCACGACGGCACGCTGCCCGACGCGACGCTGGTCGTCTACGTGTCGCCGCTGAAGGCGCTGTCGAACGACATCCACGTGAACCTCGACGCGCCGCTCGCCGGCATCGCCGAATCGCTCGCGCAACTCGGCCTGCCGGTGCCGGCGATCCGCACGGCCGTGCGCACCGGCGACACCACGCAAGCGGAGCGCGCCGCGCTGCGCAAGCGCGCGCCGCACATCCTCGTCACGACGCCCGAATCGCTGTACGTGCTGCTGTCGTCCACGTCGGGGCGGCAGATGCTGTCGAACGTGCGCTCGGTCATCGTCGACGAAATCCATGCGCTCGCGTCGTCCAAGCGCGGCAGCCATCTCGCGCTGTCGCTCGAACGCCTCGACGCGCTGGCCGGCCACGCGTTGCCGCGCATCGGGTTGTCGGCCACGCAAAAGCCGATCGACGCGGTTGCGCGCTTCCTGGTCGGCGGCCCGGCCGACGCGCCGCGCGACTGCACGATCGTCGACACGGGCCACACGCGCGAGCGCGACCTCGCGCTCGAACTGCCGAACGTGCCGCTCGAACCCGTGATGGCGACCGACGTGTGGGAACAGGTGTACGACCGCATCGCCGGGCTCGCGGCCGCGCATCGCACGACGCTCGTGTTCGTCAACACACGGCGCACCGCCGAGCGCATGGCGCGCCATCTCGCCGACCGGCTCGGCAAGGACGCGATCGCCGCGCATCACGGCAGCCTTGCGAAGGAACACCGTTTCGACGCCGAGCAACGCCTGAAGCGCGGCGAACTGAAGCTGCTCGTCGCTACGGCGTCGCTCGAACTCGGCATCGACATCGGCGACGTCGATCTCGTCTGCCAGGTCGGCTCGCCGCGCGGGATCGCGCCGTTCCTGCAGCGGGTCGGCCGCTCGGGGCACCATGTCGGCGGCGTGCCGAAAGGCCGGCTGTTTCCGCTGTCGCGCGACGAGCTCGTCGAATGCGCGGCGCTGCTCGATTGCGTGCAGCGCGGCGAACTCGACGCGCTGCGCATTCCCGAAGCGCCGCTCGACGTGCTCGCGCAGCAGATCGTCGCCGAAGTCGCGTGCACGGAATGGCAGGAAGACGCGCTGTACGCGCGCTTCACGCACGCGGCACCGTACGCACGGCTGACACGCGAACGCTTCGACGAAGTGATGAAGATGCTCGCCGAAGGCTTCACGAGCCGGCGCGGCGTGCGCGGCGCGTACCTGCATCGCGACGTGGTCGGCGGCACCGTGCGCGGGCGCCGCAACGCGATGATGACCGCGACGACGTCCGGCGGCACGATCCCCGACATGGCCGACTATGCGGTGCTGCTCGAACCGCAGGGCATCCAGGTCGGCACCGTCAACGAGGATTTCGCGATCGAGAGCCTGGCCGGCGACGTGTTCCAGCTCGGCAACCAGTCGTACCGGATCATTCGCGTGGAAACGGGCCGCGTGCGTGTCGAGGATGCGCAGGGGCAATCGCCGAGCATTCCGTTCTGGCTCGGCGAGGGGCTCGGGCGCAGCGACGAACTGTCGGCGGCGGTCGGACGGCTGCGCGCACGGCTCGACGGGCTGTTCGCCGACGGCGAACGGCAGGCAGCCGCCGGTGCCGGTTCCAGTTCCGGCGGACGCAAACGTGCGGGCGGCAACGCAGAAGCCGAAGCGAATGCCGCAGCCGGCACCACGCTCGCCCCCGCCGACAGCCGCCTCGCACCCGCATTGCGCTGGCTGGTCGACGATCTTCGCCTGTCCCCGGACGCCGCGCGCCAGATCGTCGACTACCTCGCCCGCACGCGCGCCGCGCTCGGCGCACTGCCGACGCAGGACACGCTCGTGATGGAGCGCTTCTTCGACGAGTCGGGCGGCACGCAGCTCGTGATCCATTCGCCGTTCGGCAGCCGCATCAACCGCGCATGGGGGCTCGCGCTGCGCAAGCGCTTCTGCCGCAGCTTCAACTTCGAGCTGCAGGCCGCCGCGACCGACGACGCGATCATCCTGTCGCTGTCGCTCGCGCACAGCTTCGCGCTCGACGAAGTGTGGCGCTACCTGCGTTCGGCCAGCGCCGAGCACGTGCTGGTCCAGGCGCTGCTCGACGCGCCGATGTTCGGCGTGCGCTGGCGCTGGAACGCGACGACCGCGCTCGCGCTCCCGCGCTTCACCGGTGGCCGGCGCACCGCGCCGCAATTGCAGCGGATGAAGAGCGAGGATCTGCTCGCGACCGTGTTCCCCGACCAGGTCGCGTGCCTCGAGAACATCGTCGGCGAACGCGAGATTCCGCATCATCCGCTCGTCGACCAGACGCTCGACGACTGCCTGCACGACGCGATGGATACCGACGGCTGGCTCGCGCTGCTGCGCCGGATCGAAAGCGGCGCGATCGAGCTCGTCGCGCGCGACCTGCCCGCGCCGTCGCCGCTCGCGGCCGAGATCCTGAACGCGAAGCCCTACGCATTCCTCGACGATGCGCCGCTCGAGGAGCGCCGCACGCAGGCCGTACAGTCGCGCCGCTGGAGCGATCCCGAGTCGGCCGACGATCTCGGCACACTCGACGCCGATGCGATCGACGCTGTGCGCGACGAAGCATGGCCGCTCGTACGCGACGCCGACGAAATGCACGATGCGCTGCTCACGCTCGCCTGCATCGCCGACAGCGAAACCCAGGCCCACGCAGGCTGGCCCGAGCAGCTCGCAGAACTTGCGGAACGGCGCCGCGCGACGCAACTCGTCGTGCCCAACGGCGCCGCGCTGTGGGTACCGGTCGAACGGCTCGTATGCCTGCGTACGCTGCATCCGGACGCACGCACGATGCCGGCGCTCAAGGTGCCGGCCGTGTGCGCGCAGCCTTGGGAAGCCGATGCAGCGCTCGTCGACGTGATCCGCGCGCGGCTCACCGGCTTCGGGCCGCTCACGCTCGACGCGATCGCGACACCGCTCGGCCTGCCGACCGCGTCGATCGCGACGGCGCTCGCGGCACTGGAGCGCGAAGGCTACGTGATGCGCGGCCGCTTCACGCCGGGCGCGACGACCGACGAATGGTGCGAACGCCACCTGCTCGCGCGCATTCACCGCTACACGGTGAAGCGGCTGCGCCGCGAGATCGAGCCGGTCGAGCGAGCCGATTTCATGCGCTTCCTGTTCCACTGGCAGCACCTGACGCCCGACACGCGCGGCACCGGCCGCGACGCACTCGCGGCCGTGGTCGAGCAGCTCGAAGGCTACGAGGCCGCGGCGAGTGCATGGGAAGACGCGCTGCTGCCCGCGCGGCTCACCGACTACATGGCCGGCGGCCTCGACGAGCTGTGCCGCTCGGGCAAGCTGGTCTGGACGCGCATCGGCGCACCTGCCCGGGCGGCCGGCACGCCCGTGAAAACGACGCCGATCGTACTGCTGCCGCGCCGCCATCTTTCCGCATGGCAGGCGCTGCGCGATCCCGATGCGCAACCGGCGCTGTCCGCGCGCGCCACACAGGTACGCGATGCGCTCGCCGCGCACGGCGCGATGTTCTTCGATGCGCTGCTCGACGACCTGCACATGCTGCCCGTCGAGCTCGAGCAGGCGCTCGGCGAACTCGTATCGGCCGGCCTCGTGAACGCGGACAGCTACGCGGGCTTGCGCGCGTTGCTGAAACCGGCCGTCAAGCGCAGCGCGACCTATGCACCGCGCACGCGACGCGGCGGCGCATTGATCGGCGGGATGGACGACGCGGGCCGCTGGGCGCTCGTACAGCGTCACGCGCCGCCGGTCGATGCGGCCGCGTCGAAACGCGGCCTGGCCGCGACCGATCCCGACGCGCTCGAACACATCGCATGGACGCTGCTGCGCCGCTACGGCGTCGTGTTCTGGCGGCTGCTCGAACGCGAAGCCGACTGGCTGCCGAGCTGGCGCGAGCTCGTGCGCGTGCTGCAACGGCTCGAAGCACGCGGCGAGATTCGCGGCGGACGCTTCGTCGCCGGGCTCGCGGGCGAACAGTTCGCGCTGCCCGAAGCCATCCCGATCCTGCGCGAACTCAGGCGGCAACCGGGCGACGGGCAGTACGTGTGCGTGACGGGCGCCGACCCGCTGAACCTCGCCGGCACGCTGCTGCCCGGCGACAAGGTGCCGGCGCTCGCCGGCAATCGCGTGCTGTTCCGCGACGGCGTGCCCGTCGCATCGCTGGTATCCGGTACGTTCCACTACGCGCCGGACCTGTCGCCCGCCGCCCGCGAGGATGCGCGCCTGCGGCTCGCGCGTTACTGCTGACATCGGCTGACACGCGCACTGCACGGACTACTGATCGCCGTGCCGCGCTGCCGCGATCGTTCGGGTAGCATCGAACGATCGACCGCACGGGCTCCCGCTCGTCACCCTGCACAACAAGACTTCCGGAGACTGCCGCACATGGCCTCGCATGCCGATTCTCCCGCCGCTCATCACGCGGGTTCGTTGACCATTTTCCAAGGCGCTGCGCTGTATATCGGCGCCGTGCTCGGCACGGGCGTGATCGCGTTGCCCGCGCTCGCCGCCGAGGTCGCGGGCCCGGCCTCGCTGCTTGCGTGGGCGGCACTCGTCGTGCTGTCGGGGCCGCTTGCCGCCACCTTCGCCGCACTCGGCGCACGCTATCCCGACTCGGGCGGTGTCTCGACCTACGCACGGCGCGCATTCGGACCGAAGGCCGCGGCGATCGTCGGCTGGTGTTTCTACTTTGCGGTGCCGGCCGGTGCACCGGCCGCCGCGATGTTCGGCGGCGCCTACGTCGCGGCCGTCACGGGTGGCGGACACACGACAGTCATCGTCACGGCCGCCGCGCTGATCGCGACCGTGTCGGCCGCGAACGCATTCGGCGTCACCGTTTCGGGCCGCATGCAGCTCGTGTTGTCGGCACTGCTCGTCACGCTGCTGCTCGCCGCAGTGCTCACGTCCACGCCGCATGCGCGCACCGGGAACCTGCATCCGTTTGCCCCGCATGGCTGGCTCGCAGTGGGCCAGGCCGCAGCGCTCCTTGTGTGGAGCTTTGCCGGCTGGGAAGCGATCACGCATCTTGCCGCGGAATTCCGCCGGCCTGCCCATGACATGCCGCGCTCCGCCGGTATTGCGGTCGTGGTGGTCGGGTTCCTGTACCTGTCGGTGGCCGCTGCGAGCGTGATGGTGCTCGGTCCTTCCGCCGGCGCATCGGGTGCGCCGCTCGCCGAACTGATCGCGGGCGGCATCGGCAGCCACGCTCAGGTGCTGGCCGCCGCGGCCGCGCTGCTGCTCACGCTCGGTACGATGAATGCGTATTTCGCGGGCGCAGCCAAGCTCGGTGCAGCGCTCGGGCGCGACGGCGCGCTGCCCGCGTGGCTCGCGCAAGGCAGCCAGGTCGGCGGCGTGCCGCGCCGCAGCCTCGGCGTGATCGCCGTGCTCGCAGCCGTCGCGCTGGCCGCGACGACGCTCTCGGACGTTGGCCCGAAGCCGCTCGTGCTCGTCACGTCCGGATGTTTCGTGATGGTGTACGGGCTCGGCGCGGCAGCTGCGTTGAAGTTGTTGCCGCGCGGCGGGATCGCGTACCGCTGCGCGTGGGTTTCGCTGGTTGCAGTCGCCGGGCTGTTCCTGACGACCGGCTGGTATTTCCTGTGCCCGCTGCTGATCGCGGGCGCTGCACTGTTTTATCTGCAGGTGACCGCGTCACGCAAATGACCCGCCGTGTGCGAGCAGGCCGACGCGTGCCTGCTCGCATCGCTGCGCGTGCGAAGCGCCGGTCCGCAGGATGCCGGGTGCGATGCCTGCGCGCCGGTCAGGCCGGCACCAGTGCGAAGCTGAGCCGCTTGCCAAGTGCGGCAGCCGCGCTCGCGAGCGTCGCCAGCGTGAGGCTCGTGTCGGTTTCGTCGAGCAGCCGGTTGAGCGCGGCGCGGCTGGTTTTCATCCGCGCGGCCATCGCGGTTTTCGTGATGTGCTGCGCCTTCATTTCCTCGCCGATCTGCCACGCGATCACGCGCTTGATCGCGGTGGCGGTGGCCGCCTCGAGATTGCCTTCCGCTTCGAGGAAGGCATCGAAATCGCTGCCGATATGCGGGTTGTTCGTGGTCGTCATGTCGTACTCCAGTGCATGGCGTTGCCGGTCGCCCGACGCATCGGGGGCGATGCGTTCCGGCACAACCGGGGAAATTCAAATGGCATGCGTCAGCGCTTTCAGGCGCGCGACGGTGACGGAGATATCGTCCTGCGGCGTGGCCCGCGACTGTTTGAAGAAGCCGTGCAGCAGGACCATCGTGCCGCCGGACACCGTAAACAGCACGCGGGCGCTCCGCCCCGGCAGCATCACGCGGATCTCCCATAGATCCTTCGCCATCTTCCGGACCAGCGGCATGCCGAGCGGCCAGCCGAGTTGAACGGTCTTGATCTCTTCGCCGATCGCCCTTCGCTCCGCTTGCCTGAGCGAGCCGAGCCATTCGCGCACCGGCTCGTTGCCGCGGGCCGTGCGGAAGAACCGCACGCCGAGCGTGGCCTGGATCTGCTGTCTCGCCATCGTCTTGTCACTAATCGTACCAAAAACGGTACGATATGCCAAGCACCACGAAGATCGCTACTGGCCGGATGGCCAATCCGGCAGCGGGAAAACGGCTCGGGTCGTGCGGCGCGTGCAGCCCGACGGATCAACCGTCGCTGCGAGCCGGTTTGCGCGCCGCGCGTGGCGCCCGGTGCGCGTGCGCGTCGCCGAACCGCGACCGCGCGATGTCGCGCACGGCGTCGATCAGCGTCCGTGCGACCGGTGAGGGTTGCGCATCGGTGCGCAGTACGAGCCCGACCGGTTCGTCGGTGCCCGCGGACGGCAGCGGCAGGCGCGCGAGCGCACCGGCCGACAGGTCGTATTCGGCCGCATAGAGCGGCACGAACCAGACCGCGTCGTTCTCGAGCGCCAGCGCGCGTGCGACCGACACCGACAGCACCTCGATGAACGAATCCAGCGGCGGCACGCCGCATGCACCGAGCAGTTGCTCGGCCGACTGGCGGATCAGCGTGCCGAACGGCGGCAGCACGACCGGATAGCGCGCGAGCTCGGCGGCCGGCGCGGCGCTCGCCAGCAGCGGATGCCCGGCGCGCACGACCGCAACGAGCGGCTCGCTGTACAACTGCTCGAATGCGAGACCGATCATCCGCTCCGGCTCCGACAGCCGCCCGATCGCGCACTCGATCGCGCCGGACTTCAGGCGCTCGAGCAGATCGGCGTTCGCGGCCGTCGCGATCCGCACGACGACGCGCGGCCAGCGCTCGGCCAGCGCCTTCATCAACGCAGGCGCGAGCGACGCCGCCACCGTCGGCAGCATGCCGATTTCCAGCGTCGCGGCAGCGGCCCCGCCTTCGCGCGCGAGCAGCCCGACGCCCTGCCGCAGCGCCAGTACGCACGCATTCGCATGCGGCATGAACAGTTGCGCCTCGCGGGTCGGCTGCGCGCCCTGCCGGCCGCGCTCGAACAGCTTCACGCCGAGAATCGACTCCAGTTCGGCGATCGTCTTCGACACGGCCGGCTGCGTGATCGACAGGCTTTCGGCCGCCTTCTGCACGCCGCCCAGCTGCGCGACCGCGAGAAAGCACTGCAGGTGCCGGAACTTGACCCGGCCGTCGGCGATTCGATTATTCATAACGAGCGGTTATGCAGATGACGACAAAACGCCATTTTGCATAACTTTCCGGAAAGCCCCAAGCACGCGGTGCGATGTCACGCGACACGCCGCAGCGCCTGGAAACCGGACGGCTCCCAGATCCGCTTGGCGATCAGCAAGCCCGTCCCGTGCTTCTGCCCGAGCGGCGCGGACGACGACTCCGCATGCAGCGCGGCCGCCTTGCTGCGCAACCGGCGCAACTCGAGTTCGAGTTCCGCGGCGGCGGCCTCGGTCAGCATCCCTTGCGAGAACGTCATCGTCTCGCCGGCGCCGTCGAAGCGGCTGTCGAGGAAATCGCCGAGCGCATGCGCATGGAAGTAACGGCGGATCGGCCCGCCCGGCAGCCAGTCGAAATCGCGCGCGACGCGCACGCGAATCCGGTCGCCCGGCAGCAGCGCGACGACGTTCATCCGGTCGAGCATCAGCAGGTATTTCACGCACTCGGCCTTCGTCACCTGATAGGCCGACACGATGTCCTGCACGGTCCAGTAGTTGATCGCGCAGACGGCCACGAGCAGCAGCTTCTCGTCCGACACGAGCAGCGCCTCCTGCTGTTCGGTCAGCACGTGCAGCCTCGGCGCCGATGCCGACGCCTCCTGCACGAGCTCGGCCAGCGTGTAGCCGAGCAGTTGCGCGATCTCGGCAAGGCGCTCCAGCGTGAAGCGGCCGCTGGCGAACAGCCGCTTCACGCTCGTCTCGGAGACGTCGAGCGCACGCGCGACGTCGCGGTAGGTCATGCCCTGCGCCTTCAACTGGCGCTTCAGCGTTTCGATGAGTTGGGCGGTTTCGGTCATATCGGTATCGAAAAATGATGCTCCAGGTCAGATATTAGGCTACCTGCGCTCACAGATGAGCACTTTCCGTTACTTGTCTGCATAATCCGCTCCGTCCTGTCACTCAACGACGGAGCCGAAATGACCACCCGAACCGAAACCGCCGCCTGTGAACCGCACCACACCGCTCCGCGCGAAGCCCGCGACACGGCTCGCACCCTGCCGCTCGCGACCGTGCGCACACTGGCCGCCGGCGCGCACGTCGGCGATCTCGTGTTCATCCGCGTGCCGGCCGGTGCGCCGCGCGACGCGGCAGGCACGACGGGCTCGACCGGTGCGTGGGCCAATCGCTTCGGCATCGTCGTCGATACGTCGGGCGACGAACCGGTGATCGCCGAATCTGCCGCGCTGGCATGGACGACGCTCACGCCGCTGTCGCGCTTCGTCGCCCGTACCGACGGCGGGCGCATCGCACTGGCCCGCCGCGTCGCGGCGCCGACCGCCGACGCGCAGCGCCGCGTGCATGCGACGGCCGAACAGCGGATCGACGCACTGCTCGGCAAGCGCTTCAACCCGCGGGTGCGACGCGGGTTCTGCGCGCGGTACGTGAGCGACGTGCTCGGCACGGACCCCGCTGCGACGCCGGCCGCCTTGCTGCGCAGCGGCGCGCTGACACTCGAATTCGACGGGATCGTGTTCGATCCCGGCCATGCCTGACAACGGGCGCGCTCGGGGAGACCGCATAACAACAAGAACAAAAGACAAAAAATAGCGACGGGCTAGCTGGAGGGCCGTGCACGGGGTCGTCACCGACGACGCGAAGCCCGATCGCTTTCATCCGCCGGACAGGCATCCTGTCCGGCGGATTTTTCATGGGCGCGCCGAACATAACGAACAGTTATGTGATTCGCTAAAAAAGGTCATTTTGCATAACTTTCCGGATTGGCTAAAGTCCTGCCATCCACTTTGCGAAAAACCTATCAGGAGACGCCCGATGGATTCCCCCACGATCCTCACGCCGCGCGACTGGCCGTCGCATCCGGCCTATGTCCACCCCGAATACCGCTCGTCCGTGAAGCGCGGCCCGACCCGCCCGCTGATCCCGCTGAAAGAGAAGCTGCGCGACCAGTACGCACCCGTCTACGGCGCCGAGGATCTCGGCGTGCTCGACCACGACCTGACGAAGAACGCCGTGAAGAACGGCGAGCCGCTCGGCGAGCGCATGGTCGTCACGGGCCGCGTGCTCGACGAAGGCGGCAAGCCGGTGCGCAACACGCTCGTCGAGGTGTGGCAGGCGAACGCGGCCGGCCGCTACGTGCACAAGGTCGACCAGCACGACGCGCCGCTCGACCCGAACTTCCTCGGCGCGGGCCGCTGCCTGACCGACGACGAAGGCCGTTACCGCTTCCTGACGATCAAGCCCGGTGCGTATCCGTGGGGCAACCATCCGAACGCGTGGCGCCCGAATCACATCCACTTCTCGCTGTTCGGCGATTACTTCGGCTCGCGTCTCGTCACGCAGATGTACTTCCCCGGCGATCCGCTGCTCGCGTACGACCCGATCTTCCAGGGCACGCCCGAGGCCGCGCGCGATCGACTGATCTCGCGCTTCTCGATGGACATCACCGAAGAAGGCTACGCGCTCGGCTACGAATTCGACATCGTGCTGCGCGGCCGCGACGCTACCCCGATGGAGCGCTGAACCATGACGACGCTGAAGCAAACCCCTTCGCAGACGGTCGGCCCGTACTTCGCATACGGCCTGTGCCCGCAGCAATACGACTACGACCTGAAGAGCCTGTTCACGCCGACGATCGCCGCGGCACACGCCGAAGGCGAGCACGTGCTGCTGGTCGGCCAGGTGTTCGACGGCGACGGCAACGTCGTCGGCGACGCGGTGCTCGAATTCACGCAGGTGGATGGCGCGGGCCGCTACCCCGCCTCGCGCGACGACATCGCGACTTCCGGCTTCACGGGCTTCGCGCGGGTCGGCACGGGCACCGATGCGCAGCAGCGCTTCGTCGTCGAGACGGTGAAGCCCGGCCGCATCGCCGCCGACGAGGCGCCGCACATCAACGTGACCGTGATGATGCGCGGGATCCTCACCCATGCGTTCACGCGCGTGTACTTCGACGACGAAGCCGCGGCGAACGCGACCGACCCCGTGCTGAATGCGGTGCCGGCCGAGCGCCGCGCGACGCTCGTCGCGAAACGCGACGCGCAGCCGGGCCGCCCGGTCGTCTACCGCTTCGACATCCGCATGCAGGGGCCGGACGAAACGGTGTTCTTCGACGTTTGACGCGTGCGCCGGCGCATGCCGGCTTCGCACGCAACCGCACGCCGCGTGGCGCGATACCGACGGGCATCGCACCACGCGGCGTTTTTCTTGAGCCGTCGCGATCGTTCGATGATGCGTCGCATCGTGGCGAGTGGCGGCGGCGAACCCCGGTTGCCCGAGGCTTCCCGCCTCGATATCGAACGCCCGATTGAAACGCATGCTGCGACCGCACATGCATCGTCGGGCCAACGGGATATCGTTTGCGCGTTATGCGGCGTATCCTTCGTTATCCGCAACGAGCCGGAAGGATTAAATCGGGCGAGGCAATAATTACGCAATTCGTGCGCGACGCCGCCGAACGGGCCGTTCGCGCATTTTTTCTGACCGAGTGCCTTTAAACGCGTCCGACCGAATTTGGCGGGCGCGTATTTTTTTGCGCTGTGTCCGGCTAGCGCCGGATCTCCAGATATCGGCTCGGCGTGTCGCCGAGGATGCGGCGAAACGCCGACGTGAATGCGCTTGCGCTCGCGTACCCGAGATCGAGCGCGACGCGCGTCACCGGCTGCCCGTCGGTCAGGCGCGTAATCGCCGCGAGCATGCACACCTGCTGGCGCCATGCGGCAAAGCTCACGCCCGTCTGCGCGCGGAACTGCCGCGTGAACGTCCGCCGGCTCACGCCCGCATCGGCCGCGACCTGGTCGAGATCGGCCGCGATCGACGGCGACGCGAACAGGTGCCGGCACACCTTCGCCAGCCGTGCATCGGCCGGCAGCGGCGCATGCAGCGACAGGCGCGGCATCGTCGCAATTTCCGCGACCAGCAGGTCCATCAGCTTGCCCGCACGTCCGTCGACGTCGTACATGGCCGGCAGGTCGATCGCATCGTCGATCAGGTGCCGCAGCAGCGGCGACACGCCATACACGCCGCACTGCCCGGGCAGGCCGGCCGCCTGCGCGGCGTCGCCCGACACGAACGTATTGAGCATCGTGACCGGCCCGGTCATCGTCATTTCGTGCCGCACGCCCGCCGGCACCCAGCACGCGCGCTGCGGCGGCACCAGCCAGCGTCCGTGCGGCGTCGACACGCTGATCGTGCCGCGCGACGCGAACGCGAATTGCCCGCGCCCGTGCGCGTGCTCCGGAAACGTCGTGCCCGCCGCGTAGTCGTTGGCGGTCACGACCACGTTCCGCGGAATATGTTCGTAGGGATCTAGCAGCGTATTTCTCACGGCCTGAATTCTATAGTTAATGACCCGATATCGAAGGCAGGTCGCCTTCGAACGATCTACGATCCGCTCCACCGTTGCGCGACCTCACGGCCGCCACACCCGTCGGCCTGATCGGCCGGATTGCAATTTCATCGGAGCGGACATGCCGAATACGATCCACCGCGTGGGGGACGGCCCCCATCCTGTTCTTGTACTGCCCGGCTGGTTCGGCGACGCCCATGCGTTCGAATCCGTCGAACCATGGCTGTCGCACGCGCACTTCACCTACGTATTCATGGACTACCGAGGTTACGGCCGCATGCGCGACGCGGCGGGCGACTACACGATCGACGAGATCGCCGCCGACGCGCTCGCGCTCGCCGACGCGCTCGATTTCGCGACCTTCAGCCTCGTCGGCCACTCGATGGGTGCGATGGCGGCCGAGAAAATCGCCGTCATGGCGCCCGAGCGTGTGCGCGCGCTGGTTCCGATCACCCCCGTGCCGTGCGGCGGCCTGCCGTTCGACGCGGAGAAGCGCGCGCTATTCGAGCGCGCCGCCGACCACGTCGCCGACCGCCGCACCATCATCGACCGCAGCACCGGCGGCCGGCTGCCGGCCGCCTGGATCGAGTGGAAAGCCGCGTATTCGGCAGCCTGTTCGTCGGCGCAGGCTTTCGGCGCGTACTTCCGCGCGTGGGCCGATACGGATTTCAGCGACGAGATCGCCGGTACGCACCCCGTCAAAGTGCTGATCGGCGAACACGATCCCGCGTTCGACATGGCGCTGATGGCGCGCACCTACCTGCGGCGCTATCCGCTCGCCACCGTCGACGTGCTGCCCAATGCAGGCCACTATCCGATGAACGAGACGCCGCTCGCGCTGGTCGCGGCGATGGAAGCGTTCCTGCTCGCCGCGACGGCCGGCCCCGCCGTCGTCGACTGACCGGCCGCGCGCAGGCGGCATCGTTGCGGCGCGCATCACCGCAGCATGAACGACATCGCCGACAGGCTGTTCAGCGTGCGCACCACGTGCTCGACCGACGGCCCGTCGAAACGCAGCGTCACCGCATCGACCCGCTCGAGCGACGGCAGCACGCCGAACAGGTCGGCCAGCGCGGCCGTCTGCACGCGCAGCGTGCAAGCCGCCGGCGCGGGCCGATGCGTGCCGGCACGCACGCCGGCCGACAGCGCCTGCGCCACCGCGTCGCGCGCGGCGGTCGCGATCCGCGCACACGACGCGGCCGGCGTGAGCGTGTCGCCGCTCGATGTGCCGCCGGCCGTCTTGACCGTCTCGAAACGCGCGTCCGGGAACAGCGGCCGCGTTTCCTCGGCGAACACGTCGTCGCCCGTGGCAAGCGCGACGTGCGCGCCATATTCGTGCGCCAGCGCGCCGTACAGCCCGGCTTCGCCGAACTCGACGCCGTTCAGCCACACCTGCGTGAATGCAAAGCTGTTGATCGTGTGCGCGAGCACGCCGCGCGTCTGCGATTTCGCGTGAAAACCGATCATGAACACGAGATCGGGCCGCTGTTCGAGGCCTGCCATCATCCCGAGCGTGCGCGGCTTGCCGAGCACGACACGCGCACGCGCATCGAGCCCGTCGGGCAGCAGGTTGCGATAGCTGCCATGCGAATCGTTGACCCACACGGCCTGCGCGCCGCCCGCGAACGCGCCTTCGATCGCCGCATTCGCTTCGGCGGTCATCCAGCGACGCGCCCGTTCGTATTCCGGATTGCCGGCGCGCGTCTGCTCGGTGGCGAATACGCCGGCGACACCCTCGATGTCGGTCGAGATCAGGATCTTCATGACTGGGTCGAATACCCTTCGTTATCTTCGTTGAAAAACCGCTCGAGATCGGGCACCGCGTCGCGCAGCGATTGCCGCACGTGGCCGTCGCGCCCGGCGACCGTCACGGCCTGCAGCAACGCGTCGGCGATCGCGTGCTCGACGCTTTCGGCCGCAGCCATGAACAGCGGATCGAGCGCCGCATCGGCCACGAGGGCCGGCAGCGCGATCGTCGATGCGTCGTGCGCGATCGTGCAGGCGGTCGAGAACGCAAGCGCGATGTCGCCGCTGCCATGCCCGTAGACGGATCCCGTACGGGCCAGCCCCGCACCGGCGCGGCGCGCGAGCCGCGACAACTGCCGCGCGTCGAGCGGCGCGTCGGTGGCGAGCAACAGGATGATCGAGCCCCGCTCGGGCGGCGCCGCGTGCGCGGCCTCGGCCGCCCGCCGTTGCGCGACGATGCGCCCGAGCGGCACGCCGCCGAGCGTCAGCATCGGCAACCGGCCGAAATTCGCGAGTACGAGCGCGCCGACCGTATACGGCCGGCCGGCCGCGACGGCGACGCGCGAAGCGGAGCCGATCCCGCCCTTCAGGTCGAAGCACGACATCCCGCGCCCGGCGCCCACCGCACCGCGTGCGACGTCGCGCGACGCCGTGCGGCACGCGTCGTCGTAATGCGCGGCCGTGACCGCGAACGCCTGGATATCGTTCAGATAGCCGTCGTTGCACTCGAACACGAGCGGATTGACGGTCGGCCAGTCGCGGCCGATCTGCGGATTCGCCGCGATCGCCGCGCGGATCTGCGCCTGGGCGACCGCGCCGACACCGAACGTATTGGTCAGCGCGATCGGCGTATCGAGCGTGCCGAGTTCGCCGACCTGCACGAGCCCGACGCTCTTGCCGAAGCCGTTGATCACGGCCACGCCCGCGGGCACCTTGCTGCGGTACACGTCGCCCGGATGCGGCTTCACGACGGTCACCCCCGTCTGCACGCTGCCGGCATCGAGCGTGCAATGGCCAACCGTCACGCCCGGCACGTCGGCGATCGTGCCGCGCGGGCCGGCCGGCAGCGTCGCGGCCCACATCGGCGCAACACGCATCAGCGGCGCTCCAGCTTCGGATCGAGCGCGTCGCGCAGCCCGTCGCCGAGCAGGTTGAACGCGAGCACGGTCAGGAAGATCGCGAGGCTCGGGAAGATGGCGATGTGCGGTGCCGTCACCATGTCCGCGCGCGCCTCGTTGAGCATCGCACCCCACTCCGGCGTCGGCGGCTGCGCGCCGAGCCCGAGGAACGACAGGCTCGCGGCCGTGATGATCGACGTGCCGATCCGCATCGTGAAGTAGACGACGACCGACGACACGGTGCCCGGCAGGATGTGCCGCATGATGATCGTCCAGTCCGACGCGCCGATGCTGCGCGCGGCCTCGACATAGGTCATGTGCTTGAGCATCAGCGTGTTGCCGCGCACGAGCCGCGCGAACGCCGGGATGCTGAAGATCGCGACCGCGCAGATCACGTTGATCATCCCGTTGCCGAGGATCGCGACCACGCCGATCGCGAGCAGGATGCCGGGGAAGGCGAACAGCACGTCGGCGATGCGCATCGTGATGCGGTCCCACCAGCCTTCGTAGTAGCCGGCGAGCAGCCCGAAGAACGTGCCGATCACCGCGCCGAGCGCGACCGAGAAGAAGCCGGCCGCGAGCGAGATGCGCGTGCCGACGACGATCCGGCTGAAGATGTCGCGGCCGAGCGAATCGACGCCGAACCAGTGCACGGCCGACGGCCCCGCGTTCAGCGCATCGTAGTCGAAGTAGTTCTCCGGATCGAACGGCACGATGTGCGGGCCGACGAAGGCCAGCACGACGAGCGCCAGCACGAAGCCGCCCGCGACGAGCGCGACGGTCTGCTTGCGGAACTTGCGCCAGAATTCACGCCACGGCGTGCGGATCGCGGTCGGTGCGGCCGGCGCCGCGGGCTGGACAGTCGCGTTCATGCTCGCCTCACTCTCACTTGAACCGGATGGTCGGGTTGATGACCGCGTACAGCACGTCGACGGCCAGGTTGATCAGGATGAATTCGAGCGAGAACAGCAGCACGATCGCCTGGATCATGGGGTAGTCGCGCATCGTCACCGCATCGACCAGCAGGCGCCCGAGCCCCGGCCAGTTGAACACGACCTCGACGACGATCGAGCCGCCGAGCAGGAAGCCGAACTGCAGCCCCATCATCGTGACGACCGGGATCATCGCGTTGCGCAGGCAATGCTTGAGCACCACCATCGGCTCGTGCACGCCCTTCGCACGCGCGGTGCGCACGAAGTCCTCGTTCAGCACCTCGACGAACGATGCGCGCGTGAAGCGCGCCATCACGGCCGCGACCGCCGCGCCGAGCGTCAGCGACGGCAGCACGTAGCTCTTCCACGAACCGTCCGGCACGACCGGCAGCCAGCCGAGCTTCACCGAGAAGATTTCCATCAGCAGCATGCCGAGCGCGAACGCGGGAAACGAGATGCCCGACACCGCGATCGTCATGCCGAGACGGTCGGGCCAGCGATTGCGCCACACCGCCGACGCGATCCCGATCGCCATGCCGAACAGCGTCGCCCACCCCATGCTGACGAGCGTCAGCAGCAGCGTCGGCATGAAGCGCTCGCCGATTTCGGTCGATACCGGCCGCTTGCTGCGCGTCGACATGCCGAAATCGCCGTGCGCGATCTTCGTGAAGAAATTCACGAACTGCGCGGGCAACGGCCGATCGAGCCCGAGATCGGCACGCACGAGCGCGACCGTCGCATTGTCGGCTTCGGGGCCTGCCGCGAGCCGCGCCGGGTCGCCCGGCAGCAGGTGCACGAACATGAACACCAGCAACGCGACGATCGCGAGCGTGGGCAGCAGGCCGAGCAGCCGTTTGACGAGAAAATTCAGCATGGGGCACCGATCGAATCAGCGTGCCGGCGGCCTGCGCCGCCGGCACCGCGAGGCGGGCAAGCCGCCGTCATTTCACCGAGATTTCGTCGAAGTTGAACGAGCCGTCCGGCATCACGTACATGCCGTGCAATCGCTTGTTGCGCGCATAGACGATCTTCTCCTGCACCAGGAAAATCCACGGCGCGTCGGCCCACACCTGCTTCTGCGCGTCGGCGTAAAGCGAGGCCTTCTTCGCACGATCGGTCGTCTCGAGCGCCTTCGCGAGATCATCGTCGACGGCAGCGCTCTTGTAGTACGCGGTGTTGTAGAGCTTCGGCGGTGCCGATGCCGATGCGAGCAGCGGCGTCAGTGCCCAGTTCGCTTCGCCCGTCGATGCCGACCAGCCGCTGTAGTACATCCGCACCGGTGCCGTTGCCGGATCCTGGGCGCTCTCGACCTTCGCGACCCGCTCGCCGGCCTCGAGTGCCTGCACCTGCACCTTCACGCCAACCTGCGCGAGCTGCTGCTGGACGAACTGGATCAGCTTCTGCGCCGTCGAATGGTTGTACGCGGACCAGAGCGTCGATTCGAATCCGTTCGGATAGCCGGCTTCCTTCAGCAGCGCACGCGCCTTCGCCGGATCGTACGGCCAGGGCCCGAGCTTCGTCGCGTACTCGACGCCCATCGGCGCGACTCCGGTCTGCGGTGTCGCGTAACCGGCGAACACGACCTTCGCGAGCGCCTCCTTGTTGACCGCGTAGTTCAGCGCTTCACGCACCTTCGGGTTGTCGAACGGCTTTTGCTGCGTGTTCAGCGAAATGTAGCGCTGGATGATCGACGGCGACTCGATCAGTTCGATCTTCGCGTTGCTCTTGAGGTCGTTCGCCTGCTCGAACGGAATCGTGAACGCGAAATCCGCCTCGCCCGTCTTGATCAGTGCCGCGCGCGTGTTGTTGTCGACCACCGGCTTCCAGTCGATCGTGTCGACCTTTGGATACCCCTTCTTCCAGTAGCCGGCGAATTTCTTCACCTTCATGTCGTCGGTCTGCTTCCATTCGACGAATTCGAACGGCCCGGTGCCGACCGGATGCAGCGACACGTCACGCCCCCACTTCTTCAGTGCGGCCGGCGAGATCATCACCGCCGACGGGTGCGCGAGCGTATTGATGAACGCCGAGAACGGCTCGCGCAACGTGAACCGCACCGTGGTCGGATCGACCACCTCCGTCTTCTCGATCACGCGGAACAGGCCGTAGCGCTTCAGCTTGTTCGCCGGATCGGTCACGCGGTCGAAGTTCGCCTTCACCGCGGCCGCATTGAAGTCGGTGCCGTCGTGGAATTTCACGCCTTCGCGCAACTTGACCGTGTACACCTTCGCGTCCGGCGACGCCGTGTAGCTGGTCGCCAGGACGTTGACGAGCTTCATGTTCCGGTCGAAACCGAACAGCCCCTCGTAGAACGACTTGACGACGGCCTGCGACACCGTGTCGTTTGCGTCGTACGGGTCCATCGTCGTGAACGTCGAGTACACGGCGACCACGACGTTCTGCTGCGCGAACGCGGGCACCGCGACCGACAGCGCGAGCGCACCTGCTCCCGCCGCGAACAGCGCGCGCGGACGGAACATCGGGAACGAATACGGCTTGTTCATTTGGTCTGGCTCCTCTGGATGATTCGGTAACGCGTGGTGGAAATCGCGGTGCGACAGCATCCGCTCGGGAAAATAACGGCGTTGCCTGGCGCGTGCGCAGCTGCGGTCCATAGGCGCTCCGTCACGCACTCAATACGCGCCGCCGACGCGATGCGTCGCGACGTAATGATCGGGACCGACCGCGACGAGCGGCGCGACGGCCGGCTCGTCGCCGATCGCGCGGATCGGGCTCGGGATTTCGTCCGCCGCGAGCTGGCGCGGCGCATGCCTGCGCGCGGGATCGGCCACCGGCACCGCGCTCATCAGCTTCTTCGTATACGGATGCTGCGGCGCCTCGAACACCGCGCGGCGCGGACCGATCTCGACGATCTGGCCGAGATACATCACCGCGACGCGATGGCTGATGCGCTCGACGACGGCCATGTCGTGCGAGATGAACAGGTACGCGACGCCGAGCTCGCGCTGCAGGTCGAGCATCAGGTTGACGATCTGCGCCTGCACCGACACGTCGAGCGCCGACACCGATTCGTCGGCGATCACGACCTTCGGGTTCAGCGCGAGCGCACGCGCGATCGCGATCCGCTGGCGCTGGCCGCCCGAGAATTCGTGCGGATAGCGGCGCGCGGCCTCGGGCGGCAAGCCGACCTTGTCGAGCAGCCAGTCGACGCGCGCCTGCGCTTCGCTGCCGCTGGCGACGCCATGCACGAGCAGCGGCTCCATGATCGAGAAGCCGACCGTCAGGCGCGGGTTCAGCGACGCGAACGGATCCTGGAAGATGAACTGGATGTTCCGGCGCAGCGCCTGCAGGTCATGCCCCTTCATTGCGCTGATGTCGCGGCCATCGAATTCGATCGAGCCGCTCTGCGATTCGACGAGGCGCAGCAGCGAACGGCCGGTGGTCGACTTGCCGCAGCCCGATTCGCCGACGAGCGCAAGCGTCTCGCCCGCGCGCAGCTCGAAGCTCACGCGCTCGACCGCATGCACGTACTGCGACACGCGGCCGAACACGCCGCTCTTCACCGGAAAGCGCGTCACGAGATCGCTCACGCGCAGGATCGGCGGCGCAGCGTGATCGACGGGCGGCTGCACATTGTCGTTCGCGGCGGACGCAGCCGCGATCGTCGCATTCGCGTCGTCCACCTTCAGCAGCGGGAATTTCTCGGGCGTGTCGGTACCCTGCATCGAGCCGAGCCGCGGCACGGCCGCGAGCAGCGCGCGCGTGTAGCGATGGGCGGGCGCCGCGAAGATGCGGTCCGACTCGCCCTCCTCGACCTTCTCGCCGCGATACATCACGAGCACGCGGTCGGCCACTTCGGCCACCACGCCCATGTCGTGCGTGATGAAGATCACGCCCATGTTCATTTCGTCCTGCAGCCCGCGCACCAGTTGCAGGATCTGCGCCTGGATCGTCACGTCGAGCGCGGTCGTCGGCTCGTCGGCGATCAGCAGCGCGGGCCGGCACGACAGCGCCATCGCGATCATCACGCGCTGCCGCATCCCGCCCGACAGTTGGTGCGGATAGCGCGCGAATACGCGACGCGCTTCCGGAATACGCACGAGATCGAGCAGCCGCAGCGCTTCCGCGCGCGCCTCGGCCGCGCCCTTCGACTGGTGCAGCGCGATCGCCTCGCTGATCTGGTCGCCGACCGTGAACACCGGGTTCAGCGACGTCATCGGCTCCTGGAAGATCATCGCGATGTCCGCGCCGCGGATGCCGCGCATCGTCGCGGCGCTCGCCTGCGCCAGATCGACGAGTGCGCCGCCGCGACGCCGGAACGCGATCCGGCCGCTCGTGATCTCGCCGCCGCCGTGCTCGACGAGCCGCATCAGCGCGAGCGACGTGACCGACTTGCCGGAGCCCGATTCGCCGACGATCGCGAGCGTCTCGCCGCGGTCGACGTGAAACGACACGTTGCGCACCGCGTCGAACGTCGCGCTTTCGCGGCGGAACGTGACCGACAGGTCCTCGACGGCCACTACGCGCTGTTCGGGCAGCACGAGGCCGGATGGGGTTCGGCTCGAAGTCATGCGGGTTCTCCTCGTGCGATCCGGGTTCAGGCCGCGTCGTCGCGGTAGATGCCGACGACCGGCGCCTCGCCGACGCGCGCGTAGCCGCGGTACATCCCTTCGGTGTTGAACGGCATCGCGACATTGCCGTGCGCATCGACCGCGACGAGCCCGCCGCGGCCGGCGAGGCGCGGCAGCTTGTTCATCACGACGTCGTGCGCGGCGTCGGCGAGCGACGCACCGCGATAGGCGATCTGCGCGGCAACGTCATGCGCGGTCGCGAGGCGGATGAACATCTCGCCGGTGCCCGTCGACGAAACCGCGCAGGTCGCGTCGTCCGCATAGCAGCCCGCGCCGATGATCGGCGAATCGCCCACCCGCCCCGGCTGCTTGTTCGTGATGCCGCCGGTCGACGTCGCCGCCGCGATGTGGCCGTGCAGGTCGCATGCAACCGCGCCGACCGTGCCGAGCTTGCGGTCGGGATCGAGCGGCTCGGCCGGCTGCGCCTTGCCGAACGCGAACGTCGCCGCATCGTGGTCGAGCATCACGCCGGACGCCGCGCGCGCCTTGAGCCACTGCGCATGGCGTGCCTCGGTGTCGAAGTAGCCGGGTTCCGCGAGTTCGAGCCCCTGCGCGGCCGCGAACGCATCGGCGCCCGCGCCGGCGAACAGCACGTGTTCGCTCGCCTCCATCACGCGCCGCGCAGCGAGCACGGGATTGCGCACGCGCGTCGCGCAACAGATCGCGCCAGCGCCGAGCGTCGCGCCGTCCATGACCGCCGCGTCGAGTTCGTGCTTGCCCTCGGCCGTGTAGACGGCGCCGCGACCGGCATTGAACAGCGGACAGTCCTCGAGCATCCGCACCGCGACGGTGACGGCATCGAGCGCGCTGCCGCCATCGGCCAGCACCTGCTGCGCGGCCTGCAGGATCGCGGTCAGTTCGGCCCGATACCGGCGTTCGGTGTCGGTATCCATCGCCTCGCGCAGGATCGTGCCTGCGCCGCCGTGAATCGCGACGATCGCGGGAGAATTCATGATTTTTTCGGACGAGAGGAAGGAGGATTGGCAGACGGCAGCGCCGCCTGCGGCTGCACGAGCCACGGCAGCAGGAATTCGGTCATCTCGGCAGCGGACTTCGCGGACCGGTGCGTGCGCAGCGCGACCGCATCGATCAGCGCCTCGATCATCGTGAGCACGGCGGCTTCCGACGTGGCCGCGAAACGCCGTTCGGCCTTGACGTACAGGTTCAGCGACGCGACCGGCGCCAGCGGCGATTGCGGGCCGTCGGAAATGCCGAGGACGCGTGCGCCGCGCGCCGCCGCCCGGCGGACCAGTTCGATCGTGTCCTTCACGTAGCGCGGAAACGCGAGCGCGATCACGAGATCGCGCGAATCGGCCGTGTACAGGCGCCGCGCCGCGTGCGACGGCCCGCCGAGCAGCGCGAGCGACTGCACGTTGTCGTGGCACACGGACAGCCCGTGCTCCATCAGCCCGCTGAGAAACGCGCTCGACCCGGCGCCGAGGATCAGCACGCGCCGCGCGCCGACGATCGCCTCGACCGCGGCCTCGACATCGGCCGCGTCGAGTTGCGCGCGCGTGCTCTCGATGTTGGCGGCAGCCTGGTCGAATACCGCGTCGATCCATGCCGCGCCGCGTACGCCGGGCTCCTGCTCCTGCGCGGAACGCAGCCGTTCGACCGGCCCGAGCGTCGCTTCGAAGCCGCGCACGAGCGCCGCGCGCATCGCCGGATAGCCGTCGAAACCGAGCGCCTTCGCGAAGCGGTTCGCGGTCGCGATCGACGCACTCACGGCCTGCGCGAGTTCGTCGATCCGCATCGTCGCCGCGCGAAACGGGTTCGCGAGCACGAATTCGCCCATGCGCCGGTGAATCGGCGTCATCAACGGCATCGCCGACGCGATCCGTTCGGCGATCGCGGGTTCTGCCTGAATGGCGTCGTGCGGAACGAGAGGCGTCATGCGAAGGGTCGTTGCAAGGATGATGAAAATCAATTTACACAATCCTTGTTCCGGAAAAAAATTAATTTTCATCAGGGTTGTCACGCCCTGTCGGACGTCCGCCGGGCGCCGTGCCGTCGCCGAGCCCCGCCGCGCGGGGCTCGGCACGCGAGCGTCGTCCAGGTTCGCGCCCCGCCGCCGCCAGCACACCGGGAAAACCCCGATCATGTTCGTTCGAATGCAAATTGGCGTTGACCTGATTCGAATTCGAACATAGGATGCTCGAAAATGATCAGTCGTCAGATAACAATCGCGCCCAACAGCGACATAATTTTCGCTTGAACGGCGTAATTTCGACAAAAGCCGCTGGGAAGCGGCGGCCAGAATGATCGGACATCGTACAAATAAGGTAAAAGAGCCTTCCTGACCGGACGGCTCGCATGGATCAAGACAGGCTTTGCATGCCTGCCCTGCCCAACAGGAGACAGCAGTGAAAACAGTCAAGGCATTGCGCTGGTGGATCATCGTGCTCGTGTGTCTCGGCACGATCCTCAACTACCTCGCACGGAATTCCCTCGCGGTGCTCGCGCCCGAGTTGAAGCAGGTGTTCGCGATCTCGACGCAGCAGTACTCGTACATCGTCGGCGCGTTCCAGATCGGCTACACGATCATGCAGCCGGTGTGCGGATTCATCGTCGACCTGATCGGGCTGCGGCTCGGGTTCGCACTGTTCGCGACGCTGTGGTCGGTAGTCGGCGTCGCGCATGGTTTCGCGTCGGGCTGGCTGTCGCTCGGCATCCTGCGCGGCTTCCTGGGGCTGTTCGAGGCCGCCGCGATTCCGTCGGGCATGAAGGCCGTCGCCGAATGGTTTCCCGATCGCGAGAAGTCCGTCGCGGTCGGCTACTTCAATGCGGGCACGTCGCTCGGCGCCGCGATTGCACCACCGCTCGTCGTGTTCCTGTCGATGCGGTTCGGCTGGCAGGCCGCGTTCATGGCCACCGGCGCGCTCGGGTTCGTGTGGGCCGCGCTCTGGTACACGCAGTACCGGTCGCCGGCCGATCATCCGCGGATCACGCCGCGGGAGCGCGCGCTGATCCGTGACGGCCAGGCGACGATGCCGCCCGTGTCGAAGCGCCGCATCCGAGACGTCGTCACCGCACGGCGCTTCTGGGCCATCGCGCTGCCGCGCTTCTTCGCCGAACCGGCATGGCAGACCTTCAGCTTCTGGATTCCGCTGTACCTCGCAACCGAGCGCCACATGCCGCTCACGCAGATCGCGATCTTCGCGTGGATGCCGTTCCTCGCGGCCGACGCCGGCGGCATCGCGGGCGGCTACCTGTCGCCGTATCTCGCGAAACGCTTCAGGCTGCCGCTCGTGTGGTCGCGCGTCGCCGGCGTCGCGCTCGGCGCGGTGCTGATGCTCGGGCCCGCGATGATCGGCCTCGTCTCGTCACCGTACACGGCCATCGCGCTGTTCTGCGTCGGCGGTTTCGCGCACCAGATGATCTCCGCGCTCGTCAACACGCTGTCGGCCGACGTGTTCGATTCCGAGGAAGTCGGCACCGCGAGCGGCTTCGCGGGAATGGCCGCGTGGATCGGCGGGCTCGGTTTCTCGCTGCTGGTCGGCGCGCTCGCCGACAAGATCGGCTACGCGCCGCTGTTCGCGTGCCTCGGCCTGTTCGACATCATCGGCGTCACGCTGCTCGCGGTACTGATCCGCGGGCAGTCGAAGCAGGAACGCCTGCTCGCCCAGCACGCCTGACATTTGCCCTCACCAGGAATCGCCTTCATGACTTCGCTCCTTCATCCGCCCGTGTTCCGCGTTGCCGGCAAGCATGCGAACCGCGTGCTGCTCGCGTCCGATGCGGGCGCCACCGTCGAGATCTTCGTGCTCGAGGACGACATCGTGCGCGTACGCGTGCTGCCCGACGCCACGGCGCGCAACCCGCGCACGTGGACGATCGCGCCGGGCCTCGACGACGTGCCGCTCGACGGGCGCGACCGCCTCGACCTCGACGGCTTCGCGCTGCCCGCCTTCACCCTCGTCGAGGACGACGACGGCCTGCACATCGAGACCGCGCAGATCCGGCTCGCCGTGCGCTGGCAAGGCGGCCATTGCACGTGGTCGATGCGCGGCGCGGACGGTACGTGGCGAGTCGCGCTGGCCGACCGCTCGACGCAGGCCTACAACTTCGGCTGGTGGGACGACCGCGCGTATCACTACGTCACCCGCGCGCACGGCGACAAGGTGTTCGGTCTCGGCGAACGCGCGGGCGAACTCGACCGCACGGGCGCGCGCTTCGAGATGCGCAACATCGACGCGATGGGCTACAGCGCGAAACATACCGACCCGCTGTACAAGCACATCCCGTTCTACATCACGTGGTCGCCGGACGCCTGCCAGGGCTTCGGGCTGTTCTACGACACGCTGTCGGACTGCTCGTTCGACATGGGCCGCGAGCTCGACAACTATCACGGCCCGTACCGCTATTTCGTCGCCGAGCACGGCGATCTCGACTACTACTTCATCGCGTCGCCCGACACGCCGCTCGCGGCCGCGCGGCGCTTCACGTGGCTCACCGGGCGCCCCGCGCGCATGCCGAAATGGGGGCTCGGCTATTCGGGCTCGACGATGAGCTATACCGACGCGCCGGACGCGCAGCAGCAGATGAACCGGTTCGTCGAGCAGTGCGACGAGCACGACATCCTGTGCGATTCGTTCCACCTGTCGTCGGGCTATACGTCGATCGGCGCGAAGCGCTACGTGTTCAACTGGAACCGCGACAAGTTCCCCGACGCGAAGGGCTTCGTGAAGCACTACCGCGACCACGGCATCCGCCTGTGCGCGAACATCAAGCCATGCCTGCTGCGCGACCATCCCGCCTTCGACGATGCCGCGCAGCGCGGGCTACTGATCCGCTCGGCCTCCGGCGAGCCTGCGTGGGTGCAGTTCTGGGACGAGGTCGGTGCGTACCTCGACTTCACGCAGCCGGACGCGTACCGCTGGTGGCGCGAGCAGGTCACGTCGGCGCTGCTCGAGTACGGGATCGAATCGACCTGGAACGACAACAACGAATACGAGATCTGGTCGCCCGATGCGCTCGCGCACGGCTTCGGCCAGCCGTTCCCGGCGCGCGAGGCGAAAGTGCTGCAGACGATGCTGATGATGCGCGCGTCGCGCGAAGCGCAGCGCGCCCATGCGCCGGCGCAGCGGCCGTTCCTCGTGTCGCGCTCCGGCGGCGCCGGCATGCAGCGCTACGTGCAGACCTGGTCCGGCGACAACCATACGTCGTGGGAAACGCTGCGCTACAACCTGAAGATGGGGCTCGGGCTCGCGCTGTCGGGCGTGTCGAACATCGGCCACGACATCGGCGGCTTCTCCGGCCCCGCGCCGTCGCCCGAGCTGCTGCTGCGCTGGGTGCAGTTCGGCATCTTCATGCCGCGCTTCAGCATTCATTCGTGGAACGACGACGGCACCGTCAACGAGCCGTGGATGTATCCGGAGATCACCGCGCAGATCGCGTCGCTGATCAAGCAGCGCTACCGGCTGCTGCCTTACCTCTATCACCTGCTGTGGCTGTCGACGACGCGCTACGAGCCCGTGCTGCGGCCGACCCTCGCCGATTTCCCCGGCGATGCGCGCTGCTACGACGCGTGCGACGACATGATGCTCGGCGACGCGCTGCTGGTCGCGCCGGTCGTCGACCCCGGCCAGACCGAGCGCACGGTGTACCTGCCGTCGGGCGCGCGCTGGATGTGCTGCGCGAGCGCGCAGGCGTTCGACGGCGGCGCGAGCGTGACGCTGCCCGCACCGCTCGACACGCCGGTGATGCTGCTGCGCGAAGGCCGCGTACTGCCGCTGAACGTCGCGGAGCAGCACTTCGGCGCACGTGCCGACACGCGCGGCTTCCTCGTCGCGCCGCGCGTCGAGGACGGCGTCGCGTACGGCGAATGCGTCGAGGACGACGGCGAAACGGAAGCCTGGCGCGACGGCGAATACGGACTGTGGCGGATCGAAACCGGCCGCGAGGCGTCGGGCGTGCTCGGCGTGTCGGTTCGCTGGGACGGCCGCCCGGGCCGCCCGGCCGGACGCGTCGAGATCCTGCTGCCCGCATCGCTGCAGGGCCCCGTCGCCGTGCGCGGCGCGCGTGTCGAGCAGGACGTGCCGCACGGCGCATGGCGCCGCATCGTCGTCGCGCTCGACGACTGAAGCACACCCGATCGGGCGGGCCGTTCGTGCGGCCCGCCGCCCGCCACAGAGGAGGCGCTCCAGCCTCCCGCCCCGTTGAAAAGATGAAGAGATCCGGAGATCGACAATGAAAGCACCCGTCAACCGCTATGCAATCCTGATTTTATCGGCCGCATCGCTCGGTACGACCGCCGTCCACGCACAGAGCAGCGTGACGCTGTACGGCGTCGTAGACGATTCGATCACGTACGTGAACAACCAGCAAGGCCACTCGAACATCTACATGCGCGATGGCAACCTGTATGCATCCAAGTTCGGGCTGCGCGGCGACGAGGATCTCGGCGGCGGCACGCATGCGATCTTCGACCTGCAGTCCGGCTTCAACCTGAATACCGGCGCGCAGGCCGCCGCCGGCACGATCTTCAACCGCCAGGCATTCGTCGGCCTGCGCAACGATCACTACGGCACGCTGACGGCCGGCCGCCAGTACACGCCCTACTTCCTGTTCGTCGGCCCGTATGCGTCGAGCAGCTGGCTGACCGGCGCGACCGGCGCACATCCGGGCGACATCGACGGCCTCGACACGACGATCCGCGTGAACAACTCGGTCACCTATACGTCGCCGACCTTCGCCGGGCTGACCGCGAGCGCGATGTACGCATTCGGCGGCATCGCAGGCGCGACCGGCAAGGGCAACACGTTCAGCGCCGCGCTGCGCTATGCGAACGGGCCGATCGGGATCGCGGCCGGCTACCTGCGGATCAACAGCTCGGGCTCGTCCGCCGGCTTCCTGAACCCGGCCACGGCATCGTCGGGCAGCTTCGCGGTATCCGTGCTGAACCAGGGCTACCTGACCGCGAAGGCCGTCGAGCAGGTCGCGGCGGCGGGCAACACCACGCTCGGCAACCTGACGATGGGCGTCAACTACTCGAACGTGAAGTACCTGCCCGGCAACGGCTCGGCGTTTGCCGACACGGCCGTGTTCAATACCTACGGCGCGCTCGCCGCGTACCGCTTCACGCCGACGTTCTCGGTGGCCGGCGCGTTCGCGTACACGCTCGCGTCGAAGGCGAACGGCGTCGCGAGCGCGGCCCGCTACCAGCAGTACTCGCTGAAGGAGTCGTACAGCCTGTCGAAGCGCACGACGCTCTATGCGCTGCAGGCCTATACGCATTCGAGCGGCCAGACGCTCGGCGCGCAAGGCGCCGGCCATATCGTCGACGCGGCGCCGATCGTCGGCGATTCGCAACAGCTCACACCGTCGACCACGCACGGCCAGTTCGTCGGCATGGCCGGCATCGCCGTCACGTTCTGAACCTGCCCGGCAGCGCCTTCAGCGCGCTGCCGTCGCCCCGGACGATGCGCATTCCGCATGCGCCGTCCGGGCGCCAGATGGACGTTCGCCACGGCGTTTTTCGCACGCCGCCGGCCCACCCGGCGAACCGCACCGGTTTTCTCGATCGCCCCGATACCTTACAATTCGTCAGGTTGATCCCTTCTGCATGCCCCTTCTTGCAGTCCTGACACCGCGGTACACTCGACGCACGCCGTACCAGGGTCCGACGCGCGACGTGCGCGCCGGGCGGCGTCGCGCGTCGTTGCGCCCACAACTGGATGCCCGCCATGCCGGATTCCCGCCCCCCGCCCCGCACGACGTTCAAGCCGCAGGTCGTCCTGCCCGCGCTCGCCGTGATCGGCGCGCTGCTCGTCGTGTGCGCGCTGCGCCCAAGCGAAGCCGGCGCGCTCTTCTCCGCCGGCCAGCAATGGGTCATCGCACGCTTCGACTGGTTCTACGTGCTCGCCGTCACCGGCTTCCTCGTGTTTCTCGTGCTGATCGCCGCCAGCAGCTTCGGCAACATCCGCCTCGGCCCCGATGATGCCGAACCCGAATTCAGCTTCGTCTCGTGGACGGCCATGCTGTTCGCGGCCGGCATGGGCATCGGCCTCATGTACTTCGGCGTCGGCGAGCCGATGCAGCATTTCCTGAAGCCGCCGACCGTCGATCCCGGCACGCCCGCCGCCGCGCAGGAAGCGATGCTGATGACCTTCTTCCACTGGGGCTTCCATGCGTGGGCGATCTACGGGCTGATGGGGCTCGTGCTCGCGTACTTCGGCTTTCGCTACAACCTGCCGCTGACGCTGCGCTCGGGGCTGTATCCCGTGCTGCGCGAGCGCATCGACGGCTGGATCGGCCACACCGTCGACGCGTTCGCGCTGGTCGGCACGGTCGCCGGCATCGCGACGACGCTCGGCTACGGCGTGATGCAGCTGAGCGCGGGCCTGCATACGGTCGGCGGCTGGGACACCGGCAGCAACGTGTTCCGCATCGGGCTGGTCGCGGTCGTCGTGATCCTCGCCGGCGTGTCGGCCGCGACGGGCCTCGACAAGGGCGTGCGACGGCTGTCCGAGCTGAACCTGCTGCTCGCGTTCCTGCTGCTCGCCTTCGTGGTCGTCGCGGGCCCGACGCTGTTCCTGTTCCGCGCGCTCGGCGACAACCTCGGCCAGTACCTGTCGCATCTCGTCGATCTGTCGTTCCGCACCTATGCGTACGCGCCGCCGCGCGAGGAAGGCTGGTTCGGCGGCTGGACGATCCTCTACTGGGCATGGTGGGTGTCGTGGTCGCCGTTCGTCGGCATGTTCATCGCGCGCATTTCGCGCGGCCGCACGATCCGCCAGTTCGTGATCGGCGTGCTGCTCGTGCCGACCGCGTTCAACCTCGTGTGGATGACGGTGTTCGGCAACAGCGCGATCTGGCTCGATACGCACGGTGCGGCCGGCGCGCTTGCGCAGACGGCCACCAACGTCGATGCGCTGCTGTTCCGCTTCTTCGATTTCCTGCCGTTCCCGCAACTGCTGTCGATCGCCGCGATCGTGCTGATCGCGGTGTTCTTCGTCACGTCCGCCGATTCGGGCGCGTTCGTGATCGACCAGATCGCGACGCGCGGCAACGCGCACTCGCCCGTGTGGCAGCGGCTGTTCTGGGCCGCGCTGCTCGGCGTGACGGCCGCGGTGCTGCTCGTCGCCGGCGGGCTCGGCGCGCTGCAGGCGATGACGCTGATCGCCGCGCTGCCGGTCGCGATCATCATGCTCGCGCTGTGCTACGGGCTATGGCGCGGGCTCGCGGCCGACCGCGCGCACTATTCGCAGGACGTCGCGCCCGCGACGAGCTTCTGGACCGGCCAGCACTGGCGTCACCGCCTCACGCACATCCTGCGGCAGACAACCGAGGCCGAGGCGCGCCAGTGCGTCGCGGAAACGGTCGAGCCGGCGCTGCGCAAGGTCGCCGACGAGCTGCGCGCGAGCGGCGTCGACGCGCTCGTGCGGCGCGACAGCGACGATGCGGTGCGGCTCACCGTGCCGACCGCCGAGCATCGCGACTTCGTGTACGGCGTGCGCGTGACGGCGAAATCCACGGCGGCGTTCCTCGTGCGCGAGGCGGCCGAACCCGATGCGGCCCGCGCGCACGTGTACGGGATCGTCACGTTCTTCGAGGACGGCCGGCTCGGCTACGACATCGAATACCTGCGCGGCGACGAGGTGATCGCCGACGTGCTGCGCCAGTACGAACGCTACGTGTCGCTCGCCGCCGACACACGGACGCATCTGCTGAGCCGCGCGCCCGGACATGCAACGGAGGCCGAATGAGCACGTACGCGGCACGCGTCGTTCCGCCGTATCGCACCGCCACGCCTGACGGAGCGTCGCGATGAACGCACTCCTGCAAAGCCGTTCCGCCGACCTCGTCGCGCTCGGCACGCTCGCGCTGCTGTATCTCGGCGGCGCCGGCATCGCGATGTGGCGCATCCGCGCCGCGGCGCCGCGCGGCAAGATCTACTGGATCGTCTGCATGGCACTGCTGTCGGGCGGCGCCGTCGCAATGGGCGGCAACCTGTCGCCCGTGCCGAACACCGGTGAAATGCCGCCCGGTTTCGCGCTCGGCGTCGAGGCCGTCCTGCTCGGCCTCGCGCTGGTGGCCGGCGGTTGCGCGTGGCTGATGCTGCGCGCGAGGAAGTCGCAATAGTCGCCATTCATGTACGGTAGATAGCGACCCATAGCCATCATGAATCGGAAAACTATTCCCTGGCCATCCGTGAACAACACGACGGTCCGAAAAAAATCTCTTATGACTGACCTTGCTCTTCTCAAAACACTCATTGCAATAGTTCCGGCCGTATTCGGTGCCGTCCGGCATGCACCGCAAGCCATCCGTGTTCTCACACGTTGGGGAGGAAACCGATCACGACGAAAAGCGGCTGCAATCTCTGCCGATATGAAGAGATTCAAACACTATCAAGAAAACCAATCAGCTCTCAAAGCGGACACTCTGAGAGATCTCGTCGCAATGGGTGGATTGTTTGTCGCTGGTCTCGTGATCTTATGGATCGCATCGTCCCCGTCAAGGACGGGATGGGACCGCATTGCAACACTCGGGCTTGTACTTGAGGGAGTTGTTGCAATTGCCATGGGAATTTATCAGTTCGATAAAGTGACAACTCGCCTTAACCGAGCTCGTGAACCTCATCGAACTCGGCTACTTCAAGAAATACGCCTAATGAAAACGAGACTCGATCTTGCTGAGGCTCGTATTCGAAAGGCAAAGACACCAATACTCGAAAGCGAGGCAGAGTTGCTTCGTATCACCAGTGCAAAACTACCTTCATGGCGAATCGGCCTCGATTCGGCGTTCTCGCAAAGCCTCCCCTTACCAGAGTCGCAGCTAAGTCGCTCTCCCGACAAGTTGGCACGAAGCCAATTCGTAAGGAGACGTTCATTTCATACCTCGAAAATTTTTCGCCGCGGGCGGTAAGGGGTACGACTGTTGACGTGGGGATGGTTATTTCACCCCACCCGCGCCGTCACGAGCCAGCACGCCGCATCGAAGCGCACCTGCGCGCCGTGCACGTAACGCTCGAACGCGGCACGCACCGTATCGACCACGCGCCGCCGCGTCGCTTCGTCCGTCTCCAGCAACGCAAGGCCCACCGGGCCCAGCCGCGCGATGTAGTCGTCCAGCGCAGGCTCGGGCAACACGCACGGCTTGTCGACCGGTTCGATCGCGACGTCGGCCCAGCCGCTGTCCGACAGCACCGACGCAATTCGGCGCCGGTCGCCGAACGCGAACTGGCCCGGCGCGCCGGGTTGCCGCGCGGGCAAGTTCGGCAGCAATGGTGCAGCCACCCGCTCGGCCGTCGTCATGAACGGGTTGTCGGCCGCGCTGCGCCATGCGACGAACCGCATCAGCGCGTCCGGCCGCGCCGCTTGCCGCAGGTTCGCGAATGCGCGAACCGGATCGTCGAAGAACATCACGCCGAGACGCGACACGATCAGGTCGACGCTCGCGGCTCGAACGCATGCGTCTGCACGTCCGCGCACACGAAGCGGGCGGGCACGCCGCAGCGTTCGGCGCGCGCCCGCGCGGCGTCGATCATCCGCGCCGAGATGTCGATGCCCGTGCAGTGCGCATCCGCGCCGAGCCGCCGCGCGATCGCGAGCGTGACCGCCCCCGTGCCGCAGCCGACGTCGAGCACGCTGCGCGCGGACGACGCGGCCGCCGTGTCGGCGAGCAGCGTCTCGAACGGTTCGAACATCCGGTCCATCGGCGCCTGCGCATCGACCCACGCGCGCCCCGACGGGCCGTTCCACAACGCGGACTGCGTTTCATTGGGCCGGCTGGTTTCCATCGTCGATTCCCCTTCCGATTCATTGATGACGAACCGGACTGTGCTGCTTCAAGCCGGCTTGAGGTCAAGCCCCCGGCGGCGATGCCTGCCCATGAGCGAGAACCGTGTCGCACGCTGTTTTTTCACATTTCTTACATTCACGCTGCGTATCGTTGACGACTTTCCTACGGTGCCTCCCATGCGACGATTCCTCACACGCACCCTGTTCGTGCGCTGCGCGCCCCTTGTTGCCCTCGCCGCGCTGTCCGCGTGCTCGAATCACATCGATACGCCGGACGATCCGGCCAGCGCATCGGTCAACGTCCAGGCCGCATGGGTCGAAATCGGCGATGCGAACCAGGCGATCGCGCGCGTCATCACGAACTACACGCCCGCGTCGGCCAGCGACCCGCTGTGCCCGCAACTGACCGTCGACGGCAAGCTGTCGCGCATGGCGCTGCGCGCGGGCGCCGCCACGCCGGCCCAGCGGCCGACCGCCAGCGATCCGGCCGATTCGAAACCGTCGAGCTTCCCGGTTTCCGTGTGCGAAACGACGCTGCCGGCGGGCGCGCAGGCGGCAAGCGTTGCGGGCCGCGCGCTGCCGCTGCCGAAAGCGCAGCCGCAGCGCATCGCGATCATCGCCGACACGGGCTGCCGGATGAAGAAGGCCGACAACGCATGGCAGGCGTGCAACGATGCAGCGGTGTGGCCGCTCGACACGATCGCGGCCAGCGTCGCGAAGCTGTCGCCCGATCTCGTGATGCACATCGGCGACTACCACTATCGCGAGAACGCATGCCCGCCGGATATCGCCGGCTGCAAGAACAGCCCGTGGGGCTACGGCTGGGATACGTGGCAGGCCGACCTGTTCCGCCCGGCAGCACCGCTGCTCGCGAAGGCGCCGTGGGTCGTCGTGCGCGGCAACCACGAGGAATGCGCACGCGCGGGCCAGGGCTGGTTCCGCTTCCTCGATCCGCGCCCGTATTCGGCGGCCCGCTCGTGCGACGATCCGGCCAACGACAACAACGCGAACTATTCGGAACCCTATGCGGTGTCGCTCGGCGGCGGCTCGCAGGTCATCGTGTTCGATACCGCGAAGGTCGGCCGCACGCCGCTCAAGACGACCGACGCGCAATTCGGCATCTACCAGAAGCAGTTCCAGACGGTCGCGTCGCTCGCGTCGAAGGCCGGCATGACGACGACGATCTTCACGAACCATCACCCGATCCTCGCGTTCGCGCCGATCGCCGGCAGCACGCCCGCGCCGGGCAACCTTGCGCTGCAGTCGGTGATGTCGAGCCTCAACGCGCAGGCGTACTACCCGCCGGGCGTGCACGTCGCGCTGCACGGCCACGTGCACGACTTCCAGGCGATCAACTTCTCGTCCGGGCACCCGGCGACGATCGTGTCCGGCAACGGCGGCGACAACCTCGACGTCGCGCTGCCCGATCCGTTCCCGGCCGGCCTGACGCCCGCACCGGGCGCCGTGATCGAGCGGCTGTCGCACAACAACAGCTTCGGCTTCCTGATCATGGAGCGCCGCGCGGCGCCCGCGACGGGCTGGGTGTTCCATGCGTACTCGGCGGCCGGCAAGCTGCTCGCGTCGTGTGACCAGTCGGGCACGACGCTCGCCTGCGACAAGACGGGGTTCATCGCGCCGTGAGCGAAGGCGTTCGATGCAACGGCCGCGTGATGCGCGGCCGGCAATTGCGGCACGCGCTTGCAGCCATGCTGCTCACCGGCGTGGCGCTCGCGGCCCACGCCGCGCCGGCCGAAACGGTACTGCTTCCCGGCGCGCCGCCGTCGCGCGTCGTCGATACGATCGGCAACGGCACGCCACAGGTGACAAGCAAGATCGACGCGGCCACCGCACGCTTCGCGCCGAACCCGACGCTCGTCGCGCTCGGCCGCCGGATCTTCTTCGACCCGCGGCTGTCCGAGCCGCGCGGCATGTCGTGCGCGGGCTGCCACGATCCGGGGCGCGCCTTCGCGCCGACGCTGTCGGCTGCGTCGCTCGCGGGGCCCGGCGTACCGGAAGGCAGCCGGCCCGGGCGCTTCAGCCGGCGCAACGCGCCGTCGCTGCTCTATGTGCGCTACGTGCCGCGCCGCCACTTCTACCAGGACGACGACGCGCCCGCGCCGTCGCCGTTCGGCGGCCTGTTCAGCGACGGCCGCGCGGATACGCTCGCCGAGCAGATCCGCGGGCCGCTGTTCGATTCGAACGAGATGAACAACCGGTCGCCGGCCGCGCTGCTGCGCAAGGTCGATGCGACCGAACTCGCGCCGGATCTCGCCGCGCATTTCGGTGCGCCGGTGCGGCGCGATCCCGAGCAACTGGTGCGCGCGCTCGGTTCGGCCGTCGAGGCGTATCTGCAGAGCGACGAGATGGCGCCGTTCACGTCGCGCTTCGACGCGTTCCTGCGTACCCGCAAGCCGCTCGCGCCGGCCGAGATGCGCGGCCTCGCGCTGTTCCGGAATCCGGACAAGGGCAATTGCATGACCTGCCACACGCTGTCGGACACGTCGAGCCGCCCGGAGCGCTCGCTGTTCACCGATTTCGGCTACGACGCGATCGCGGTGCCGCGCAACCGCGCGCTGCCGGCGAACCGCGATCCGCGCCATTTCGACAACGGGCTGTGCGACACCGCGCGCCGGCTGCGCTGGCCCGAGCCGACGCAATGGTGCGGCTACCTGCGCACGCCGGGGCTGCGCAACGTCGCGGTCAAGCAGACGTTCATGCACAACGGCGTGTTCACGACGCTGCGCGACGCGGTCGCGTTCTACAACACGCGCTCGACCGATCCCGGCTTCTGGTACCACGGCGCCAACACGTTCGACGACGTGCCGGCCGCCTATCGCGGCAACATCAACGTCAACTCGACGCCTATGAACCGCCGGCCCGGGACGCCGCCCGCGCTGACCGACGCGGAAATCGACGACATCGTCGCGTTCCTCGGCACGCTGACCGACGCGCGATATACGGCGGTCGCGGCCCCCGTCGCCCCCGCCGCCCGGATCGCGCGAACCGCCACGCCTGCGCGTTGACCCTGGCCGGATGGCCAATCGCATCGGCATCCGCTTGCGGTCGGCGCAAACACTGGTTATATTTACAGTACTGTATTTATGAACAGTGAGGTGCGCGATGGAACATCTGGTCCGTATCGTCAACGAAGCCGATCGCCAAGTGCTGGCATGGCTTCGCGCCCAGGTCGGCGATGCCCGCGTCGAGCGCGCGGCTCGCCAGCTCGGGCATACGCGCAAGCCCTTCCCGTCCGCCGTATGCCGGTATCTGGGCATGAGCGCGCCGGCCACGCTGCGCCAGGCCGACCGGCCGCGCGCCGCACGCGATTTCTCGGTCGGCGATCGTTACCTGTCGCTGATCCGCCAGCACCTCGCCACACACTCGGCCAGCCGATGAAATGGCGGCGGCTTGCCGCGGCGGCGCCTCGGCAAGCCGGCGCGCCCGCGTATTCGCCAGTCCGGCCGGCCGCCGCTGCGCTTACGCTGCCGCCGTGGCTTCCCGTACGAGGCGGCCGAGCGTTTCGAACGCTGCTTCGTGCGCCGCATCGAACACGCGCGTGCAGGCCAGCCGGATATAGCCGTCGAAGCGGTCGGAGTTCGAGAAGATCGAACCGGGCGCGATCCTGATCCCCTGCGCTAGCGCGGCATCGAACAGCGCCTCGGAACGCACGCCGTCCGGCAATGCGATCCACAGCAGCATCCCGCCCAGCGGCTGGTTCATCCGCGTGCCGGTCGGAAAATGTCGCGCGATCGCGTCGATCGTCACGTCGCGCTGCACGCGCAATTGAGCACGAAACCGGTGCAGGTGGCGGTCGAACGCCCCCGACCCGACGAATTCGGCGGCCACTGCCTGCAGCAGCGCAGCGTTGTGCCGGCTTTGCGCGAACTTCAGCATCCTCACGCGCGCCTGCCAGCGCCCCGCGCTCATCCAGCCGAGCCGCATCCCGGGCGCCAGCACCTTGTTGAACGACGGGCAGTAGATCACCGTGCCATCGCGGTCCCATGCCTTGACCGGCTTGACCGTCTGTGGCCCTTCGACGAGCTCGCGATACGGCTCGTCCTCGATCACGGCCACACCGTGGCGCGAGCACAGCGCGACGAGCGCGGCCTTGCGCTCGTCCGGCATCACGCAGCCGAGCGGGTTCTGCAGGTTCGGCACGACGACCACGGCCCGAATGTCCGGATACGCGGCCAGCGCCACTTCAAGCGCCTCGATCGACAGCCCGGTCGTCGGGCTCGCCGGGATTTCGAGCGCACGCAGGCCGAGACTTTCGAGCAACTGGATCAGGCCGAAGAAGGCCGGCGATTCGATCGCGATCGTGTCGCCGGGGCGCGCCACCGCGCGCAACGCGAGATTCACGGCATCGACGCCGCCGCTCGTCGACAGCACGTCATCCGGTGTCACCGCCACGCCGTACGACAGCGCGCGTTTGGCCATCGTCTGCCGAAATTCGGGCGAACCGCCGACGGGCCCCGCATCGGTCAGCAACGTGGGCTTGCGTCGCAGCAGCCGGATCGCCAGCGCCTGCAGGCGGTCAGCCGGATACAGCGTGGCGAGCGCGGACGCGCCGCCGAGATTCAACGCGTCGGTTACCGCGTTCGCGCGGTCGATCACGTGCGACACACGTTCATGCAGGCCCGCGAACGGTGGCTCGACGCGCAACGGCGGCCCGTCGCTTTCCGGCAGCGTGGCGAGTGCAGCCGCCGCGCGGCGCCGCACGAAGTAGCCCGAGCGCGGCTTGGCCTCGCACCAGCCCGTATCCTCGAGCCGCCGGAACGCCTGGGTCGCGGTCGACAGGCTTACGCCGTGCTGCGCCATGAACGCGCGCACCGACGGCATCCGGTCGCCGGGCGACAGCGTGCCGGCCGCGATGATGCGGCGGTAATGCTCGGCGAGCCGTTCGTAAAGCGGCTCACCGTCCAGCGGCAATGGCGGGCGGGATGCGTTGGTAAAAGGCGTCATCGGACGATCGTGCCCGCGCCGCCAGGCGCACGCCAGATACAGATCGGGAGAAAACCCACCGATACAGCAATACGAAATCGCCGCCTGCACCGCAGCAGATTCCCGTCCCCTGAATCTGTCGTGTCCGCACCTGTTTCCCTAACCTGATTGCACGCTATCGCTTCGCCATCGCGAGGCCGCGCAACCGGAGCAACCGGGAAAAGGAATCGCCATGCGGACGCAACACATCCGGCTCGACGCCGGGCAAAGCCACTTTGCGTGGTTCGACAAGGGCAGCCAGGTGATCGTGCTGGACGGTGCGCTTGCGGTCACGTTGCGTCACGGCGGGCTCGACTGGCTGCCCGACGCGCCGCAATACATCCGTCGCGTGCTCGACGAAGGCGAATGTCTGACATTCGAGACGGCCGGCCACGTGGCGTTGTCGGCCGGCGGTTCCGGCGTGGTCAGTACGACGGTCGTGGCCCCTGCAAACCCGATAAGCTTGCTCGGGGCGTGGCGCGGAATCCTGGGCCGGCTGTCAGGGCGAGTGCGCGGTGGCCATCACGTGCGGGAGCATTCCTGAAATCGCGACTTGCTACGTCGCGGCAAACGCCGGACAGCCCCCGTCATCGCAACAACTGACTAACGCACCCTGCTCCCGCCATCCTTATCCGCAGACGCCGCCACGGCCGCCGCCATCAGCCCGGCATGCGACGGCCGTCACCTCAATGCGCGTTCCGGCGCCGCTCGACCCATTCGAAAATCGCCATCCCGGCCAGCATCGCGACGACGAACGCGATCCCCTTGGCCGACCCGAAGCCGATCGACACGATCGCGGGCCCCGGACAGAACCCCGCCATCCCCCAGCCGATGCCGAACACCGCGCTGCCTGCGACCAGCCGCACGGTGATTGCCCGCACCGCCGGCAACCGGATCGGCAGGCCGAGCCACGACAGCGTCCGGCGCTTCGCCCACGCGAACGCGAACACGGCCACACCCACCGCGCCGGCCATCACGAACGCGAGCGACGGATCCCAGCGGCCGGCCAGGTCGAGAAAGCCGAGCACCTTCTGCGGATTGGCCATGCCGGACACGATGAGGCCGATGCCGAACAGCAGCCCGCCCAGAAACGCGAATCCTGCGTGCATGTCAGCCTCCCACCACGTGCAGCCGCACGAAGACGGTCACGAAGCCCGCGACCATGAAGGTCGCCGTCGCGACCACCGAGCGCAGCGCACCGCGCGACATCCCGCACACGCCGTGGCCGCTCGTGCAGCCGCCTGCGTACCGCGTACCGATGCCGACCAGCAGGCCGGCCGCCAGCAATTCAGGCCAGCTCGCGTCGACCTGCGGTGTCAGGCCGGCTCCGGCGACACGCATCACGACCGGTGCGACGATCATCCCGCCGACGAACGCGATGCGCCAGTCGCGCTCGCCCGCCCCCGCAGTCAACAGGCCGCCGACGATCCCGCTGATGCCGGCAATCCGGCCGTTGAACGCGACGAGCCACGCGGCCGCGAGCCCGATCAGCACGCCGCCGGCCAGCGACAGCCACGGCGTGAAATGAAGCGCATCAAGCTGCATCGCGCGTCCCCTTCGCGGCCGCGCCGCAGAACTGTTCGTACAGCACGCCCATCACCGCGATCACGGCCGGGCTGTCGAGCGAATAGTGGATGTTCTTGCCGTCGCGGCGTGTACGGACCAGCGCGTTGTCCCGCAATACGCCGAGCTGCTGCGACAGCGTCGGCTGGCGAATGTCCAGCCGCGTCTCGAGATCGCTGACGCAGCGCTCGCCCTGCGACAGCTCGCACAGCAGCAGCAGCCGGTCGGGATTCGACAGCACCTTGAGGAGCGCGCAGGCCGATTCGGCGGCAGCGCGCATCTGATCGGGCTCGGGCAGCCCGGCGGGAAGAGCGTCGTTCATCGGGACAGGATTTCAATTAAAGCATCAATATTATATAAATTTATATATTGATGCATCCCGCCGCGCGTCCGCTGACGCCGCTGCTGCCCGCCTTCGCTCAGGCCTGCTCGCCCGCCACGCCATCGACACCCGCCGCCCGCGCCGCTTCGGCGCGCACCATGCCGAGCACCAGCACCGCGAGCGCCGCAATCGCGCACGGTGCCGCCACGACGGCAAACGCGGTCGACAGCGGCACGCCCATCGCCAGCATCGCGCCACCTGCCATCGATCCGACGACCGAACCGCCACGGCCGATCCCGTTCGCCCAGCTCACGCCGGTGGTCCGGCACGCGGTCGGATAGAACGCGGCCGACAGCGCATTCGCGCCGACCTGCGAACCCGACACGCAGAAACCGGCCGCGAACACGGCCAGCGCGGCCCCCCACGGCGACGCGGCAAACATGCCGATCGCCGCAACGAAGATGCCGGCCGCCGCATAGCTGCTGGCCAATACGCGATGCGGGTCGAAGCGATCCATCAACCCGCCGAGGACGATCGCGCCGAGCGTGCCGCCGACCTGGAACATCGCGGTCACGCGCGCGGCTGTCTGCAGCGTTGCACCGGTCGTGCGCAGCAGCGTCGGCAGCCAGCTCGACAGCAAGTAGATGACGAGCAGACTCATGAAGAACGTCAGCCACAGCAGCAGCGTGCCGCGCAGCAGGTCGGCATCGAACAGCCGGCCGAGCGGCGACCCGGCCGGCTTGCCGCCCGGTGCGACGAACGACGCGTGCGCGAGGTGCGGATCCGGTGCGATGCGGCCGAGCATCGCCGCGATCCGCGCGGCAGGCGCGTTCCGGTTGACGAGATAGCGCACCGATTCCGGCAGCCGCCAGGCGAGCACCGGCAGGAGCAGCAGCGGCGCGGCGCCGCCGACCACGAGCACCGAGCGCCAGCCGTGATGCTCGATCAGCGACGCGGCGGCGAGCCCGCCGAGCGCGGAGCCGATCGTGAAGCCGCAGAACATCGTCGTCACGAGCAGCGAGCGGCGGCGCGCCGGGCAGTATTCGGACGTCAGCGTGATCGCGTTCGGCATCGCGCCGCCGAGCCCGAGCCCGGTCAAGAAGCGCCACACGATCAGCTCGGCCGGGCCGCCCGCGCTCGCCGACGCGGCGCTCGCGATGCCGAAGCACGCCACGCACGCGAGCAGCAGGCGCTTGCGGCCGAACCGGTCGCCGAACGGCCCGAACACGAGCGCGCCGGCCATCAGCCCGGCCAGCCCTGCGCCGAACACGGGTGCCAGCTGCGCGGGCGACAAGCCCCATTCCGCGCGGATGACGGGTGCGATGAAACCGATCGATGCGGTATCGAACCCGTCGATCGCGACGATCAGAAAGCACAGAACGACGATCGCGGCCTGAAACGGCGCCACGCGATGCCGGTCGATCCATTCGCTGACGTCGATGGACAGCGTATCGGCCATGATGGTGTCTCCTCCAGGAAGGCGGTCGCGCGTCGTATGTCGTTGAAATGCGCGCCGCCGGATTCGGGCTGAACGGATGCGTTACGCGACCGTCTTCAGGCAATCCTCCGCGCGCCAGCCGTGCAGCCAGTCGAGCGCGTCGTAGAACCGCGCCTGCGTGCGGCCGACCCAGAGCCCGTTGCGCACCTGCCGCTCGACGCCTTTCGCGTGATAGATCCGTCCCATTTCCCGTGCCGAATACAGCACGCGTGCGGTACGCGGAATCCGCACGCGCTCGTACAGCGCGAACGCCGCCTCGAAATCGCCGTCGGTCCGTGCAACGGCTGCGCCGAGCGTCACTGCGTCCTCGAGCGCCTGGCATGCGCCCTGCGCGATGTACTGCGTCATCGGATGCGCGGCGTCGCCGAGCACCGTCGCGCGGCCCGCGCTCCAGCGCTCGACTGGATCGCGGTCGGCGGTCGCCCAGCGCTTCCACGACGTCGGCCGGTCGAGCATCTGCTTCGGCAGCGGGTGAATGCCGTCGAAGTACGACAGCACTTCTTCCTTGCTGCCCTCGCGCACGCCCCACGTCTCCTGCTCGCGGCTGTGGAACGTGACGACGAGGTTGTACTGCCGCCCGCCGCGCAGCGGATAGTGAACGAGATGGCAATGCGGGCCGGCCCACACGACCGGCGCATTGATCTGCAGATCCTTCGGCATGTTGTCGACGTCGACCACCGCGCGATACACGACGTGGCCCGTCACGCGATGTTCATCGCCGATCAGCGCCTGACGGATCGCGGATTTCACGCCGTCGCAGCCGATCACCGCGTCGGCGCGATAGCGTTCGCCATGCTGGTCGATCACGGTCACGCCGTTGCCGTCCTGCTCGAAGCCGCACACCTGCGTGCTCGTCCGGAACGCGATCAGCGGGTGATCCTTCACGGCCTCGTAGATCGACAGATGGATGTCCGCGCGATGGATCACCGCATACGGATTGCCGAAGCGCTCACGGTACGCGGCGCCCGTATCGATGCGCGCGACCTCGCGTGCATCGATCGCATCCATCAGTTGCAGCCAGTCGGTGAACACCGCGCGGCCGCGTGCGGCCTCGCCGACACCCAGCGCGTCGAGCGCGTTGAATGCGTTCGCCGCGAGCTGGATTCCCGCGCCGATCTCACCGATCTGCCCGGCCTGTTCGAGCAGCTTCACGCGGATGCCCTGGCGCGCGAGTGCCAGCGCCGCCGCCAGCCCGCCGATACCGCCGCCGATCACGAGTACGTGCCGGCCGTTGTTGTGTGTCTCGCCCATCTCTGTCTCCTGCTTCGTGTTATGCGACGTAATCCGGTTGCCGCTGCGGCTGCGCGGCGTCGAAAGCCGGCTCGTGGCGCGCGTGTTCGAACACCGCGAGGCTGCGCGGATACGCGCTCAGGTCGCAATCCATCCGCAACGCGTTCGCGACCTGCGGCACGAGGCACACGTCGGCGAGCGTCGGCGTGGCGCCGAAGCACCACGGGCCCTCGTCCGCGCGGGCCAGCAGCCGCTCGACGCCGGCCATCCCTTCCGCGATCCAGTGGCGATACCACGCGGTCTTCTGCTGCGGCGTGACCTTCAGCTCGCTGTCGAGATAGCGCAGCACGCGCAGGTTGTTGACGGGGTGGATGTCGCACGCGATCAGCGCGGCCAGTTCCAGCACGCGTGCCCGGCGGCGCGGTTCGAGCGGAATCAGGCGAGGCGTCGGCTGGATCTGGTCGAGGTAATCGAGGATCGCGAGCGACTGGCCGAGACGGAAATCGCCGTCGGCCAGCGCCGGCACCGCCGCCGACGGATTCACCTGCGCGACGTAAGCGGCATCGCGATGCTCGCCGGTGCGGATATTCACGGGCAGCGTGTCGTACGGCAATCCTTTCAGCGCGAGCGCGATGCGCACCCGGTAGGACGTCGAACTGTTGAAGAAGCTATGCAGTTGCACGATGTGGCCTTTCGGGGAAAGCGCGTCAGACCACGCGCACGGTCAGTTCGCCGAGGCGCTCGACGCCGACCTTCATCACGTCGCCGGCCACCACCGCGCCGACACCTTCCGGCGTACCCGTGAAGATCACGTCGCCCGGTTCGAGGCGGAAGAACTTCGACAGGTCGGCCACCGTCTCCGCGACCGACCAGATCAGGTGCGACACGTCGCTCTGCTGCTTCGTCGCGCCATTGACGGTCAGCCACAGTCCGCCCTGCTCGAAATGACCGACGTCGCTTGCCGGATGCACGGGCCCGATCGGCGCCGAGCGGTCGAACGCCTTGCCGATTTCCCACGGCCGGCCCATCTCGCGCATCTTCATCTGCAGGTCGCGGCGCGTCATGTCGAGGCCGACCGCATAGCCCCACACGTGTTCGAGTGCATGATCGAGCGGAATATCCGAGCCGCCCTTGCCGATCACCGCGACGAGTTCGGCTTCGTAGTGATAGTTCTGCGTCTGCGACGGATACGCGAGTTCGAGCGTTTCGCCGTACGCGACCGGCACGATCGAATCGGCCGGCTTGCAGAAGAAGAACGGCGGCTCGCGATCGGGATCGAAGCCCATTTCACGCGCATGGGCCGCGTAGTTGCGGCCGACGCAATAGACGCGGCGTACTGCGAATCGGGCATCGCTGCCGGCGACGGGCAGCGCGACGGGCGCTTCGGGCGGGAAAACGAAAGTCATGAACGGCTCCAGCGTAGGCATGAATGAAGGCGTGCGCCGCCACGACGGCGCACGGAAAACGGATCGTCGAACGCGGGCGGTATCAGTCGCGCGCTTCGCGCAGCAGGTTCAGCGCGGACAGCACGGGCCGGTCGGAATAGCTGAACAGCACGCTGTCGGACGACGCCGACAGCCGCACCGGCGCCCATGACGGCGCGACGAAGATGTCGTGCGGCTCGAACGCGAATGCGTTGTCGCCGATGTGTGCAGTGCCGGCGCCTTCGACGACGCAGTAGATCGTCGCGTCGGTGCTGCGGTACGTACGGCCGTCGAAACCGGCGGGCAGGAACTGCATGAAGGTGGCGATGGTCGGCATCGGCCAACCGCCGGTCGCGGGGTTCACATAGCGCAGCTTCACGCCGTCCCACGCATCGAGTTCGCCGTTCCGGTACAGCGCGTCGAGCGCGTCGCGGCTGCGTGCATACGGATAGCTGAACACCGGCGACGTCGGATCGCTCACGCGATGCCGCACCGGCACCATGTTGTGACCGAAGCGCGCGAGGCTGTCGCCTTCCGGGCGATTCACGGGCTGCACGGCTTCCGGATAGTTCTCCGCGAAACCGGCGTCGAGGCTCGCGACGAGCGGAATGTCGAGCCCGTCGAGCCACACGACCGGCTCGCCGCCCTCGTCCGCCGACGGATTGCCGTGGTCGTGCCACGCCCACGACGGCGTGATGATGAAGTCGCCCGGATGCATCGTCGTGCGCTCGCCGTTCACGGCCGTCCATGCGCCGCGCCCTTCGACGATGAAGCGCAACGCCGACTGCGTGTGCCGGTGGCTCGGCGCGATCTCGCCCGGCAGGATCAGCTGCAGCCCCGCATACAGGCTCGGCGTCATGCTCGACTTGCCGGGCAGCCCCGGGTTCTCCAGCACGAGCACGCGGCGCACGGCTTCTTCCGCGCTGATCACGCTGCCGGCCTGCATCACGAGGTCGCGTACCTGCGCGTACTTCCAGATCGCGGCCTGCGCGGCCGGCTGCGGCGATTTCGGCACGAGGTTGTGCAGCGATTCCCACAGCGGCGCGAGGCGCTGCTCGGCGATCCGTGCGTAGTAGGCGGCGCGCGACGCGTCCGGTTGGGTCGTCATGATGTCTCCTTCGAGGCGGCCGATCGGCGTCGGCGCCGGGTCTGTCTGGTCGGGGACCGTGCTGCAGTCCGTGAGTGGATTTATATTCGACGCAGCCATACCCGGTAAAATGGTCAAATCATCTGATTCATATAATTCTGGATATACCTTCTCGAGACGAGGCATGCGATGGACTGGACCCACCGGCTGCGATTGCGGCATCTCCAGGTACTGCTGAGCCTGGCCGGCACCGGCAACCTGAGCCAGTCGGCGGTGGCGCTCGCGACCACGCAGCCCGCGCTGTCGAAATGGCTGAAGGAGCTGGAAGAGGATGTCGGGCTGCCGCTGTTCGAGCGGCATGCGCGCGGCCTGCGGCCGACGCCGTACGGCGAAGCGTTGATCGAGCACGCGCGTCGCGTCGAAGCGCAGCTCGACGTCGCGCGCGACGACATGGCCGCGCTGCGCGAAGGCGGCAGCGGCCTCGTGACGATCGGCACGTCGGGCGTGGCGGCGGCCGACACGGTGCCGCTCGCGGTATCGCAGTTGCTGAAGCGGATGCCGCGCGCGCAGGTGCGGCTCACCGAAAGCACGATGAACCAGCTGATGCCGCAGCTCGCACGCAGCGAACTCGATATCGTCGTCGGCCGCTCGGGATCGACCTCCGTCGATCCGCTGCTGCATGCCGAAGCGCTGTACGTCGATCCGGTCGTGTTCGTCGCGCGGCCCGACCATGCGCTCGCCGGCGCGGCGTCGGTCGGCTGGGACGACGTGCTCGCCTACCCGTGGATCGTATGGCCGTCCGGCACGCCCGTGCACAACGCACTGGAAGCCGCGCTGAATGCCGCCGGCCGCGTGCAGCCGCCGCACTGCGTCGAATCGAATTCGTCGATCCTGAACCTCACACTGCTGAACAACACCGACCTGCTCGGCGTCGCGTCGCAGCGTGCCGCGCGGCGCTTCGCCCAACTGAACGCGATCCGCATCCTGCCGATGGAGCTCGAGGGCCAGGGCGCGGTGTCGATCTACTGGCACCCCGACAGCGCGAACCGCGCGGCCGTGGCCGCGACGATCGAGTGCCTGCGCGCCTGTGCGGCACCGCAAGTCGGCGGATGGGAGAAAGTGACGGTGGAGTAAGCAGCGCGGCGCGGCCCGGCGCGAACCGGGCCGCCTGGACGCGACGCGTCACGCGCCGTCGCAGGATGCGGTGCCGTCGAGCATCAGCGTGCCGACCCGCGCGGGGACGAGCGGCGTGCGCGGCACCGGCGGCGTCCAGCCGAACAGCGCCTGCGCGGCCGCGCCGCATACGCGGCCCTGGCACGCGCCCATCCCGCAACGCGATTGCAGCTTGGCAGCCGTCCAGCCAGGTGCCTGTGCGACCGAGTCGAAGCGCACATCCTCGCAACGGCACAGCAGCGTATCGGGCCGCGCGAGCCGGCGGATCGGCTCGCGGATCGCAAAGCGATCGCGCACGGCATCCGCAAAAGCCTGCCAGTGCGCGCGCCGCGCGACGAGCGCAGCCAACGGCGCCGTCTGCCCGGTCGCCGCGTAGCCGGCGATTTCGCCTTCGACCATCGCGAGTTCGCTGCCGCCGACACCCGTGCACTCGCCTGCTGCGAAATACCCGTCGCGGCTCGTACGCTGGTGCACATCGACCGCCACCGCGCCGTTGTCGATCCGGCAGCCGAGATGACTCGGCAGCACGGTGTTCGGCACGAGGCCGAAGCCGCACGCGAGCCGGTCGCAATCGACCTCGAACACACGATCGCCCTGCCGGATCCGCACGCGTTCGAGCCGCTTGTCGCCGAACGCCTCGACGACATGCGCATTGGGCCGGTAAGCGGCCGTGACGAGCTTCGCGGCCTGCACGAGCTTCGACGGCCAGCGCCACAGCCCCGTGCCGAAACCGGCCACTTCGCCCCATGCGGCCTGCTCGAGCACGTGCGACACGCGCGCGCCGGCGTGACGGGCGGTCGCCGCGCTCGCGAGCAGCAGCGGCCCGCTGCCGGCGATCACCGTGCGCTGGCCGCGCACGTCGAGGCCGTACTTGATCAGCGCCTGCAAACCGCCCGCCCCGGTGACGCCGGGCAGCGTCCAGCCCGGAAACGGCAGCAGCAGCTCGCGGGCACCGCAGCAGAGGATCAGCGTCCGGAAATCGAGCAGCCGCCCGCGCTCGTCGTCCTCGAGCAGCAGCGTGCCCGGCTGCGTTTCGGCGACGATGCGCGTCGCCGCGAGATGCGTGACGTTCGGCTGCCGCAGCACGGCGAGTCGTTCGGCGGCGGCCGGCGCAGGCGTGGCCGCTGCACCCTGCCGCCAGATCTGCCCGCCCGCGCGCGGGTTGTCGTCGACGATCGCGACCGTCGCGCCGCTTTGCGCGGCGGCCCGCGCGGCCGACAGCCCGGCGGGGCCCGCGCCGACGATCGCGACGTCGACGCTCAGTCGTTCCTGTTTCATCGCGTGCGCTCCACGTGCATCCCGTCGCGGCACAGCGTCTGGCACGCCAGCCGGCGCCGGCCGTCGATCGTCATCCGGCATTCCTGGCAAATGCCCATCCCGCAAAACGGCGCACGCGCCGCACCCGTGCACGACACACGCGTCGTGTCGTCGCCGCTCGCCGCGACGGCGGCCGCGACGGTCGCGCCGTCGGCCACCGTCAGCGCGCGGCCGTCCAGATGAATGATCATGTCAGCCTCCGCCGGGCCGCCCCAAGGGCGTAGCAGGGAATTCGCAGAGCATCGCTCTGCGCCTGCGTAGCCGGCCGGCTTTGCAAAGCCGGCCGTGGGCGGCTGACCGCCCCCGCGGGGGGCGCCTTGCATGGGACCGGAGCAAGCAATGAAGCGCCGACTCCGGTCGACAGCGAACGAAGTGAGCGTGGGGGTCGTTTCATGTCAACACTCCGGCCAAGGAGGACGCAGTCAGGAAGCGTCCCGGCAAATACGGTTCGATATCGATCGGCGGCCGCTCGCCGGCCATCAGCGCGGCGACGAGCCGCGCGCTGCCCGGCGCTGTCGTCACGCCGAGCCCCTCGTGCCCGACCGCGAGCCACACGCCCGGCCTTGCCGGGTGCTCGCCGAGCAGCGGCAGGCCATCGGGGCTCGCGGAGCGGAAGCCGGTCCATGAGCGGATGCCGTTCAGGTCGGCCAGATCCGGCAAATAGCCGACCGCGCGGCGCAGCATGCGTGCGAGCACGGGCGGCTCGACGCGCGCATCCTCGGTGTCGAACTGGCGCGACGAGCCGATCAGCAACTGGCCGGTCGGCCGTGGCTGCACATTGAACGCGACCGACGTGCCGTCGCTCGCATGCGCGCTCGCCGCATAGCCGAGCTCGACGAGCTGGTGCGACACGTGTCCCGGATAGCGGTCGGTAATCAACAAGTGGCCCTTTTTCGGGCGCAGCGGCAGCTCGGGCAGCAGCGTGCGCGCGGCGACGCCATTCGCGACGACCACGCGCTCCGCACGCAGCGTGTCGCCGCTTGCAAGCGTCACGCTCGGGCCATCGACCGCGCCATCGACCGCGACGGCCCGGTCGCGACGCAACGTGATGCGCGGCGCGCACTGCAGCAGCCAGTTCGCGGTAACCGGCGCGTAGAGAATCGCGTCGCCGGGAATCTTCAGCGCGCCGCCGAGGCCCGTGCGCAGCATCGGCTCCAGTTGCGCGAGCGCCGCCGCGTCGATCAGTTCGCCGGCCACGCCGTGCGCGGCGAGCGTCGCCTGCTTCGCACGTGCCAGATCCATCTCGTGCGCATCGGCCGCGAGCCACAGCGTGCCGCAGTTGCGATAGGCGCAGCCTTCCGGCATCTCGCCGCTCAACGCGCGCCACAACTCGATCGAGTAATGGCTCAGCGCGAGCTCGGCCGCGTTGTCGTCCATCGCGACGAGGTGGCCCATCCCTGCGCCGGTCGCGCCGCCGCTCGCGTCGTCGACGACGAGCACGCGCAGCCCGCGCTGCGCGAGTTCGTGCGCGCACGCCGCGCCGACGATGCCGGCGCCGATCACGACGACGTCGGTCTTCGTTTCGCTCACGACCCGATGCCCCAGCCGAACGGGTCGTCTGCCTCGATCAGCAGCGTCGCTTCCGCGCTCAGGTGCGCGCTGCCGCGGATCGTCGGCACGATGCCGCCGTCGGCCTGCTCGTAGCTCGCGTGGAACACGCTGCCGATCACGCTCGCCTGCCGCCACACGGCGCCCGGCGCGAGCTTGCCGTCGGCCGCGAGGCACGCGAGCTTCGCGCTGGTGCCGGTGCCGCACGGCGAACGATCGTACGCGAGGCCCGGGCACAGCACGAAGCTGCGGCTGTCGTGCTCGGGATCGTCGGCGAACAGCTCGATATGGTCGATCTCGCCGCCGTTCGCGCCGGTGATGCCCGCCCGTTCGAGCCCTTCGCGGACGGCCGACGCATACGCGGTGAGCGCCGCGACGTTGTCGCCGGCCACGCGCTGCCCGTGGTCGCTGATCAGGAAGAACCAGTTGCCGCCCCACGCGATGTCGCCCTTCACGGGGCCGTATCCCGGCACGTCGAGCGCGACGCCCTGCGTATGGCGATATGCGGGCACGTTGCGCACGCTGACCGACAGGTCGTCGTGCAGCGTGGCCTCGACGGTGCCGACGGGCGTTTCGATCCGGTGCACGCCCGGCGCGATGCGCCCCATGTGATGCAGCGTGCGCACGACGCCGATCGTGCCGTGCCCGCACATCCCGAGGTAGCCGCTATTGTTGAAGAAGATCACGCCGGCCGCCGCGTCGGGCGAGACGGGTTCGCACAGCAGCGCGCCGACCAGCACGTCGCTGCCGCGCGGCTCGAGGATGCACGCGGTGCGGTAGCGGTCGTGCTCGCGCGCGAGCACGTCGCGGCGCTCGGCCATCGTGCCGCTGCCGAGCGACGGGAAGCCGGACACGACGAGCCGAGTGGGTTCGCCGCCCGTGTGCGAATCGATGATCTGGATGCGCTTCATCATGAGCTGTCCGAAGTGGGGAAAGGAGCATAGCTTCCTCCGTCGCGCGTCCGTCCGCTTGTGGGTTTTCGATGAGGACGACGACGAAATCGGCATAGTCCGACGCACCCCTCCCGCGCCGGCCGGCCGCTGTGCCGATTTCGTCATTTTGCTCCGCGATACGACTCAAGCGTGATGGGCGTTTGCGCGGCGATACTGGTTGCCACACCGACACACCCGTCGGCCGACCGATACGAACGTAGGAGATTTCAGTGAGCCGAAACGCCATTCAGTGGACCGGGGTTTTCCCGGCCGTCAGCACCCAGTTCAAGCCGGACTTTTCCCTCGACATCGACGCCACGCACCGCGTGGTCAAGAACCTGGTGAACGACGGCGTGTCGGGCCTCGTGGTCTGCGGCACGGTCGGCGAAAACACGTCGCTGTCGACGAGCGAGAAACTCCAGGTGATCGAGGCCGCGCGCGATGCGGCCGGCGGCAAGATTCCGGTGATCGCCGGCATCGCCGAATTCACCACCGAATTCGCACGCAACACGGTGCGTGAAGCGCAGCGCGTCGGCGTCGACGGCGTGATGGTGATGCCCGCGCTCGTGTACTCGGCGAAGCCGCACGAAACCGCCGCGCACTTCCGCGCGGTCGCGACGAGCACCGACCTGCCGGTGATGGTCTACAACAACCCGCCGATCTACAAGAACGACGTGACGCCCGACGTGCTGATCGCGCTGCAGGATTGCGAGAACATCGTCTGCTTCAAGGATTCGTCGGGCGATACGCGCCGCTTCATCGACCTGCGCAATGCGGTCGGCGATCGCTTCGTGCTGTTCGCGGGCCTCGACGACGTCGTGGTCGAGAGCATCGCGGTCGGCGCCGAAGGCTGGGTGTCGGGCATGTCGAACGCGTTCCCGAAGGAAGGCGAGACGCTGTTCCGCCTCGCGAAGCAGAAGCGCTTCGACGAAGCGCTCGCGCTCTATCGCTGGTTCATGCCGCTGCTGCACCTCGATGCGCGCCCCGACCTCGTGCAATGCATCAAGCTGTGCGAAGAACTGGTCGGCCGCGGCAGCGCGATCACGCGTCCGCCGCGCCTCGCGCTGCAGGGCGACACGCTCGCGGAAGTGAAGGCGATCGTCGCGAAGGCGCTCGAAACGCGCCCGGCACTGCCCGACGTCGGTCTCTGATCGACTCCCCTGCGGCGGCGCGCGGGCCTGCCCTGCACACCGCCGCCTCCGGTCCGGCATTGGCCCGCGGGCCCGTTCGCTCCGGCGCCCACCCGCGCCGCAGGTGAGCGGCCCGCAGCCCGCCCCGGTCGTTCGAACCGGGCGACGCCGGCCGGCAGGCGTGCGCGCTGCTCCGTCGGAGCGCGCGCAACTCGCGCCTGCACCGCCATTCCCCCAGGAGACAAGCCCATGCCAGGCCAAGGCAACGCTCACCCGTCTGTCCCGCTTTCCCGTTCCGCGCACCCCGACGCGGGTCACGGCAAGTTCAAGAAACAGCTGTCGCTGACCGATCTCACCTTCATCGGTCTCGGCGCCATTTTCGGTTCGGGGTGGCTGTTCGCCGCGAGTCACGTGTCGACGATCGCGGGCCCGGCCGGCATCTTCTCGTGGCTGCTCGGCGGCTTCGCGGTGCTGCTGCTCGGCATCGTCTACTGCGAACTCGGCGCCGCGCTGCCGCGCGCGGGCGGCGTGGTGCGCTACCCGGTGTTCTCGCACGGCCCGCTGCTCGGCTATCTGATGGGCTTCATCACGCTGATCGCCTTTTCGAGCCTGATCGCGATCGAGGTCGTCGCCGCGCGCCAGTATGCGGCCGCGTGGTTTCCGGGCCTCACCGTCGAAGGATCGAGCGACCCGACCACCGTCGGCTGGCTCGTGCAGGCCGCGCTGCTCTGCTTCTTCTTTTACCTGAACTATTCGAGCGTGAAGACGTTCGCGAAAGCGAACAACATCATCAGCATCTTCAAGTTCATCGTGCCGCTGGCGGTGATCGCGGTGCTGTTCACGTTCTTCAAGCCCGCGAACCTCACCGTGCAAGGCTTCGCGCCGTTCGGCATGCCGGGCATCGAGATGGCCGTGTCCGCCGGCGGCATCATCTTCGCGTATCTCGGGCTCACGCCGATCGTGTCGGTCGCGAGCGAGGTGCGCAATCCGCAGCGCACGATCCCGATCGCGCTGATCCTGTCGATCCTGCTGTCGACGCTGATCTACGTGCTGCTGCAGCTCGCGTTCATCGGCAGCATCCCGACGGCGATGCTCACCGGCGGCTGGCACGACGTGAGCAAGGCGTTCTCGCTGCCGTACCGCGACATCGCGCTCGCGCTCGGCGTCGGCTGGCTCGCGGTGATGGTGGTCGCCGACGCGATGATCTCGCCGAGCGGCTGCGGCAACATCTACATGAACGCGACGCCGCGCGTCGTCTACGGCTGGGCGAAGACGGGCACGTTCTTCAAGGTGTTCACGCGCGTCGACGAAGCGTCGGGCATCCCGCGCGCTGGCCTGTGGCTCACGTTCGGCCTCGCGATCTTCTGGACGCTGCCGTTCCCGTCGTGGGAAGCGCTGATCAACATCGTGTCGGCCGCGCTCGTGCTGAGCTACGCGGTCGCACCGGTGTCGGTCGCCGCGCTGCGCCGCACCGCGCCCGACCTGCCGCGGCCGTTCCGCGCGAGCGCGTTCGGCCTCACCGGCCCGGCGTCGTTCGTGATCGCCGCGCTGATCGTCTACTGGTCGGGCTGGAGCACCGTGTCCTGGCTGCTCGGCCTGCAGATCGTGATGTTCGTCATCTATCTCGCGTGCCGCCGCTGGGTGCCGACCGCGCACCTGAGCCTCGCCGAGCAAGTGCGCTCGTCGGCTTGGCTGATCGCGTTCTACGCCGCGATGATCGTGCTGTCGTATCTCGGCGGCTTCGGCGGCACGGGCCGGCTTGCGCATCCGTACGACACGGTCGTCGTCGCGGCCGTCGCGCTCGTCATCTACTACTGGGGCGCCAATACCGGCGTGCGCGCCGACAAGCTGCAACTCGACGACGACGAGGACTGACGCACCCGCGCCCTTTCCCATGATCCCTGCGGCCGGGCACACCACGCCCGGCCCCTGCTTTTTCCGAGGAAAACCATGCAACTCACAGGTCAACTGCTGATCGGCCAGTCCGCCGTCGCCGGACAGAACGGCACCCTCCACGCGATCGCCGCCGCCACCGGCGAACCGCTCGAACCCGCTTTCGGCGGTGCGAGCCTGCACGACCTGGAGGCGGCCTGCGCGCTCGCCGACGACGCGTTCGACACCTATCGCGAAACCTCGCTCGAAGCCCGCGCCGCGTTTCTCGACGCGATCGGCCGCCACATCATGGCGCTCGGCGACGACCTGATCGAGCGCTGCGTCATCGAAACGGGGCTGCCGCGCGCACGCATCGAAGGCGAGCGCGGACGCACGGTCGGCCAGCTCGCGCTGTTCGCGTCGCTCGTGCGCGACGGCGGCTTTCTCGACGCGCGCATCGATCCGGCGCGCCCCGAACGCAAGCCGCTGCCGCGCGTCGACCTGCGGCTGCGCAACGTCGCGGTCGGGCCCGTCGCCGTGTTCGGCGCGTCGAACTTCCCGCTCGCGTTCTCGGTCGCCGGCGGCGATACGGCATCGGCGCTCGCGGCCGGCTGCCCGGTGATCGTCAAGGCCCATTCCGCGCACCCGGGCACGTCGGAACTCGTCGGCCGCGCGATCCAGCAGGCCGCGCGCGAATGCGCGATGCCGGCCGGCGTGTTCTCGCTGCTGTTCGATGCGTCGCGCGAGATCGGCCAGGCGCTCGTCGCCGATCCGCGCATCAAGGCCGTCGGCTTCACCGGGTCGCGGCGCGGCGGCGTCGCGCTGATGCATATCGCGGCCGCGCGAGCCGAGCCGATTCCGGTCTATGCGGAAATGAGCTCGATCAATCCCGTGCTGCTGTTTCCCGCCGCGCTCGAGGCGCGCCACGACGCGATCGCGCCGCAGTTCGTCGCTTCGCTCACGCTCGGCGCCGGCCAGTTCTGCACGAACCCGGGCCTGGTGCTCGCCGTCGACGGCCCCGCGCTGCGCGCGTTCGAAGCCGCGGCGGCCGATGCCGTACGCGCGGCGGCCGCGCAGACGATGCTGACGCCGCCTATCCACGCGAGCTATGCGCAAGGCGTCGCGGCGCTGCGCGAGCACGACGCGGTCGAACTGCTGGCGGAAGGCGCGACAGGCGGCCGCCACCAGGCCCGCGCGGCGCTGTTCGCGACCTCGGCCGACGCGTTCATCGCGCACCCCGAGCTGCGCGACGAAGTATTCGGCCCCGCGTCGCTGATCGTCCGCTGTCCGGATGCCGACACGCTGCATCGCGTGCTGAAGTCGCTCGACGGCCAGCTGACGATTGCCGCGCATCTCGCCGACGGCGACGCAGCGCTGTTCGCCGCGCTGCGCCCGACGCTCGAACGCAAGGCCGGCCGCATTCTCGTCAACGGCTTCGGCACCGGCGTCGAGGTCGGCCATGCGATGGTGCACGGCGGCCCGTTCCCCGCGACATCCGACACGCGCACGACCTCCGTCGGCGCACGCGCGATCGAGCGCTTCCTGCGCCCCGTGTCCTACCAGGACCTGCCGGACGCGCTGCTGCCGGACGCGATCCGCAGCGGCAATCCGCTGAAGGTGCCGCAACGCATCGATGGCGTACCCGCGCCGCGCGAGGTGAACCATGTCTGAGCAAAGCGCCGAAGTCGTCCTGTCGCTCGACGAGGTCCACGCGCTCGCGTTGCGCGTGCTGACGCACAACGGGATGTCCGACGCGCATGCGCGGGCCATCGCCAACGTGATCACGCAGGGCCAGCGCGACGAATGCCATTCGCACGGCGTGTACCGGCTGCTCGTCTGCGTGCGTTCGCTGAAGAAGGGCAAGGTCGATCCGCAAGCGGTGCCGACGCTGCGCAAGCTGTCGTCGTCGATCGTTTCCGTCGATGCGCATCGCGGCTTCTCGCTGCTGAGCTTCGAAACCGGGTTGCCGGTGCTGGTCGGGATGGCGAAGGCGCACGGGATCGCCGCGATGACGATCAATCACTGCTACCACTTCTCCGCGCTGTGGCCCGAGGTCGAGGCGATCGCGGCCGAGGGGCTGGTCGGCATCGCGATGAACCCGAGCCACAGCTGGGTCGCGCCGGAGGGCGGCCGCGAACCCGTGTTCGGCACGAACCCGATCGCGTTCGCGTGGCCGCGCCCGGGCGGCGAGCCGTTCGTGTTCGATTTCGCGACGAGCGCGATCGCGCGCGGCGACATCGAGCTGCACGCGAAGCAAGGCAAGGCGATTCCATCGCACTGGGCGATCGATGCCGACGGCCAGCCGACCACCGACCCGAAGGCCGCGCTGCAAGGTGCGATGCGCACGTTCGGCGGTCACAAGGGCTCGGCGCTCGCGGCGATGGTCGAATTGCTCGGCGGCGCGCTGATCGGCGATATGACGAGCCGCGAATCGATGGACTTCGACGAAGGCGTCGGCGCGACGCCGTGCCACGGCGAGCTCGTGATCGCGTTCGACCCGAAGGTGTTCCTCGGCGACGATCTCGACGCAGGCCTCGCGCGCGGCGAACGGATGTTCGAATCGATCGTCGCGCAGGGTGCGCGGCTGCCGTCGCAACGGCGCTTCGACGCCCGCGCGCGCAGCATCGCGAACGGCGTGCGGGTTCCGAAAGCGCTGTACGACGAGATCCTGACGCTGCTCGACTGACGCCGGGGCGCCGGGGCGGCGCGGATTCGTCATCGACGAGCAGGCGACTCCACCGCCGCCCGAACCGGCCGGGCGGACCGCCCGTCACCACCAGCCCCTTACGCCGCCCGCACCCGTCGCCGGCCCCGTGGGCGCCACGCCCGCGGCGGCTGTGGGATAATCGACAGGTTTGCCCAGGGCGCAGCTCAAGAGGTTGTTCGCACGGGCGCGAGAGAGGCCTTTATTCCCCGTGCCTCCACCCTTTTCCGCGATCTTTCTTCAGCAACCACAATGCCCACTTACCGTTCCAAAACCTCCACCGCCGGCCGCAACATGGCAGGTGCGCGCTCGCTGTGGCGCGCCACCGGCATGAAAGACGACGATTTCTCGAAGCCGATCATCGCGGTCGTCAACTCGTTTACGCAGTTCGTGCCCGGGCACGTGCACCTGAAGGATCTCGGCCAGCTCGTCGCGCGCGAGATCGAGGCCGCGGGCGGCGTCGCGAAGGAATTCAACACGATCGCGGTCGACGACGGCATCGCGATGGGCCACGACGGCATGCTGTATTCGCTGCCGAGCCGCGACATCATCGCCGACTCGGTCGAGTACATGGTGAACGCGCACTGCGCGGATGCGATGGTGTGCATCTCGAACTGCGACAAGATCACGCCGGGGATGCTGATGGCCGCGATGCGCCTCAACATTCCGGTGATCTTCGTGTCGGGCGGCCCGATGGAAGCCGGCAAGACGCGCCTCTCGAACCCCGTTACCAAGACCGTCGAACTGAAGAAGCTCGACCTCGTCGATGCGATGGTGATCGCGGTCGACCCGTCGTATTCGGACGCCGAAGTCGCCGAAGTCGAACGCTCGGCCTGCCCGACCTGCGGCTCGTGCTCGGGCATGTTCACTGCGAACTCGATGAACTGCCTGACCGAAGCGCTCGGCCTGTCGCTGCCGGGCAACGGCACGGTGGTCGCCACCCACGCCGATCGCGAACAGCTGTTCAAGCGCGCCGGCCGCCGCATCGTCGAGCTGACGCGCCAGCACTACGAGCAGGACGACGAACGCGTGCTGCCGCGCTCGGTCGGCTTCGCCGCATTCGAGAACGCGATGACGCTCGACATCGCGATGGGCGGCTCGACCAACACGATCCTGCACCTGCTGGCGATCGCGCAGGAAGCCGGCATCGACTTCACGATGAAGGACATCGACCGCCTGTCGCGCTCGGTGCCGCAGCTGTGCAAGGTCGCGCCGAACACGAACAAGTACCACATCGAGGACGTGCACCGCGCAGGCGGCATCATGGCGATCCTCGGCGAGCTCGAACGCGCCGGCAAGCTGCACACCGACGTGCCGACCGTGCACGCTCCGACGCTGAAGGATGCACTGGACCAGTGGGACATCGTCCGCACGCAGGACGATGCGGTCCGCACGTTCTACCTGGCCGGCCCGGCCGGCATCCCGACGCAGGTGGCGTTCAGCCAGGACACGCGCTGGCCGAGCCTCGATCTCGATCGCGCCGAAGGCTGCATCCGCTCGTACGAGCATGCGTTCTCGAAGGAAGGCGGCCTCGCGGTGCTGACGGGCAACATCGCGCTCGACGGCTGCGTGGTGAAGACGGCCGGTGTCGACGAAAGCATCCTCGTGTTCGAGGGCGCGGCTCACGTGACCGAATCGCAGGACGAAGCCGTTGAAAACATCCTGAACGACAAGGTCAAGGCCGGCGACGTGGTGATCGTGCGCTACGAGGGCCCGAAGGGCGGCCCGGGCATGCAGGAAATGCTCTACCCGACCAGCTACATCAAGTCGAAGGGGCTCGGCAAGGCCTGCGCGCTGCTGACGGACGGCCGCTTCTCGGGCGGTACGTCGGGCCTGTCGATCGGCCACTGCTCGCCGGAAGCGGCAGCCGGCGGCGCGATCGGCCTCGTGCGCGACGGCGACCGGATCCGCATCGACATCCCGAACCGCACGATCAACGTGCTGGTGTCGGACGAGGAACTGGCGCGCCGCCGCGAAGAGCAGAACGCGAAGGGCTGGAAGCCGGCGCAGCCGCGTCCGCGCAAGGTGTCCGCCGCGCTGAAGGCCTACGCGAAGCTGGTCATGTCGGCCGACAAGGGCGCCGTGCGCGACCTGTCGCTGCTGGACGACTGACGCAAGGGGCCTAGCTGGTAGTCGGTTGCGGCCCATGCAGCCGACTGCTCGCCCGAATCAAAAGCCGCTCTCCGGAGCGGCTTTTTTTCGTTCGGCGTACGGAGAAACCGCGGCGCCGGCGCATCAGTGACGGAATTCTTCGGGGCCGCCACCGCCTCCGCCCCCGCCGTGGGTACCGCCACCATTTCCACCACCTTGCGGCCGCGCATAACCGCCGCCGCCCCCGCCTCCCTGGCGCACCGGCGGCGGCATCGGACGCGCGTCGCCACCCGGCGCGGGCGTCGGGCGCACCACGGCCGGCGGCGGGCTGGCCGGACGCGCGTTGCCCGCCCCGCCCGGCATCGGTGAAGGCGCCGGTGCCGCCGGCGGCGGTGTGCGGATCGCGCCGTTCCAGCCGCCGCGCGCAGCCGACGGCCGCGTGTCGTGCACGGGCGGCTGACCGCCCGGTACAACCTGCATCGGCCCGCCCGGCTGCGGACGGCCTTGTCCCGGCGGCACGCCTCCGGGGCCGAGCCTCGGTTCCGGACGATGCGCCCAGCGATCGCGGTCGTGGTACCACGGGCGGTGCCGGTAATAGCGATCCCAGTACGCACCGATCGCGAATCCCGTCACGGGGACACCGATGATCGCGCCGTACTCGAGCAACGGCACGTAGTTGCCCTGGTACGGATACTCGAGCAACTGCGCGTCGATCCAGCCGCGCACGCCCGGCAGCGCGACGTCGCACCACGAGTAGTCGCTCAGGCAGCCGAATACGTCCAGCGCGGTATCGGGCGGGATCTGCGCGACCACCGGATAGTCGGGCGCCGGCCCCGCAAACAGCTCGGCCGGCGAGTTCGTGTAAGCGCTGCTCTGCGCGTCGGCCATGCCCGGCACGGCTGCAAGGCCGGCCAGGGCGACGCACAGACTTCCGACAAACGTGTGCCTCATGATGCTCTCCCGCGCGGTGCCGCCGCGCGCCGGTCAGTGCCGATCAGTGCCGATGGCCGCCGCCCCAGTGGCCGCCACCCCAATGCCCGCCGCCCCACGGACGATGCCAGTACCCGCCGCGCCCGCCCCAGTAACCGCCGCCCCAGCGGCCCCAGAAGCCGATCGTGACGGGTGGCCCGTACCAGCCCGAGTAATACGCGGGGTAGTAGTACGGATAAGGCGGTGGCACATAGGCCGGTGCGACATATACGGGCGCCGGCGCATCGGCGTAGTCCGGTGCGGCAGGCACCGTGGAGGGGGCCGGGCCGGGCGCGGCCGGTGCAACCGGAACTTCGCGCTGCGTCACCGTGGCGGGTACGGGCGCGTAATAAGGTGCATAGCCGTACGGGCTCGTGTAGTAGCAGCCGCCCAGCGTCAGCGCGGCCAGCGCGATGACGGCGGGCCTCGCGGCGGGAATCGGGGTCATCTGTTGCTCCGGCAGAATCCGCGCGCGCGCCGCCGGGCGCGCGCCTGACTCTAGCTTACGTCCCCTGCAGATTTCCGCGCGTATGATCGGTTACTTTTTGTTTCCTGCCGCGGACGGTGCGGGCGGGCATGCGGTGTGCTGACCCGTCCGCGGCGCCCGCGTTGAAGTTGGCGCAAATGCCCTCAACTTGAACGATGTCAGGCTGACCGGCGCGGACAGGTGTTCGCGAACGACCGGCGGCCGCCCACCGGCGAGCTTCGGCCCGCCCAGACAGGAGCGCGGCTCGCGCCGCCATCGACATGACTACGCCACGCCCCACTCCCCGGGCGGACACACCGCTCGATCCGATCATCCAGTTGCTGGCGCTTGCCGGTGAACAGGGTTATCTGACACACGCCGACCTCGTCGACGCGCTGCCGCCCGAAAGCGACAGCCCCGATGCGCTCGACGTCGTGCGCGCCGCGCTGGCCGACATCGGCATCGCCGTGCTCGACGAGCCGGCCGTGCCTGCGCCGTTCGCCGGCGCGGCGCCGGTCGACGTCGATCGCGACGCGCTCGACGAAGGCCGCGCGATGCTCGGCGATCTGACACGCGGCACGGCCGCGTCGACCGATCCGCTCGCGCTCTACATGCGGCGCATGCAGGCCGTGCCGCTGCTCACGCGCGAAGGCGAAATCGTGCTCGCCCGCGAAATCGAGACGGGCCGCCATCAGGTGCTGCACGCCATCGCGGGCTATCCGGCGGCCGTCGATGCGCTGCTCGTGCGTCACGGCGCAACGGGTGTGGCAGGTGCGACCGGCACGGCCGACGAAGACGCAGGCGATACGCCCGCGCCCGCCCGCTACGACGTGCTGCAGGCCGCGGTGTCGACGTTGCGCGACGCATTGCAGGCGCAGGGCTTCCGTTCGGACGCATACCGCGACGCGCGCAACGCCGTGGCCGCCCTGCTCGGCTCGCTCGCGTGGGTCGCACCGGCCGTCGACGACGCCAGCCGCCTCGTGCGTACGCTCGCAACCGCGCCGCCTGACGCCGCGACGGGCGAAGCCGCCTGCTTCGACACGGTTGCGCGCCGGGCGCTCGCGGCCGCGCTGAGCGACGGCCAGCAGAAAGTGCGCGACGCGACGCGCGCGATGCTCGAAGCGAACCTGCGGCTCGTGCTGTCGATCGCGCGCAAGTACATGAACCGTGGCGTCGACCTGTCCGATCTCGTGCAGGACGGCTGCCTCGGCCTGATGCGTGCAATCGAGAAGTTCGAATACCGGCGCGGGTTCAAGTTCTCGACCTATGCGACCTGGTGGATCCGTCAGGCGATCACGCGGGCGGTCGCCGATCGCTCGCGCACGATCCGCGTACCGGTGCACGTCGGCGACCAGTACCAGCGCGTGCAGCGGCATGCGCTGCGCTTTCGCCAGCGCACGGGCCGCCGGGCGACGCCGGCCGAACTGGCGGCCGAAACCGGCCTCGCCGAGGACAAGCTGCGCGCGGTGCTCGCGCTGCCGGCCGAGCCGGTCTCGCTCGACACGCCGCTGCCCGACGCGGACACCGGGCTCGTGGAGCTGATCGAGGATCAAACCTCGGCCAGCCCGTTCGAGCAACTGGCCGACACGCGCATGCGCGACTGCGTGCGCTCGCTGCTCCGGTCGGTCACGCCGGCCGAGGCCGACGTGCTGCGCCGGCGGTTCGGCCTCGGCGGCGCCGAGCCCGATACGTACGACGCCATCGCGCAGGACGCGGGCATGTCCCGCGAACGCGTGCGGCAAATCGAGAAACGGGCGCTCGCCGCGCTGCGCACGGCCGCCGAGGCCGAGAACGCGCAGTCGTTCCTCGACGCGTAAGTGCCCACGCGACGCACGGTCGTGCCGCCAACCGGCACGACCGTGCGCTTCGCACATGTGCTACGTTTGCCATTGACGTGCATCAAGTTTTCTTCGTCGCGTGTCGCGACAATGGTGAAAAGTCGACCGGCGCATCGTTCGCCGCGTCCGTTCCGTTTGAGCTTCCCCAGGTCCCTTGCCATGCAGACGACCGCCAGCCAAACGCTCGAGGAAAACCGGCACATCGCGACCTGCCTGCGCGAGGCCGCGCAACGGCTGGCCGACCAGGGCGCGAATCCGTACCGGGTCGCGGCCTACCGCGCGTCGGCCGAGACGGTCGATGCGCTCGACCGCGATATCCGCACCGTGTTCGAATCCGGCGGCATCGACGCGCTCGGCGCGCTGCCCGAGATCGGCACGGGCGTCGCGCAGGCGATCGCCGAGTTGCTGGTGACGGGCCGCTGGCGCCAGCTCGACCGGCTGTGCGGCGACGCCCAACGCACGTCCGCGTTCGAAGCCGTGCCGGGCATCGGCCATGCGCTCGCGCTGCGCATTCACGACCTGCTGCACATCGATACGCTCGAGGAGCTCGAACGCGCGGCCCGCAACGGCCAGCTCGAAACGATCTCGGGCGTCGGCCCGCGGCGTGCGGCCGGCATCCTCACCGCGCTCGACGACGTGCTGAGCCGCCGCCGGCGCTGGCAGGGTCACATGCAGCACGCCGGGCCCGGCACGGAGCCGCCCGTCGAGCTGCTGCTCTACATCGATCGCCAGTACCGCAACAAGGCGGCCGCCGGCGTGCTGCCGACGCTCGCGCACCGGCGCCTGAACGCGGACGGCTACGTGCCGCCGCCCGTGATGCACATGACCAAGGGCGGCTGGCATTTCACCGCGGTGAGCCTGCATGCCGCGATGCGCACGCCGGAAGCCGGCCGCCCGACGGACTGGGTTTCGCTCTATTTCTACGACGCCATGCAGTGCGAGCACCAGCGCACCGTCTTCACCGAGACGTACGGTTCGCTCGTCGGCAAGCGCATCGTGCGCGGACGCGAGATGGAATGCCGCGTGTATTACGCGGGATGAGTCAGTCGTCGGCGGTCTCGTCGATGTCGAACGCGACGTCGAGCATCGACGCGATCTCGCGACATGCATGGGTGAGTGTGCGTGTGCGGCGATCGGAATAGTCCGCCGCGAGATAGAACCAGGTCGAAAACGACCCGTAATCGTCTTTGCCGTCCCGGTTCGGTACGTCGAACCAGAACGTCACCATGTAGCCGCCCTTCCAGCGAACCGGAATCACCTGCGTGAGCCGCAGTCTCGTGATTGCACCGTGGCGGAACCGGAAGCTGTCTTCACCAACGCGGAACCCCGACCACGCGCCGTCGCTCGACACGAACACGGTCAACGCATCGTCCGGCAAGGCGACGGACAAGACCCCTTCCGGGGCCAGGTCGGCCGCCGACACCATCGCCGCCCCCGAACCGTCACGCCCCGTCTCGACATCCACGTACGCTGCGATCGTCCGCTTCGCCTTGTCGTAGAAACTGCGCGTGACGTCGGACCGCACGGCGTCGGCAATCAGCACCAGTTGTTTGAATCGTGCACGCTCGCCATATCGAAGCGGCACGTCGGGTGCATCGTCGGACTCGTCAGCCGGTTTATCCTCAAGACCATCGGCCCGTACAGGCGGTGCGGTCATGACAGGCGGTTCAACGCCCCCGCGCCGCCGATTCACCCAGGCAATTGCCCACGCCAGCAGCACAGGCGGCGTCACCATCGTGACGGCCGCCGTCGCGAGCCCGGCGAGCACCCCGTAATGCGGCGCGACCCTCGATGCCGCATACGCGGCAGGAAACACCAGCAAAATCCACACGCTGCAACCCCGTTGTTCCTGTTTGCGATGTCCGGCACCGCATGACTTGACGCACCACCCTGCCATCGAGCCGCCACGCCAACCCGCGGATGCCCGCTCGCCGCCTACGCGCCTTCCGCCTTCGTGCGACGCGCCGGATGACGATGCGCGGCGATGCGCAGCAGCTTCTGGAACGACGGACATTCGAGATGGCTGGGCGCCGCGCACACGGCCGCGTGCCGCAGCATGTCGCGCACGGCGCCGAGACGGCGGATCGTGCGGTCGAGTTCGTCGGCCTTGCCGTCGAGCTTCGCGCGATCGATCGCGGGCCGGCCGTCCGCGCCGACCATCGCGAGGATGTCGTCGAGCGAGAAACCGGCCTCGCGGCCGAGCGCGATCAACGCCAGTCGCTCCAGCACCGACTCGTCGTATTGCCGCCGCAGCCCGTGCCGGCCGATCGGAACGATCAACCCCTTTTCCTCGTAGTAGCGCAGCGTCGATGCGGGCAATCCCGAGCGCCGTGCCACGTCCGCAATGTCCAGACGGCTCATGCTTGACCTCAAGTGAACTTGAAGTTGCAAGATAGTTGCTCGACTCCGTGAAAACAAGCGTGAACCGCCATGAGACCGATAAAACAGCCCTGTATTCCGCTGTGCCGCCCCTTCGCCACCGTCTGCTGCGGAGGGGCGCGATGAACCCGCCCGGCATCCTGCTCGACCTGCTGCTGATCGGCACGGGCGCCACGCTCGTGATAGATCTGTGGACGCTGTTTCGGCGGCGTGCCTTCGGCATTCCGTCGCTCGACTACGCGCTGGTCGGCCGCTGGCTCGGCCACATGGTGCAAGGGCGGTTCCGGCACGTGTCGATCGTCGCGGCGCCACCCGTGCCGGGCGAGCGTGCCCTCGGCTGGATTGCGCATTACGCGATCGGCATCGCGTTCGCGGCGCTGCCCGTCATGATCGCGGGCACCGAATGGATCGCCGCGCCTACACCGCTTCCCGCGCTCGTCGCCGGCCTCGCCAGCGTGGTCGCGCCGTTCTTCGTGATGCAGCCGGCGTTCGGCTTCGGCATCGCGGCGTCGCGCACGCCGCATCCGGGCGTCGCGCGCCGGCGCAGTCTCGTCACGCATCTGTCGTATGGCGTGGGGCTCTATCTCGCGGCGTACACGCTCGCGGCGCTGGCGCGCTGAACACCGGGATTGACATGAAGCGCGCCGGGTAGCGCGCGTTGAACCGGCAATCGCCGGCGTGCGCCATTCATCTGCGCGCTCGTTGTTTTCAATGCATCCGGCGCGCCCGAACGGCCACCCGCGTCACTCCCCGCCGCAGTCGATCAGGTTGCGGCGCACGCGCCCGAGCAGCCGCACCAGCGTATCGCGCTCGTCGGACGTGAACCCGCGCAATCCGTCGTCGGCGACGGTATCGCCCACTTCCAGCATCTGCGGAAAGATCTCGCGCGCCTTGTCGGTCAGGCGGATCACGAACGCGCGGCGGTCTTCGTCGTTCGCGATGCGTTCGATCCAGCCATAGCTTTCCATCCGGTCGAGCAGGCGCGTCAGCGAGATCGGCGTGATCTCGAGCCATTCGGCCAGCCGCGCCTGATTCATCTCGCCCTTCCACGTCAGGTACGCGAGCACGCGGCTTTGCGCCCGCGTCAGCCCGATGCGCTTCGCGCGCCGGTCGAACAGGCGTCCGTTCAGGCGGGCCACGTCGGCGATCAGATAGCCGATCCGGTTCTCGTAGGTCTTGTCCATCAGCCGATTATAGGGTCAAGCCGCCAGCGGACCGCGGCTCGCGCCCGGGGCGATAAGCGACTATATAATAAGCATGCTCACAATCTGAGCCATACCGGATCGCCGCGCACGGCGACCACCCCACGGAGACACCCGCTTGAACCCCATCGCCGACGCCCCCGCCTCGCCCGCCCTGAACCGGCCGATGCTGACCCTGTCGATCATGCTCGCCACGCTGATCCAGACCCTCGACAGCACGATCGCGAACGTGGCGCTGCCCCACATGCAGGGCACGCTGTCCGCGTCGCAGGACGAAATCACGTGGGTGCTCACCTCCTACATCGTCGCCGCGGCGATCGCGACGCCGCTCACCGGCTGGCTGTCCGACCGGCTGAGCGTCAAGCGGCTGCTGATCGTGTCGATCGCGGGCTTCACGGTGGCGTCGGCGCTGTGCGGGCTGTCGGAGACGCTCGTGCAGATCGTCGGTGCGCGGCTGTTGCAAGGTGTATTCGGCGCCGCGCTGGTGCCGTTGTCGCAGTCGATCCTGCTCGACATCAACCCGCGCGAGAAACAGGGCCAGGCGATGGCGATCTGGGGGATGGGCGTGATGGTCGGCCCGATCCTCGGCCCGACGCTCGGCGGCTGGCTGACCGACAGCTACAACTGGCGCTGGGTGTTCTTCATCAACGTACCGATCGGCGCGTTCGCGCTGGCCGGCGTGATGACTTTCCTGCCCGCGCGCGCGCCGCGCCCGCACGTGAAATTCGATGCGTTCGGCTTCGCGACGCTGGCACTCGCGATCGGCGCGTTCCAGGCCATGCTCGACCGCGGCGAACAGCTCGACTGGTTCGGGTCGTACGAAATCCGCATCGAGGCGCTCGCCGCGGCGCTCAGCTTCGCGTTCTTCCTCGTGCATACGGCGACCGTCGGCAAGGCGTCGTTCTTCAAGTCGGAACTGCTGCGCGACCCGAACTTCGCGACGGGCACGCTGTTCATCTTCGTCGTCGGCGCAGTGCTGTACGCGACGCGCGCGCTGCTGCCGCCGATGCTGCAGAACCTGATGGGCTACCCGGTCGCGACGACGGGCCTCGTCACCGCGCCGAGCGGCGCCGGCACGATGATCGCGATGCTGTTCGTCGGCAGGCTGCTGAAATACGTGGATGCGCGGATGCTGCTGCTCGCGGGGCTGGCGATTTCCGCGCTCGCGCTGTGGCAGATGATGCAGTACACGGTCGTACTGTCCGAAGCGGACATCGTGTGGCCGGGCGTGATCCAGGGCTTCGGGCTGGGGCTCGTGTTCGTGCCGCTGAGCGCGCTGTCGTTCTCGACGCTGCCGCCCGACCTGCGCGCGGACGGCACGGCCACCTACAGCCTGATGCGCAACATCGGCAGCAGTATCGGCATCTCGATCGTGCAGACGCTGATGACGCGCAACACGCAGGTCGCGCACGCCGACCTCGCCACCCACGTCACGCCGTTCAACCCGGCCGTGCAGGCAATGGCCGGCAGCCGCGTCGACCTCGCGCTGCTCGATCGCACGATCAACCAGCAGGCGACGATGATCGCGTACCTGAACGACTTCAAGCTGATGTTCGTCGCGACGCTGCTGATGATCCCGCTGTTGCTGCTGATCCGCCCGCCGCAGAAAACGGCGAGCGTCGACGTCGCGCACGCGGCGATGGACTGACGGGCGCGCATGCGCCCGCCGCAGGCCGCGTCAGGCCTTCATCGTGCCGGTCCGCACGTAGCGCTCGTGCCACGACAGCGCTTCGGCGAGCAGGTGCGGCGTGTGCTTGCCGAAGCTCTCGCGCGACGCGCGCTCGAAGTAGTCCTCGAGCATCGGCCGGTAGTCGGGATGCGCGCAGGTCGCGATGATCTTGCGCGCGCGCTGCTTCGGCGACAGGCCGCGCAGGTCGGCCAGGCCCTGCTCGGTGACGACCACCGCGACGTCGTGCTCGGTATGGTCGACGTGGCTCGCCATCGGCACGATCCGCGAGATCGCACCGCCCTTCGCGGTACTCGCCGACATGAAGCACGACAGGTAGCCGTTGCGCGCGAAGTCGCCCGAGCCGCCGATGCCGTTCTGGATCTTCGTGCCCATCACGTGCGTCGAGTTCACGTTGCCGTAGATGTCGGCCTCGATCATCCCGTTCATCGCGATGCAGCCGAGGCGGCGCACGAGTTCCGGATGGTTGCTGATCTCCTGCGGCCGCAGCACGATCTTCTCGCGGAACGACGCGATTTCGTCGGCGAAGCGCTGCACGGCGGCCGGGCTCAACGACAGCGCGGTCGCCGACGCGAAGCTCAGCGTGCCGTCGTCGAGCAGGTCGAGCATGCCGTCCTGGATCACTTCGGTGTAGGCCGTCAGGTTCGAGAAGCCGGCCGAGCTGAGTTCCGCGAGCACCGCATTCGTGATGTTGCCGACGCCCGACTGCAGCGGCAGCAGGTTTTCCGGCAGGCGGCCGCGCTTCACTTCGTGGCGCAGGAAGTCGATCAGCTGCAGCGCGATCTGCTTCGACGTCGCGTCCGGCGCGGAGAACGCATTGCTGCGATCGGGCGCGTCGGTCTCGACGATCGCGACGATCTTGTCGGCCGGGCAGCGCAGGTACGGCTCGCCGATCCGGTCGTCGCTCCTGGTCAGCGGAATCGGCTGGCGGTGCGGCGGCAGCGCGGTGCCGTAATAGATGTCGTGCATCCCGTCGAGGCCGAGCGGCTGGCGCGCGTTCACTTCGAGGATCACGTGCTTCGCCCGTTCGAGCCAGGTCTTGTTGTTGCCGATCGACGCGGACGGGATCAGCAGCCCGTCCTCGCGGATGCCCGCGACTTCGACGATCGCGACGTCGAGATCGCCGTACAGCCCGAACCACGCGTACTGCGCGACGTGGCTCAGGTGGACGTCCTGGTAATCGACTTCGCCGCTGTTGATCTTGTCGCGCAGCGTCGGGTCGGACTGGTACGGCAGCCGCATCGAGATGCCGTCGGTGCGGGCGAGCGCGCCGTCGAGTTCCGGCGCGGTCGACGCGCCGGTCAGCACGTTGATCCGGAAGTCCTCGCCGCGCGCGTGTGCCGCGTCGATATGGGTGGCAAGCGCGGCCGGTACGGCCTTCGGATAGCCCGAACCGGTGAAGCCGCTCATGGCGACGGTCATGCCGGGGCGGATCAGCGCGGCGGCTTCGTCGGCGGTGCGGACGAGCGAACGCAGGGCGGGAGCGAGGATGCGTGATGAAGACATGGCTGGTTTCTGACGCTGGGGTCTGTCGTTGACGTCGCGGGGGGTGTCTCCTGAGCGACATGAAGCCCTTGGGGCCGCGCGGGGCGGCCGGCACCACAGGCACGGTCGGAGTATCGCAGAGGCCATCGCCGCGAAATGTCCACTGGATGCAAAAGATCCTTGCCGGATTTGCCGGGTATCGAACGACCGTTCTGTGACAGGCGATCCGCGCGCGCCGGATGCACGCGAAAGGTGCACGAAAGCATCGGAACGAATGACCGGGCACGGATCGCCAACCGTCGCAAATCAATCGGCGGATTTTCCTTGCAATTGGCCGCCCGACGAGCGGCAATCGTCGATGAAATCGCGGCGCGGACAATTGTCACCCGATGCGGCTTTTCCGGACCTGATGCACATCAACGTCGCACGCGCCGCGCGCCGCCTGTCGAGCCGTTCGAAAATGTCCGGCGCATCGGCCCGCGAGGCCCGTCCGTCCTTGACAGCAGCGTGACGCGAACCACACTGGAAGACGGGGCCGGCCGCGCCGTTTGCCGTCCCGATCGCCCGCCCTTTCGCACGTCCGGTTTCGACCGGCCGACATGCGCAAGACGCGGTAACACTCCTGTATGTCAGGACATTGATCGAATAAAAAGCACCAAATTACAATTCCGTATATATTTCGCCGATGGACCAAAGAAAAACCGCCACACGCGCCGAGCCCCCCCTGCCACGCACCTGGGATGCGCGGCTCGCGCGCTCGCTCGTGCGACCGCTCGTCGATACGCCGGTCACCCCGAATCACCTCACTACCCTTCGTCTGCTGATCGGCCTCGCCGGCGCCTGGTGCCTCGCGCACGGCGGCTTCGGCTGGAGCAATGCCGGTGCGTTCCTGATCGTGCTGTCGAACTTCGTCGACCACACCGACGGCGAACTCGCGCGCATCAGCGGCAAGTCCAGCAAGATCGGTCACTTTTACGACCTCGCGGCCGATGCGCTCGTGACGGTCGCGCTGTTCGTCAGCATGGGCCTCGGCATCGTCGCCCAGGGCGGCCAGATGGCCGCGTCGCCGGTGCTGCTCGGCGCGGTGGCCGGTGCGGCCGTCGCGCTGATCTTCTTCCTGCGCATGCGGATCGAATCGATCGCCGGCAAGGCCGGCACCAAGCAGGCGTTCGCCGGCGGCTTCGAGACCGAAGACGTGCTGTACCTGCTGCCGATCGTGACGCTCGTCGACGGCGTCGAGCCGTTCCTGCTCGCGGCGTCGATCGGCGCCCCGCTGTTCGCCGCCTGGGTCGTGATCGACTGGTGGCGCATCGTCCGCCGCGGCAACCTTCCGCAGAACCCGGCCGCGCAGAACCCAACCGAAATCCAGGCTTCCAAATGACTCCTAGCACGCGCGACGACTCCGTGCTGAGCCCGGCACGCCCCGCGCCCGTGCGCGCGGCCGCGGCCGATCCCGATCGCACCGTGGCCGACCGTGTCGGCCAGCTCGACCTCGACCGCCTGCGCGGCGACTACACGCGCCAGGGCTCGTTCCTGTACCTCGACGCCTTCCTGCCGGCCGACGCGCACGCAAAGCTGGCGGATGCCGCCCGCGCGATGCAGGCCGGCCTGAACCGCAATTACCTGCCCGGCCACAAGCAGGGCGGCAGCGTCAGCCGCCATACGATCGACGAGCAGGCGCCGTACATCGCCGAACTGTATCGCTCGAAGGCACTCATCTCGTTCCTCGAGAAGGTCACGGGCGACAAGCTGATGCTGTCGCCGGACGACGATCCGCACGCGTACGCGCTGTATTACTACACGAAGCCCGGCGACCACATCGGCTGGCATTACGACACGTCGTACTACGACGGCCGCCGCTACACGCTGCTGATCGGCGTGATCGACGAATCGTCGTGCCGGCTCGACTACGAGCTGCACACGCGCAACCCGGACGTCGCCGACGAACCGGGCTCGGTGCAGATCGCCGACGGCGGCATCGTGCTGTTCGACGGCGACAAGCTGCGTCACCGCATCACACCGCTCGGCCAGAACGAGATGCGCGTGTCGCTCACTTTCGAATACGTGACGAACCCCGGCATGCGGCCGTGGAAGCGCTTCATCTCGAACATGAAGGACGCGATCGCGTATTTCGGTTTCCGCCAGGTGTTCAAGCAACTGGCTACGCGGCGCACGACCGGGTCATGACGCGCGCGGGCCTCATCCTGCTGTCCCTCGGGACCGCACTCTTCATCGCACTGCTGGCCTGGCAAGGCGTCGGCGCAGTCGCGTCCACGTTCCTCGCGGCCGGCTGGGGGCTTGCGCTCGTCGCGGCATTCCACGTCGTGCCGCTCGTGATCGACGCCATCGCGATCTCCGTGATGTTCCGCCGCGGGCAGTCGGGCGCCGAACTCGGCAACGCGCTGCGCGCGCGCTGGGTCGGCGAATCGGTAAACAGCCTGCTGCCCGCCGGGCAGATCGGCGGCCCCGTGCTGATGGTGCGCCACCTCGCGCAGCGCGGCACGCGGATGGCCGACGCGGCGGCGGCCGTGACCGTCAGCACGACGATGCAGGCGCTTGCGCAAATGGCGTTCGCGCTGATCGGCATCGCCGCGTTCAGCCTGTATGCGACGCACGAATCGGTCGCCCACCTGCGCACGCCCGCGCTGATCGCGACCGGCGTGCTCGGCGCGCTCGCGCTGCTGTTCTATGCGGCGCAGCGGCGCGGGCTGTTCGGCCGCGGCCTGCGCCTCGCGTCGAAGCTGCTCGGCCCGCGCGACTGGTCGTCGCTGGCCACGCGCGCCGACGCGATCGACGATGCGGTCGGCGCGCTGTACCGCGATCGCGCGAGGGTCGCGAAGACATTCGCGTTGAGCCTCGTCGGCTGGATCGTCGGGACCGCGGAAGTGTGGCTCGCGCTGCACTTCCTCGGGCACCCGGTGAGCTGGCTCGACGCGCTGCTGCTGGAAAGCGTCGGCCAGGCGATCCGTGGCGCCGCCTTCGCGATCCCGGGCTCGCTCGGTGCGCAAGAAGGCGGCTACCTGCTGCTCGCCCCGCTGGTCGGACTGCCGCCCGACGCGGCGCTCGCGCTGTCGCTCGCGAAGCGTGCGCGCGAACTCGCGCTCGGCCTGCCCGGCCTGCTCTATCTGCATTTCAGTGAAAGAAACTGGCAGCGGCGCCGCGCGCCGCAGCCGCTCGCCGACTGATCGTTCAGATCGCCGGCTTTTTGGTTGGAGAACCCATGCGAGCCATCATTCTTGCGGCAGGCCTCGGCTTGCGCCTGCAACAACCGCCCGAAGCGCAGTTCCCGAAGTGCCTGCTGCGCTTTGACGACGTTTCGCTGCTCGAGCGCCATCTGCGCGTGCTCGACGCCGCGGGCGTCGACGAGATCGTGCTCGGGCTCGGCTTCCAGCACGAGAAGGTCGAGCAGGAACTGAAGCGCCTCGGCCGCCAGGCCGAGATCGTGATCAACGACCGCTACGACCTCGGCAGCGTGCTGACCGTGCATACCGTCGCCGATGCGATGACGCGCGGCGGCGACGTACTGCTGATGGACGCGGACGTGCTGTACGACGAGAACATCCTGCACGCGCTGGTGGCCGATGCCGACCGCGCGGTCGACCGCCTGCTGATCGACCGCGACTTCGAGGCCGGCGACGAGCCCGTCAAGCTGTGCCTGAAGAACGGCGTGCCGGTCGAACTGCGCAAGCAGCTCGCGGTCGACCTCGAATACGACACGATCGGCGAATCGGTCGGCTTCTTCCGCTTCACCGAAGGCACCGCACGCCGCCTCGCGACGATCGTCGCGGGCTACGTCGACAGCGGCCGTGCGAACCTGCCGCACGAGGAAGCCGTGCGCGACCTGCTGCTCGAAGGCGGTCATTCGTTCGACGTGGCCGACGTCACCGGCATGCCGTGGATCGAGATCGACTTCCCGAACGACGTCGCCCGCGCCACGCAAGACATCCTCCCCCTGATTCAACGCACCACCGCAGGAGCCGCACGATGAACGCACGCGAACCCAACTTCACCGAATCGCGCAGCGCACGCCTGCGCCGCATGCTCGTCAGCAGCGACCTCGAATTCCTGATGGAAGCGCACAACGGCCTGTCCGCGCGGATCGTCCGCGAAGCCGGCTTCAAGGGCATCTGGGCATCGGGCCTCGCGATCTCCGCGCAATTCGGCGTACGCGACAACAACGAAGCGAGCTGGACGCAGGTCGTCGACGTGCTCGAATTCATGGCCGACGCGAGCGACCTGCCGATCCTGCTCGACGGCGATACCGGCTACGGCAACTTCAACAACGTGCGCCGACTCGTGAAGAAGCTCGAACAGCGCGGCATCGCCGGCGTCTGCATCGAGGACAAGCAGTTCCCGAAGACCAACAGCTTCATCGGCGGCGAGCGCCAGCCGCTCGCCGAGATCGACGAGTTCTGCGGCAAGATCAAGGCCGGCAAGGATTCGCAGACCGATCCCGACTTCTCGATCGTCGCGCGCGTCGAGGCGCTGATCGCGGGCTGGGGGATGGACGAGGCGCTGCGCCGCGCGAACGCGTATGCGGAAGCCGGTGCCGACGCGATCCTGATCCACAGCAAGCTGTCGCGCCCGGACGAGATCCTGCAGTTCGCGCGCGAATGGAGCGGCAAGGCGCCGCTCGTGATCGTGCCGACCAAGTACTACAGCACGCCGACCGACGTGTTCCGCCAGGCCGGCATCAGCACCGTGATCTGGGCGAACCACCTGATCCGCGCGTCGGCGTCCGCGATGCAGGCGACCGCGCGCGAGATTCACGAGAGCGAAACGCTGATCAACGTCGAGGACCGCGTTGCATCGGTCAACGAAATCTTCCGCCTGCAGGACGCCGACGAGTACTCGGCGGCCGAGCGCATCTACCTGTCGTCGTCGTCGCGCGCGTCGAATGCCGCGATCGTGCTCGCCGCGAGCCGCGGCAAGGGCCTCGAAGCCGTGACCGAAGACAAGCCGAAGGTCATGCTGCCGGTCGCCGGCAAGCCGCTCTTGCGCTGGCTCGTCGACGGCTTCAAGACGCACGGCGTGAACGACATCACCGTGGTTGGCGGCTATCGCGCCGATGCGATCGATACGTCGGGCATCAAGCTCGTCGTCAACGAGCGCCACGCGCAGACCGGCGAGCTCGCGTCGCTCGCATGCGCGGCCGAACGCCTGACCGGCGACACCGTGATTTCATACGGCGACCTGCTGTTCCGCAGCTACATCGTGCGCGACCTCGCCGAGAGCGAGGCCGAGTTCAGCGTGGTGGTCGATTCGTCGCTCACCGAGACCAACCAGAGCGTACGCGACTTCGCCCTCTGCTCGGCGGCCGACGATCGCGGCCTGTTCGGCCAGAAGACCTACCTGCAACGCGTGTCGAGCGACGTCGCCGCAGGCACGCCGCACGGCCGCTGGATCGGCCTGCTGAACGTGCGCGGCGCCGGTGTCGATCGCCTGAAGGCGACGCTCGCGACGCTGCAGGCACGCCCTGACTTCGACACGCTCGACATCCCGTCGCTGCTCAACGAACTGATCGCCGCCGGCGAGAAGATCGAGGTGCAGTACGTGCACGGCCACTGGCGCGGCGTCAACGATCTGGAAGACTTCCGTCGCGCGGGCGACTTCGCGCACGGCCAGACGCCGCTGTCCGAACCGGGCACCGGCAACGGGGGCGCGCAATGATCGAAGCGGCCCAGTTCGTCGAGGCCGCGCGCGAACGCGGCTTCGACTGGTACGCGGGCGTGCCCTGCTCGTACCTGACGCCGTTCATCAACTACGTGCTGCAGGACCCGACGCTGCACTACGTGTCGGCCGCGAACGAAGGCGACGCGGTCGCGCTGATCGCCGGCGCAACGCTCGGCGGCAAGCGCGGGATCGCGATGATGCAGAACTCGGGGCTCGGCAACGCGGTGAGCCCGCTCACGTCGCTGACCTGGACGTTCCGCCTGCCGCAACTGCTGATCGTCACGTGGCGCGGGCAGCCGGGCGTCGCCGACGAGCCGCAGCATGCGCTGATGGGCCCGATCACGCCCGCGATGCTCGACACGATGGAGATCCCGTGGGAGATGTTCCCGACCGACCCCGAACAGGTCGGCCCGGCACTCGACCGCGCGATCGCGCACATGGACGCGACGGGCCGACCGTACGCGCTCGTGATGCAGAAAGGCAGCGTCGCGCCGTATGAACTGAAGGCGAACCCGGCCGCGCAGCCGCGCGCGCATGTCGCCGCGCAATCATCGTCGCGCGCCGCGTCGGCCGATGCATGGCCGACCCGCCACGACGCATTGAAGCGCGTGATCGCGCACACGCCGGTCGATTCGACCGTCGTGCTCGCGTCGACCGGTTTCTGCGGCCGCGAACTCTACGCGCTCGACGATCGCCCGAACCAGTTGTACATGGTCGGCTCGATGGGCTGCGTGACGCCGCTCGCGCTCGGCCTCGCACTCGCACGCCCCGACCTGCGCGTGGTGGCCGTCGACGGCGACGGCGCCGCGCTGATGCGGATGGGCGTGTTCGCGACGCTCGGCACCTACGGCCCGGCCAACCTCACGCACGTGCTGCTCGACAACGGCGCGCACGAATCGACGGGCGGCCAGGCAACGGTGTCGCAGCATGTGTCGTTCGCGGGCGTCGCGGCCGCGTGCGGCTATGCGTCGGCGGTCGAAGGCGACACGCTCGACGTGCTCGATACGACGCTGGCTGCGACGGGCGACGGGGTCCGGCCATCCGGTGTGCAATTCGTACGCGTGGCGATCCGCACGGGCGTGCCCGACGGCCTGCCCCGCCCGACCGTCACGCCGGTCGAGGTGAAGACCCGTCTGATGCGGCACATCGGCGCCGCGCAGACCGAAGCCCACGTTGAAGGAGCCCATTGATGCTGCTGCTGAACCCCGGCCCGGTCACGCTCACCGAACGCGTGCGCCGCAGCCTGCTGCAACCCGACCTGTGCCATCGCGAAAGCGAATTCTTCGATCTGCAGGATGAGGCGCGTGCGCGCCTCGTCGCCGCGTACGAGCTCGATCCGGCCGAATGGGCCGCCGTGCTGATGACGGGGTCGGGCACGGCCGCCGTCGAGAGCATGATCGCGGCGCTCGTGCCGCAGGACGGCAAGCTGCTCGTGATCGAGAACGGCGTGTACGGCGAGCGGATCACGCAGATCGCGACGCAGTACGGTATCGCGCACGACGTGTTGAAGCATGAGTGGATGCAGGCGCCTGATCTCGCGCAGATCGGTGCAAAGCTCGATGCGGGTGGGTACACGCATGTCGCTGTTATTCATCATGAAACGACGACGGGCCGGTTGAATGATCTCGGCGCGATCGCTGAAGTCTGCCGTTCGCGTGGCTTGAAGATGCTCGTTGATGGCGTCAGCAGCTTCGGCGCGGAAGCGATCGATTTTGCCGGCGGCGATATCGATGCTGTGGCTGCCACCGCGAACAAGTGCCTGCATGGTGTGCCGGGTGCGGCGTTCGTGATCGTGCGACGTAGCGCGCTGGCGAAGGCTGCGAGTCGTACTTACTACCTCGATCTCGGGCGGCTTGCGAAGCTGCAGGATCAGCGGAATACGCCGTTCACGCCGTCCGTGCATGCGTATTACGCGCTCGTCGAGGCGCTGCGCGAGTTCGATGAGGCTGGCGGCTGGCGTGCGCGGCATGCGCATTACAAGGCGCTGGCCGATCAGGCGCAGGCCGGGCTGGCTGCGCGTGGGATGCCGCTGGTGCTGCCGGAAGGTGAATCGTCGGTTGTTCTGCGTGCGTACCGGCTGCCGCAAGGCGTCACGTACGAGACGCTGCACGACGGGTTGAAGGCGCGCGGCTTCGTGATCTATGCAGGGCAAGGCGGGTTGTCGAAGGAATTGTTCCGGATTTCAACGATGGGCGCGATTCAGGCGGCCGATGTCGAGCGGTTGCTGGAAGGGTTTACGGCGTTGACGCGGTAAACAGCGTACTTTCGTCGACGAAAGGCCCGCGAGGGCCTTTTTTTCAATCAGGTCCATGAAGATCGTTCACTTCGCCCCGCTACTGGCACTCGCCGCCTCCCCCTTCGCCCACGCTACCGACAGCCAGACTTGCAGCGACGAAACCGTCACAGCCATCGCTCGCTGGGCCGGCATCGCAAGCGCGCGTATCGCCACGCGAGATGCGAACCGGCTCGTCGTCGCGTCGGCGTGCAAGGTCATGCCGAACGCACCGGAAACGACGATCGCGGCCATCGCGTTCGATTCGCTGCCCAAAAGCAAGAACCCGGACGAAAGCAAGAAGCTGCAGGTGGTCGCGCTCGTCGAGGGCGGCGAGGTCATGGCGGCCGATCGATCGGTGGTTCAGGAAGATGCTGTCACAGAAGTCGACGCAAACAGCTATCGCATTGATACTGCGCCCTACCGGCTGTCGCCCGACGTGCGCGCGTTCGGCGTCGTGTTTACCAGCAGCGCGCGCGGTCCAAGTTGCCCTGATGCCAACGCCAGTGAAGAGTTGACGCTGTGGGTGCGCGAAGGCGGCCGTATCCGCCCGGTGTTCGGCACGAATCTGTACGGCTGGGTGAGCGTCGAAGGCGACGCCTGTGGCCCGGGTGCAGGCGATGCACGCAGCGAAGAGGCCCACATGACGATCGCCGTCGAGAAAACGTCGAGCCACGGCTTCGCCGACCTCTCGATCACGGCGCACATCACGCAGACGCAGCGCAAGAATGGTGATTACTCTGATACGGGCAAGCGCACGGCGCGCACGATCGTCCACTACGACGGCAAGTCCTATGGACTCGACATGTTCCGGAACTTCTGATATTCGCCGGCCGCGATGAAACTCTTCAAGTAATGCGGCGGGCGCGACGCCGCACCGCCCGCCTACTCCACCACCTTCGCCCCGATCGCATCGGTCGGCGCCGGCATCCGCAACGCCTCATCCCGCAAGCGTCGCGCCTCGCGCGCCGTATAGCGATCCTTCAGCCGCAGGAACGGTTTTTCGACAACGAAATAGCTGGCGGTCGCGGCAATCAGCGCCCACACGATGCCGAGCGGAAACCCATGCGGCATGGGCAAGCGCGGATTCGCAAACGGCTGCTGCCACAGATACAGGCTGAACGAGATCGTGCCGACGAACACGACCGGCCGCGCGCGCAGCCAGCGCGCGCACCAGAACTCGCCGCGAAAATTCAGCACGACGATCACGATCGCGATCAGTGCGGCTTCGAGCGTCACGCCGTACGTCGCATTCCAGAAGCCGCCGAGCCGGTGTTCGGCGAGCGGCATGCCGAGCAGCACGACGAAGACGAGCGCCGTCACGATGCGCGCCTCGCCTCTCCACGAGCCGATCCACGCTTCGAGCCGTTCGCGGTTGAGCGACGCATAGCAGCCGATCAGGATCGAATCGACGCCGGTGTGCAACATCATCCCGAGTTGCCCGCGCAACGCCGGCGCAACGAAATACGTAACGGCGCGCACCAACGGCACGATCAGGATCAGCGCGGCCAGCCAGCGCGTGCCGGCGCGGCGCATGCCGAACACGAACAGCAGCGGCCAGAACCAGTAGAACTGTTCCTCGAGCGCGAGCGACCAGAAATGGCCGAGATACCACGCGCCGTCCGGATGCAGCGTGTTGTCGCCGGTCAGCCCGAACCACGCCGAGTAATTCCACAGGTGCAGCGCGGCATACAGCCACTGCCGGCGATCGACATCGAACCCGCCGGCGAACGCGACGATCGCAACGGCCGCGAGATAGACATAACAGGCCGGCCAGATCCGCAGCGCACGACGCACATAGAACGACGTCAGCGCGATGCCGCCCGTGCGCGCGAATTCGGCGCGCAGCACGTTGGTGATCAGGAAGCCGCTCAGCACGAAGAAGATCAGCACGCCGAGCCGGCCGTCGGCGATCAGCCGCAACGGCGCGTACCAGCCCGTGTAGCCGCCGGGCAGCACATGCTCGGCATGGCCGACGACGACCATCGCGACCGCGACGGCGCGCAACCCGGTCAACTGCGTGACGCGACGGTTCATCGGCTGGTTCCCGTTGGCACGGTGAAGGAGCAGGAGATGGCCGGCGCGCCGACTGGCACGCCGATATGCCGCCGGGATTTTGTATGAAAAATATCGGAATGAAATTACTTCAAAAATCGCCGGGCCAACAGCGGCGCCCGCACACGCCACAGCCGGCCCACGCCGGGCGCGGCGAATGGGCATAATGACAAGCCTTGTCCGGCGGCGGCCGGTCCGATGCCTACGCAACGATTTTTGCGGCGCAGCAACACACGAAGTACCACCCCGTCCGCACACCGGCCCGCGCCTCGTCCGCCCCCTGTCGACACTCACCCGGAGCCTGCCTGTGTACCCACCGATCGAACCCTACGCCCACGGCCACCTCGACACCGGCGACGGCCATCGCATCTACTGGGAGCGCTGCGGCAACCCGGCCGGCAAGCCCGCCGTGTTCCTGCACGGCGGCCCCGGTGCAGGCTGCAGCCCCGACCATCGCCGCCTGTTCGATCCCGAGCGCTACGACATCCTGCTGTTCGACCAGCGCGGCTGCGGGCGGTCGACGCCGCACGCGAGCCTCGAGAACAACACGACCTGGCATCTGGTCGCCGATATCGAGCGCCTGCGCAAGATGGTCGGCGCGGAAAAGTGGCTCGTGTTCGGCGGCTCGTGGGGCAGCGCGCTGTCAATTGCCTACGGGGAGACGCACCCCGAGCGCGTGAGCGCCTTGGTCGTGCGCGGCATCTTCACGATGCGTCGCGCGGAGCTGCTGTGGTACTACCAGGAAGGCGCGTCGTGGCTGTTCCCCGACCTGTGGGAAGACTTCGTTGCACCGATTCCGGAAGCCGAGCGTGGCGACCTGATGGCCGCCTACCATCACCGGCTGACCGGCGACGACGAAGCCGCGAAACTCGAAGCCGCGCGCGCATGGAGCATCTGGGAAGGCCGCACGATCACGCTGCTGCCCGACCCTGCACTCGCCGCGCACTTCGCGGACGGTCACTACGCGCTCGCGTTCGCGCGGATCGAGAATCACTACTTCGTGAACAAGGGCTTCGTCGAGGAAGGCCAGTTGCTGCGCGATGCACATCGCCTTGCCGGCATTCCCGGCGTGATCGTGCAGGGCCGCTACGACGTCGCGACCCCTGCGCGCACCGCATGGGAACTGTCGAAGGCATGGCCGGAGGCGACGTTCGAGATCGTGCCCGGCGCCGGGCACGCTTACAACGAGCCGGGGATCCTCGAAGCGCTGATCGCGGCGACCGACCGGTTCGCCGCCTGAGCGATGCAACGCAACGCGGCGCGTGTTGCCGTGCCTGCCGGCACGCTCACGCGCCGCCCCATCACAACGCGGCTTCGACGATCGTCCGACCGCTGATCGCCCGCTCCACCAGCTGTTCGTCGCCGACCTTCCGGATCGCGTCGTCAAGCAGCCCTTCCGGTTCTTCGGTCGCCACCTTCAGCAGGCCCGACAGTCCGCGCGCGTCGAGCACCACCAGCGTTTCCATCGAGTCCGCACGGCTCACGAGCACGCGGCGGAATGCCGGGCCGGCGCCGAAGCTCGCACAAAGCTCGATCTTCTCGTTGCCGAGCGTATAGTCGAAATTCTTGATCATGTCCGCCGCCGTTGCAGGGAAATGGCGCCGCGCGACGGCGCGGCGCCGTGACGTCGACGCACCCGCGCGTGCCGCCAGCGCGCCGGATGGGTCCGGACCGTTCGCCGACATCACCATGCTAGGCGTGCAGTATTAACGAAGACTTAAAGCGTTGGCCGGGTCTCGCGCCCTGGTGGGACGCGCATCGGGGGTGCCAAACCGGCCGGTCGTCGCACAAGCGGAGCTCACCACGAATAGCCCTGCATGCCGTAATTCGTATCGTGTCGGCGTCCCCACCACGGCAGGTAGGCATTGTTGCCGCCGCGCGCACGGAACCAGTCCTTGTCGGGATCGATCGGCGTGAGCGTCGACGGCGGCAGGACGACGACCGCGACGGGATGCTCCGGATCGGTCGTGCCGGCCACGAGTGCGTTGGCGCCGAAGTGGTTGATCCGGCCGATGGCGAGCGCGACGTCGGTCAATGCGCTGCCTGTTCCCATGTCGCCGAGTAGCGCGGCCGTGTTGAATGTCTGCTTCGAGTGGTCGTATTCGGGGAGGGTTTCGGTCAAGGTCCGGGAGAGCGAGGCAAGACGTGCCGACGATGCATCGCTGCCCTTGCCCGCGTCGTGAACGATGTAATGGAGATCCGGGACCGCGACGCCTGCATTGCGTGCCGCCTGATCGATGGTCGCTTTCCACGCCTGCACGGCTCGGGTCGTGCCGACCTTCTGCGGAAAATCATGCGTATTGCCGGTTGCGGCCTTGCCGATCCAGGCGAGCGGTTCGCGTTCGGTGTTGAAGGTCGGGCCGGCGAGGAACAGCGTGACAAGGTTCTCGTTGATCTGTGCATCCGTGGGCGGGAAGTTGGGTGCGTCCCAGTTCATCACCCAGACGCTCTTGTCGGGGTTCGCCTGCAAGTAGTCCAATGCGTTGTTCAGGGATGTGAATCCGGCGTTCGCGCCGCCTTGCGTAATTTGTACGTCGGGAGACGTGTCGCGGCTCCACAAAGTCTTGGGTGACGGAGGGCCGATCTCGAAGAAGTTCATCATCCGATCGATCATGCGCGATCGGGCATAGGCCGCATCGAGGCGCAGTGGAGCCGCAACTTCGACCCGGATACCCGCGAGTTCTCGCCAATCATTTTGCTTCTCGGGCCTCACCGTGTAGAAATATTTTGCATTGCTGAAGTAACGGCTGCGTATAAGCAAGATGAATTTGTCAATGTACTTGGCATAGAAGCCCTTGAACGTCTCCGTTCCGCTATTGCCATAGGCAATGCCAGCTACCGATTGCAACGTCGTGAAGGATTTTGGATCAGTACGCACCATGTCGTCATTTTTGTTCGGTGTGACAAGGCCCTGTGCCCACAGCAATTGCCATTCGGTCGGGTAGTCCATGCGTTCCAACGGATTCAACCAGATCAAGCCGACGACCTGCGCCGTAAATGGCTTCACTGGCTCTTCTCCGACCGGCGTGACATTTTCTATCCGCTCCGACATCGGCACGGCATGTGCCGGACGCATCATGGCCGTGGTAGACAGAAGCACCATGAGAGCCACCAGGCCGGGCACCACAACAAATCGCTTCATCCAATCTCCTACTTCCAATTGTGTTTGGTCGGGTTGTTCTACGTGCGTCATCAGCAAAGCCATTAGTAGAGTGGCGATTATCCATGCCGCGACTGCAATGGCGACACGTCGAGGCCATGTAGAAATCAGGGTCTTCAAATTGCACCCCCGACCTTGAGATAGACTTGAGCTTCGCGTTCGTCCACGATCGCGACGGGAATCTTGGCTTCGCTTTCGTCGGCATGTACCCATTCGCGAAGAGGCGTTCTATCGAGCGCTCCTGACGCAAAATAGTCGTAGTACTTCTTGTTCGGATTGTCATTGGGAATGCCGTCCCCCATCCGCCAATCCGCCTCAATCCGCAACGCATTCATTTGCTCGGGTGTCAGATAGCAAACCCCGATCGCCACATCGTACGCAAGCGCCTTTTCAGCATGCTCGGGATTGGTCATCGTCGTGGAGTGATTTGTCGGGCTGTTGGTCGAGCCACGATCGAGCCAATCGACAATCTGTTGATCGCGCCATTCCTTGTAGCCCTCCGGCATTTCGCTCTTGCCGTCCTCGCCGATCACGTGGCCATCACCATCGAGCCATTCCGTATTCAGCGTGCGCCGTGCCTCCATC
>NZ_CAJPGH010000019.1:0-162479 GCF_905339605.1 Burkholderia sp. BCC1972 | reverse complement strand
CAAGCTGTAAGATTTCCGCCGCTCGTCCGACTATCGAACCGCCGGTGCACTGCGTGCCCGGCGGTTTTGTTTTGTAACAGGCGGGCGAACCGGGCGTCGAACGGCGCATGACGGGCCGGGTCGAACGCTCATGAAGCGTGCGCGCCGCGCATGCAGGAGGAGCAGCACGATGTGGATCAAACGCCCTTTGCGGAACGTACTGACCGGCGGTGATATTTCGCCCAGCGAGATCACCCCGCGCGCGATATTCGAGAACCGGCGGCGCGTGTTGCAGGCGGCCGGCCTCGCGGCGGCGGGCGGCTTGCTCGGCGGCAGCGGTGCGGCAATCGCCGCGTATGCATCGCCCGACGCGCGCGCGGCGAAGCTCGCGGCCAAAACGAACCCGACGTTCGTCGCCGCCGACAAGGTGACGCCGTTCAAGGACATCACGTCCTACAACAACTTCTACGAATTCGGCACCGACAAGAGCGACCCGGCGCAGAACGCCGGCACGCTGCGGCCGCGTCCGTGGCGCGTGAGCGTCGAGGGCGAGGTACAGCACCCGAAGGTGTTCGACCTCGACGAACTGCTGAAACTCGCGCCGCTCGAGGAACGCGTGTACCGGCTGCGCTGCGTCGAGGGCTGGTCGATGGTGATCCCGTGGATCGGCGTGCCGCTGTCCGAGCTGATCAAGCGCGTGCAGCCGACCGGCAACGCGAAATACGTGCAGTTCATCACGCTCGCCGACCCGTCGCAGATGCCGGGCCTTTCGACGCCGGTGCTCGACTGGCCATATTCGGAAGGGCTGCGGATGGATGAGGCGATGAATCCGCTGACACTGCTGACGATGGGGGTCTACGGGCAGGTGCTGCCGAACCAGAACGGCGCGCCGGTGCGGATCATCGTGCCGTGGAAGTACGGCTTCAAGAGCGCGAAGTCGCTCGTGAAGATCCGCTTCGTCGACAAGCAGCCGAAGACGAGCTGGAACACCTACGCATCGAACGAGTACGGCTTCTATTCGAACGTGAACCCGAACGTCGATCATCCGCGCTGGAGCCAGGCGACCGAGCGGCGCATCGGCGAGGACGGCTTCTTCACGCCGAAGCGCAAGACGCTGATGTTCAACGGCTACGGCGACCTCGTCGCGTCGATGTATCAGGGCATGGACCTGAAGAAGAACTTCTGAGCCCGACGGTGAGAAACGACATGCCTCCTTCGACGCTCACGCCCGCTCGCGCGGCGGATACCGGACGCGCCGCACGCACCGCGCGGGCCGGTGCGATCCGTCCGCCCGCGCCGCGCTGGCTCGCGCCGGCCAAGGTGCAGGTGTTCGCAGCCGGTCTCTATCCGCTCGCGCGTCTCGTGCTGTTCGGGCTGACCGACCGGCTCGGTGCGAATCCGATCGAATTCATCACGCGCTCGACGGGCCTCTGGACGCTCGTCATGTTGTGCATCACGCTCGCCGTCACACCGCTGCGGCGCATGACGGGGTTCGCGGCGCTGCTGCGTTTTCGCCGGATGATCGGGCTGTTCGCGTTCTTTTACGCGACGCTGCACTTCACGACCTACCTGTGGTTCGACAAGTGGTTCGACGTCGTCGCGATCCTGAAGGACGTCGGCAAGCGTCCGTTCATCACGGTCGGCTTCGCCGCATTCGTGCTGCTGATCCCGCTCGCCGCGACGTCGACGCGCGCAATGGTGCGCCGGCTCGGCCGCCACTGGGCGACGCTGCATCGTGCGATCTATGCGGTCGCACTGTTCGGCGTGCTGCACTTCTGGTGGATGCGCGCCGGCAAGCACAATCTCGCGCAGCCGAAGCTCTACGCGGCGATCGTCGCGGCGCTGCTCGGCTGGCGGCTGCTTGCATGGGGATGGCGGCGCGTGCGTGCGTGACGGCGCAGCCCGGAAAAACAAAAGGCGATGACCGTGAAGTCATCGCCTAGTTTCGCCAGCCGCGCGAGCCGCGTTGCGTCGTTACTTCGCGGCGGCCGGACCCGATGCCGGGGCGGGCATGGTCGATGCGCCGCTCGACAACTCGGGCGACAGCGTGAGCGGCGAACCCGACGTATCGGGTGTATCGTCGGACGACGCGTTTTCATCGGTCGGTTTCACGTCCGACGGCGGCGTGTTCTGTTGCTGGAGCGGTTTGGGCATCGGGGGTACGGTGGGCAGATAAAGCGCGCCGCTTTGACCGCAGCCGGCAAGAATCGCCAAAGCCGCTACAATCGCGCTCATCCGGAAAACGACTCGCATGATCGTCCCTGAACAATTGAACCGATAGAGTTTAGCATGTCCGATACCGAATACCTGACCCGTGCCGAGGCCGTGCTGATGGCCGTCGAGCGTACCGTCGACGCCGCGAACGATGGCGACCACGACATCGATCTGGAGCGCAACGGCAGCGTCCTGACGCTGACGTTCGAGAACGGCTCGAAGATCATCGTCAACCTGCAGCCGCCGATGAAGGAAGTGTGGATCGCCGCGAAGGCAGGCGGATTCCACTACCGTTTCATCGACGGCGAGTGGCGCGATACGCGCACGGGCACCGAGTTCTTCTCGGCGCTCACCGAATACGCGACCCAGCAGGCCGGCCTGCCGATCACGTTCAGCCTGTGACGCACCGGGGCGCCGGACCCCGAGCGTCGCAGCCAAAGAAAAAGCGCCCCGCGGGGCGCTTTTTCATGGCCGGGCCGTGTGTCAGTGGCCGCGGAACAGGTTCATGATGTCCTGCTTTTCCTGCTCGTCGACGTGCGGCACGGCTTCGTCGACGTTCTGCGTGGCCGGCGCCTGCGGCACGCCGACCGTCGACACGAAGCCGTGACCCGGCGTGAATTCGGTGAAGTACAGCTCGCTGCCGAGCGACTCGACACCGTCGGGCATCGTCGGCTTGAACTCGGGCACGCCCTTCAGCGCCGCGCCCATGTACTCGATCCAGACCGGCAGCGACAGGCCGCCGCCCGTTTCGCGATCGCCGAGGCTGCGCGGGTTGTCGTAGCCGATCCACGCGATCGCGGCGAGCGTGTGCTGGTAGCCGGCGAACCACGCGTCGTGCGAATCGTTCGTCGTACCGGTCTTGCCCGCGAGGTCGGTGCGCTTCAGGATGTTGGTCCGTGCGCCCGTGCCGCGCTGCGCGACGCTCTGCAGCAGGCTGTTCATCACGTATGCGTTGCGCGCGTCGATCGCGCGCGGCGCGTTCTGCTCGGCGACGAGCGGCTGTGCACGCGCGACGATCGCGCCGTTCGGATCGGTGACTTCGGCGATCAGGTACGGATTGACGCGGTAGCCGCCGTTCGCGAACACCGAGTACGCGCCGGCCATCTGCAGCGGCGTGACCTGGCCCGCGCCGAGCGCCATCGGCAGGTAGGCCGGATGACGGTCGGCATCGAAGCCGAAGCGCGTGATGTACTGCTGCGCGTACTTCGTGCCGATGTGGTTCAGGATCCGGATCGACACGAGGTTGCGCGAGCGCTGCAGCGCGGTGCGCATCGACATCGGGCCTTCGAAGCCGCCGCCGTAGTTCTTCGGCTCCCACGGCTGGCCGCCCGTTTCGGCGGCGCTGAAGTACAGCGGGCCGTCGTTGATCACGGTTGCCGGCCCGAGGCCCTTGTCGAGCGACGCCGAGTAGATGAACGGCTTGAACGACGAACCCGGCTGCCGCCATGCCTGCGTGACGTGGTTGAACTTGTTCTTGTTGTAGTCGAAGCCGCCGACGAGCGAGCGGATCGCGCCGTCCTGCGGGACGATCGACAGGAACGCGCCTTCGACCTGCGGCAATTGCGTGATCGACCATTTGCCGGTGTCGTTCTTCACGACGCGGACGATCGCACCGGGGCGGATGCGGCGGTTCGGCTGCGCGCTGGCCGACAGCGCGCCCGACGCGAAGCGCAGGTTGTCGCCCTCGACCGTCGCCGTGCTGCCGTCGATGAACGCCACCGTGATCTGGCGCGGGCTCGCGGCCGTGACGACCGCGGCAATCAGCTCGCCGTTGTCGGGGTGTTCGAGCAGCGCGTCGTCGATCGCCTGTTCGCGGTCGTCGGCACCGGCGGGCAGTTCGATGAAGCCTTCCGGCCCGCGATAGCCGTGGCGACGCTCGTAATCCATGATGCCCTTGCGCAGCGCGGTGTACGCGACCTGCTGGTCCGCGGAATCGATCGTCGTGACGACGTTGAAGCCGCGCGTGTAGGTTTCCTCGCGGTACTGCGCGTACATCATCTGTCTGACCATTTCCGCGACGTACTCGGCGTGCACGCTGAAATCGCGGCCCGGGCCCTTGACGACGAGCGGCTGCGCGGACGCTTCGTCGTACTGCTCGCGCGTGATGAAGTTCAGCTCGAGCATCCGCTGCAGGATGTATTCTTGGCGCACCTTCGCGCGCTTCGGATTGACGACCGGGTTGTACGCGGACGGCGCTTTCGGCAGCCCCGCGAGCATCGCGGCTTCCGCGAGCGAGATGTCCTTCAGGTCCTTGCCGAAATAGACCCGCGCGGCGCTCGCGAAGCCGTACGCGCGCTGGCCGAGATAGATCTGATTCATGTAGACCTCGAGAATCTGATCCTTCGTCAGCGCGCGCTCGATCCGGTACGCGAGCAGCATCTCGTAGATCTTGCGCGTGTAGGTCTTCTCGCTCGACAGGAAGAAGTTGCGCGCGACCTGCATCGTGATCGTGCTCGCGCCCTGCGACGCGTGGCCGTTCGTCAGCGCGACGAAGCCGGCGCGGATGATGCCGGTGAGGTCGACGCCGCCGTGATCGTAGAAGCGCGCGTCCTCGATCGCGAGGATCGCCTTCTTCAGCGAGTCGGGCACGTCCTTGAAATGGACGACGTCGCGGCGCTCCTCGCCGAATTCGCCGATCAGCACGTGATCGGACGTGTAGATGCGCAGCGGCACCTTCGGGCGATAGTCGGTCAGCGCGTCGAGCGACGGCATGTTCGGCCAGGCGACGACGAGCGCGTAGCCGAGCACGAGGCCGCCGGCCACGACGAGGGCCACGCACATCGCGGCGAAGCCGAGCAGGACTTTTTGCCACCAGGGCCGTTTCTTCGGCTCCGGGGCAGGAGGCGGGGACGTAGGAGTCGTGGATTGCATAGGCATACCGGAAAACAGTCCCGCGATTATAGCTGCCCGGTAAGACCGGTCCTGACGCGGGGGGCGGCCGCCGGAAAGCCGCCGGTCGGCATGCCGTCAGTATGACTCGCGCACGGCCGCCGCCGGCCGCTGCTGGCCGTTTGGCCGACTGTCGGCGGCGCGCGCCGCTTTGCAGAATCAGGTCTCGGAAACGCGGCGTGGGCCGCGACGATTTCGGGAGGCTGGGATGGCGGGACGATGGGTAGCACGGTTTGCGCAGGGCAGGCACCGGTCGACGGGAATCGACGTCGGCGCCGGCGAGGTGAGGGTGGTCGTGCTGAGCCGGCGCGGCCGGGGCGCGGATGTGCGGGTCGAGGGGCTCGAGCGGGAGCCGGTCGGGCTGGCGGGCGGGCCGGAAGACGCGCGCTGGGCCGCGGTCGCGCGTGCGCTGGCGGCAGCCGTTGCGCGACTGTCGGCGGCCGACGTGCGATGCGATGCGCGCGGCGTGATGGCGCTGCATGACGACGAAATACGTACCGCGACGCTCGACCTGGCCGGCCGTCACGACATCCCGGACGCCGCGCGGCAGGCGGCCGAGCGCATCTCGGGGCTGGCGCCGGACAGTTTCGCGTTCGACTGGCGGCAGCACGGCGGCGCGCGCTCCGGCGAGATTGCTGTGACCGTGGCCCCGCTCGCGCTGCTCGAACGGCGGATCGACGTGGCCGCCCAGGCCGGTATCGACCTGACGGCGGTCGACGGCGAGTCGGCGGCCATGCTGCGCGCACTGCGCTATGCCGCGCAATTCGAACTCGATGCTCAGGGTTCGTACGCCGCGCTCTGGTTCTGCGATTCGGGAGTGCGCGGCTGGCGAATCGACGGGCCGTTGGCGGTGCCGGTGCTCACGCTGTCCGGCACGCTGCCGGAGGCGCTCCCCGATGCGCTGCGCCGGCGCGCGCTCGGCGCCGTGCGCTGTGTATTCGTCGCCGGGGACGAGCGAAGCATCGCGCGCTTCGAAACGTCCGTCGCCGAGATTGGTGATGTGCTCGGCTCGGCGGTGGTGCCGTTCGACTGCACGAGCTGGGACGGGCAGCCATGCCCGCCCGCCGGCATGCCGGGCGGCCCGGCATTCGCCGTTGCGTTCGGGCTGGCGCTGCGCGGGGTGTGGGAATGACGGTCGATCAGGCGGCACTCGGCGGCTTCAACCTGCTGCCGTACCGCGAACGGCTGGCGCACGCGTTGCGGCGTCGCCGGGCCGCGCAGTGCGCGACGGCGATCCTGCTCGGCGTGCTCGGCACCTTGCTGTGGACGGGCGCGGCCACCTGGATGCGGTGGCGCACGGATGCCGCGCGCGCGGGTGTGGAAACGCGGCTGCGACAGTTGCAGCCGCAGGTGAGTGCCGCGACGCGCGCCGCCGATGCGGCGGCTGTCATCGCGCGGCGCGACGCGCAGGCCGCCGCGCTTGCCGCACCGCACGGGCGCGTCGCAGGGCTGCTGGCGACACTGGTGCAGGTGCGCGACAACGGCGTCCGGCTCGACGCGTTGCGCACGACGCCGGCCGGGGCCGTGCTCGATGTGCGGGCCACGAGCTACCGGGTGGCCGCGCGATGGCTCGCCGCGATGGCACGCGAGCAGCGTGACTGGCGGATCGACGTGGATGCGTTGACGCCTGCGTCGAGTGCGCGGGCGCCGCTTGCCGGGATGCCGTTCCGGTTCTCGGTTCAATTGCGCTGGCACGATGCGATGCCGTCGCGGACGGCGTCGGGAGGTGGCGCATGACGGCGATCACGCATTGGCCGGTGCCGCGTGGCGTTGCGTGGCCGCGCGGCATGCCGCGGGTCTCGCCGGCGGCCATGCAAGCCGCCGGCTGCGTGCTGGCGTTCGTGGCCGTGCTGGCAGGCGGCATTCATCTGGCGAATGCGGCCGACTGGAGCGGGCTCGCGCATAGTCGCGCGTTGCTGGTGGCCGCGCAGGGGCGCGCGGCCGACGCGCAGCGCATGCTCGAATCCGCGGAACGACGGCGCGGCGCCCATCCGGCGCCGGCGCATGACGATCGCGCGTCGCGTGCGCCGGAATGGGCCGCGCTGATGCTGGAGCTGGCCGATCTCGCTGCGTCGAGCGGGCTGCATGGCGTATCGATCGAGCCGCAGCGCACCGATGGCGCGGCGCCGGACGGCCGGCGCACCGTCCGCATCGCCGCGGATGGCGGCTTTCGCGCGTTGTCGAGGATGGTCGGCGGGTTGGCGCGCTTTCCGGTGCTGGCGGTGCCGTCGGCGCTGCGTGTCGAGCGCGGCATGCAGTCAACGCGGGTGGACATGTCTGTCGACGTGTTTCCGGCGCTGCCGGCCGCATCGCCCGCTGGCGGCACGGTGCCGCTTCGGGCTGAAGCGCTCGACGCCGATCCGTTCGGCGCTGAAGCCGATGGCGTGGCGGCCCGGCTCGCCGGCACGATTCGCGACGCGCGTGCCGGTCTCGCCTTGTTCGACGACGGCAACGGCGCGTTCACGGCCGTGATGCCCGGCGAAGCGCTCGGGGCGGCGCGCGTGGTGCGCGTCGAGTCCGCGGCGGTGATGCTCGCGACGGCGGACGGCGCGCACCGGGTCGCCTTCGACGACGGAGGGCGCCCATGACGAAGTACGGCCGTTGGGCGCTCGCCGTCTGGGCCGGATCGACGGCGGCCTGCGCAGGCGCATCGTTGCCGCCGCTGCCGGCAGTCTGGCCTGCCGCGTCGGTGGAGGCACCGGTGCCGGGCCTGCCGCTGCCGCACGGGAGGATGGATGGTGTGGACCACGCGGTCGAGGAGGAAGCCGGCCCGCCGCCGTTCGACCAGGCCGCTCGTGCGGTGCTTCGGACGGAGCCCGCCGCACCGGCCCCGCAGTTGGAGGGGCCGCCGATTCCGTTGGTGCCGCCGGCCCGGATGAGCGACGCCGCGGCGCGGCAACCCGGCGATGCGGACGACGCGCGGCGGATCTCGCTGAATCTGCAGGGCGCCGGGCTCGCGGCCGCGTTCGACGCGTTCGCGCGGTTCACGGGGCTCAATATCGTCGTCGGCGAGCAGGTGCGCGGCACGGTCACGTTACGTCTGAACAATGTCCGCTGGCGCGAGGCCTTCGACACGCTGCTCGACACGCACGGGCTCGCGATGTCCCGGCGCGGCAACGTGATCTGGGTCACGCCGGCGGCCGACCTGGCCGCCCGCGAGCGCGAGCGCTTCGAAATGCACGCGCGGGCCGCCGATCTGGAGCCGCTGGCGAGCCGCACGTTCGCGCTGCACTACCCGCGCGCGCAGGACGTGCAGCGGCTGCTGGCCGGCGCGACCGGCCAGCGCCTGCTGTCGAAGCGCGGTGCCGCGGCGGCCGATCCGCGCACGAACCTGCTGTTCGTCACCGATCTCGCGCCGCGCATCGCGCAGATCGCGGGCCTGATCGACGCGATCGACCGGCCGTCGCGGCAGGTCCGGATCGAGGCGCGGATCGTCGAAGGCGAACAGGGTTTCTCGCGCAACCTCGGCGTGCGCGTCGCGCTGCGGGCGCAGGGGCGGCCGCCGGCGGGCGAGAGCGCCACGTTCACGGCCGACGCGCGCAATGCGCTCGACCTGGCCGCGCGGCCGCTCGGCGGCTTCGACGCGGCGACTGCCGGCTTCACGCTATTCGCCGCGCCGCTCAGCCGCGTACTCGACGTCGAACTGAGCGCGCTCGAGGCACAAGGGCGGGGCCAGATCGTTTCGCGGCCGCGCGTGGTGACGGCCGACCGCGTCAAGGCCATTGTCGAGCAGGGTTCGGAGCTGCCGTACCAGGCGAAGGTGGGCAACGGCATGAGCGGCGTGCAGTTCCGCCGCGCGACGCTCAAGCTCGAGGTCGAGCCGCAGATCACGCCGGACGGGCGCGTGGTGCTCGACCTGGACGTGACGAAGGACAGCGTCGGCGAGCCGACGGCGGCCGGCCCCGCCATCCATACGAAGCATGTACAGACACGTGTCGAGGTCGAGAATGGCGGGACGGTCGCAATCGGTGGTATCTATGAACAACTGAACCGGAACGATGTGACGCGCGTGCCGCTCTTGGGCAAAATACCGTTTCTGGGCGCACTTTTCCGGCACCGCGCGCAGCGCGACCAGCGCAACGAACTGGTCGTGTTCATCACGCCGACCGTCGTCGATGCGCGCTGCGATGCGCGCGGCGCGGGCGACGCGGATGCCGATAAAACGGGGCCGGAAGCCGCCGGCGCAGGCTCGACAAGGCAGCCGCTTTGCCAGTAAGCTGCGCCACACACCAGCAAGATTGAAGCAGAGGAAGCCGTTGCAAGCGCGGGACCCACATGCAAACGTATTTTTCGTCGGCCTTATGGGAGCGGGTAAGACCACCGTGGGCCGTGCGGTCGCGCGTCGTCTCGACAGGACGTTCTTCGACTCCGACCATGAAATCGAGGCCCGCACGGGCGCGCGCATTCCGGTGATCTTCGAGCTGGAAGGCGAGGCCGGGTTTCGCGATCGCGAAACGCAGGTGATCACCGATCTCACGCAGCGCGAGAACATCGTGCTCGCGACGGGCGGCGGCGCGGTGCTGCGCCCGGAAAATCGCGACTGCCTGAAAAGCAACGGCATCGTCGTCTATCTGCGCGCCAATCCGCACGATCTGTGGCTGCGCACGCGCAAGGACAAGAACCGCCCGCTGCTGCAGACCGAAGATCCGAAGGGGCGTCTCGAAGCGCTGTACGAAGTGCGCGATCCGCTGTACCGCGAATGCGCGGATTTCGTCATCGAGACCGGCCGTCCGTCGGTCAACGGTCTCGTCAACATGGTGCTGATGCAACTCGAACTGGCGGGCGTCATCGCCAAGCCGCTACAAGCATGATTACTGTCAACGTCGATCTGGGCGACCGCGCCTATCCGATTCACATTGGTGCCGACCTGATCGGCCGCACCGAGCTGTTCGCGCCTCACATCAAGGGTTCGTCCGTCACGATCGTCACCAACACGACGGTCGATCCGCTCTACGGCGACGCGCTGCGCGCGGCGCTCGCGCCGCTCGGCAAGCGCGTGTCGACGGTCGTGCTGCCGGACGGCGAGGCGTACAAGAACTGGGAAACGCTGAACCTGATCTTCGACGGCCTGCTGACCGAACGCGCGGATCGCAAGACGACGCTCGTCGCGCTCGGCGGCGGCGTGATCGGCGACATGACGGGCTTTGCCGCTGCGTGCTACATGCGCGGCGTGCCGTTCATCCAGGTGCCGACGACGCTGCTGTCGCAAGTCGATTCGTCGGTCGGCGGCAAGACGGGCATCAATCACCCGCTCGGCAAGAACATGATCGGCGCGTTCTACCAGCCGCAAGCCGTGATCGCGGACATCGGCGCGCTGTCGACGCTGCCCGATCGCGAACTGGCGGCCGGCGTCGCCGAAGTCATCAAGACGGGCGCGATCGCAGATGCCGAGTTCTTCGACTGGATCGAGGCGAACGTCGATGCGCTGAACCGTCGCGAGCCGGCGGCGCTCGCGCACGCGGTGAAGCGTTCGTGCGAGATCAAGGCGAGCGTCGTCGCGGCCGACGAGCGTGAAGGCGGCCTGCGCGCAATCCTGAATTTCGGCCACACGTTCGGCCACGCGATCGAGGCCGGGCTCGGCTACGGAGAGTGGCTGCACGGCGAGGCGGTCGGCTGCGGGATGGTGATGGCGGGCGACCTGTCGGCACGGCTCGGCCTGCTCGACGAAGCGTCGCGGCAGCGCCTCGACGCGGTGATTGCGGCCGCGCATCTGCCGACCCGCGGGCCCGCGCTCGGCGACGCACGCTACATGGACCTGATGCGTGTCGACAAGAAGGCCGAGGCCGGCGCGATCAAGTTCATCCTGCTGAAGCGATTCGGCGATACGCTGATCACCGAGGCGCCGGACGAAGCCGTGTTCGCTACACTGGCGCAGACGACCCGCTAACGATGGCCCGGATGCCCCGGCGCCCCTGACATGGAGGAGACGTGAGCGAGACATCCAGCAGCACACTGCCCGAAGCCAGCCGCGCATCCGCCGCGCCGGTGGCCGAGCCGCCGACACTGGCGGCGCTGGAAGCCCATCTCGCTCCGTATGCCGCCCACGCGTCGCAGTCGCGTGGGCGCCGCCATCCGGAAACCCCGCCGGCGGCGCGCACCGAATTCCAGCGCGACCGCGACCGCATCGTCCATTCGACCGCGTTCCGCCGGCTCGAATACAAGACGCAGGTCTTCGTCAATCACGAAGGCGACCTGTTCCGCACCCGCCTCACGCACAGCCTCGAAGTCGCGCAGATCGCACGCTCGGTCGCACGCAACCTGCGCCTGAACGAGGATCTCGTCGAGGCGATCTCGCTCGCGCACGATCTCGGCCATACGCCGTTCGGCCATGCCGGGCAGGACGCGCTGAATGCGTGCATGCGCGACCACGGCGGCTTCGAGCACAACCTGCAGAGCCTCGCGGTCGTCGACGAGCTCGAGGAGCACTACGGTGCATTCAACGGGCTGAACCTGTGCTTCGAGACGCGCGAAGGCATCCTGAAACATTGCTCGCGCGAGAACGCGCGCAAGCTCGGCGCGCTCGGCGAGCGTTTCCTGCACGGCCGCCAGCCGTCGCTCGAAGCGCAGCTCGCGAACATCGCCGATGAAATCGCCTACAACAACCACGATGTCGACGACGGCCTGCGTTCCGGCCTGATCACGATCGAGCAGCTCGCGGAAGTCGAGCTGTGGCAGCGCCACTACGAAGCGGCGCTCGCCGAATTCCCGCACCTCGAAGGCCGCCGGCTCGTGCACGAGACGGTGCGCCGCATCATCAACACGCTGATCGTCGACCTGATCGACGAAACCACGCGCAACCTCGTGCGCGTCGCGCCTGCGTCGCTCGACGACGTGCGCGCCGCACCGCCGCTCGTGTCGCACAGCGCGACGGTCGCCGCGCAGGCCGCCGCGCTCAAGCGTTTCCTCTTCAAGAACCTGTATCGCCACTACAAGGTGATGCGCATGGCGAGCAAGGCGCAACGCGTCGTCACGGGGCTGTTCGACGCGTTCATCGACGATCCGCGCCTGCTGCCGCCGCCGTACCAGTCCGACGACACGGCACATCAGCCGCGCCTCGTCGCGCACTACATTGCCGGCATGACCGACCGCTTCGCGCTGAAGGAATATCAGCGCCTGTTCGTCATCAGCGACAACTGACTGTCACAAACGATCACTAGACTTCGCCGGTTCAATGGCGACGGGAATGTTGCACACGCTGTTGGTAACGTTTTCATAGGAGAGGTCGATGAAGAAGAAGCCTGCGGGGACACTGGTTCGTTCGATCGCGCTCGGCGGCGCGCTGATGTTCGGGGTACAGCACGTGGCGCTCGCCGCGACGGAAATTCAGTTCTGGCATGCGATGGAGGCCGCGCTCGGCGAGCGGGTCAATGCGATCGCCGACCAGTTCAACGCGTCGCAAAGCGACTACAAGATCGTGCCGGTCTTCAAGGGCACCTACGACCAGGCGCTCGCGGCCGGCATCGCCGCGTATCGCAGCGGCAACGCGCCTGCGATCCTCCAGGTCTACGAGGTCGGCACGGCCACGATGATGCAGGCGAAGAAGGCCGTCGTGCCGGTCTACGACGTGTTCAAGCAGGCCGGCGTGCCGCTCGACGAAAAGGCGTTCGTGCCGACCATCGCGAGCTACTACAGCGACGCGAAGACGGGCCATCTCGTGTCGATGCCGTTCAACAGCTCGACGCCGGTGCTGTACTACAACAAGGACGCGTTCAAGAAGGCCGGCCTCGACCCGAACCAGCCGCCGAAGACGTGGGCCGACGTGAAGGCCGATGCCGAGAAGCTGCGCAAGTCGGGGATGGCGTGCGGCTTCACGACCGGCTGGCAGGGCTGGATCCAGCTCGAGAACTACAGCGCGTGGCACGGGCTGCCGTTCGCGACCCGCAACAACGGCTTCGACGGCACCGACGCCGTCCTCGAATTCAACAAGCCGCAGCAGGTCGAGCACGTGTCGTTCCTGCAGCAGATGGCGAAGGACGGCACGTTCACGTACGCGGGCCGCAAGGATGAAGCGTCGGCGAAGTTCTACAGCGGCGACTGCGGGATCCTGACGACGTCGTCGGGCGCGCTCGCGAACGTGCAGAAGTTCGCGAAGTTCAGCTACGGCACCGGCATGCTGCCGTACGACGCGAACGTGAAGGGCGCACCGCAGAACGCGATCATCGGCGGCGCGAGCCTGTGGGTGCTGGCCGGCAAGGATCCGGCGACCTACAAGGGTGTCGCGAAATTCCTCGCGTACCTCGCAACGCCCGCCGTCGCCGCGAAGTGGCACCAGGACACGGGCTACCTGCCGGTCACGACCGCCGCCTACGACCTCACGCGCCAGCAGGGCTTCTACGCGAAGAACCCGAGCGCCGAAACCGCGATCAAGCAGATGCTGAACAAGCCGCCGCTGCCGTACACGAAGGGGCTGCGCCTGGGCAACATGCCGCAGATCCGCACGATCGTCGACGAGGAGTTCGAACAGGTCTGGGCGCAGAAGAAGTCGCCGAAGGATGCGCTCGATTCGGCCGCGTCGCGTGGCGACGAGCTGCTGCGCCGCTTCGAGAAGTCGGGCGGCTGAGCACGCATCGCTTCGTGCTGCCGGCGGCATCGCGCGCGAGCGCATGCCGGCCGGCGGCGCGGCTTCCTTTCCGCTTCGCCTGACCGGATATCCGCGATGCAATCCCGTTCCCGTTTCGGTACGAGCCTGGTGCCGTACCTGCTGATCGCGCCGCAGCTCGCGATCACGGCCGTGTTCTTCCTGTGGCCGGCCGGCGTCGCGCTGTGGCAGTCGACGCAGATGCAGGACGCGTTCGGCACGTCGAGCGAATTCGTCGGCTTCGCGAACTTCACGCACCTGTTCGCCGATCCGCTGTATCTCGACTCATTTCGCACGACGCTCGTGTTCAGCGGGCTCGTCACGGTGAGCGGGCTCGTCGTGTCGCTGCTGCTCGCCGCGTGCGCCGATCGCGTGATTCGCGGCGCACGCGTGTACCGCACGCTGCTGATCTGGCCGTACGCGGTCGCGCCGACGATCGCGGCCGTGCTGTGGGCGTTCCTGTTCAACCCGAGCATCGGCCTGATCACCTATGCGCTCGCGAAGGGCGGCATCGTCTGGAACCATGCGCTGAACGGCGAGCAGGCGATGTTCCTCGTCGTGCTCGCGTCGGTGTGGAAGCAGGTGAGCTACAACTTCCTGTTCTTCTACGCGGGCCTGCAGGCGATCCCGCGCTCGCTGATCGAGGCGGCGGCGATCGACGGCGCCGGGCCGGTGCGGCGCTTCTTCCACATCGTGCTGCCGCTGCTGTCGCCGACGAGTTTCTTCCTGCTGGTCGTGAACCTCGTCTACGCGTTCTTCGACACCTTCCCGGTGATCGACGCGGCCACCGGCGGCGGCCCGGCGCAGAGCACCAAGACGCTGATCTACAAGATCTTCGCGGAAGGCTTCCAGGGGCTCGACATCGGCAGCTCGGGCGCGCAGTCGGTCGTGCTGATGATCATCGTCGTCGGGCTCACGGTGATCCAGTTCCGCTTCGTCGAACGCAGGGTGCAATACGCATGATCGAAAATCGCAAGGGCTTCGACCTGTTCTGCCATGCGGTGCTGATCGCGGGCGTCGTGCTGATCGTGTTCCCCGTCTACGTCGCGTTCTGCGCGGCGACGATGAACGCGCAGGAAGTGTTCACGGTGCCGCTGTCGCTCGTGCCGAGCTCGCACCTGTTCGAGAACGTCGCGCATATCTGGTCGCACGGCAGCGGCGGCACGACGGCGCCGTTCGGCCGCCTGCTCGTGAACAGCTTCGCGATGGCGCTCGGCATCGCGGTCGGCAAGATCGCGGTGTCGATCCTGTCCGCGTACGCGATCGTCTATTTCCGCTTTCCGTTTCGCAACACGGCGTTCTGGCTGATCTTCGTCACGCTGATGCTGCCGGTGGAAGTGCGGATCTTTCCGACCGTGCAGGTGGTGTCGACGCTGCACCTGACGAACACGTACGGCGGGCTCACGATGCCGCTGATCGCGTCGGCGACCGCGACGTTCCTGTTCCGCCAGTTCTTCATGACGCTGCCCGACGAGCTGATGGACGCCGCGCGCATCGACGGCGCGGGGCCGCTGCGCTTCTTCTGGGACGTCGTGCTGCCGCTGTCGAAGACGAGCATCGCGGCGCTGTTCGTGATCACGTTTATCTACGGCTGGAACCAGTATCTGTGGCCGATCCTGATCACGACGGAGGCGTCGCTGTCGACGGCGGTGGTGGGCATCAAGACGATGATCGCGAGCGGCGACGCCGCGACCGAATGGCAATACGTGATGGCGGCGACGCTGCTGGCGATGATTCCGCCGCTCGTCGTCGTGCTGGCGATGCAGCGCTGGTTCGTGCGCGGCCTCGTCGATTCCGAGAAATGAACCACGGACGTAACCGGGAGAAGGACCAGGTATGGCTGCGCTGAGCTTGAAGGGCGTCAGGAAATCCTACGACGGCAAGCAGCACGTGCTGCACGGCATCGACGTGGAGATCGCGGACGGCGAATTCATCGTGCTGGTCGGCCCGTCGGGCTGCGGCAAGTCGACGTTGCTGCGGATGATCGCGGGGCTCGAGTCCGTGACGGACGGCGAGATCGCGATCGGCGAGCGCGTCGTCAACACGCTTGAGCCGAAGGATCGCGACATCGCGATGGTGTTCCAGAACTATGCGCTGTACCCGCACATGACGGTCGCGCAGAACATGGGCTACGGGCTGAAGATCCGCGGGATCGAGCGCGCGACGATCGATTCGCGGGTGGCCGCGGCCGCGAAGATCCTCGAACTGGAGCCGCTGCTCGCGCGGCGGCCGCGCGAGCTGTCGGGCGGCCAGCGGCAGCGCGTCGCGATGGGGCGCGCGATCGTGCGCGAGCCGTCGGTGTTCCTGTTCGACGAGCCGTTGTCGAACCTCGACGCGAAGCTGCGCGTGCAGATGCGGCTCGAGATCCAGCGGCTGCATGCGCGGCTCGCGACGACGAGCGTCTACGTGACGCACGACCAGATCGAGGCGATGACGCTCGCGCAGCGCGTGATCGTGATGAACCGCGGCTACGCGGAGCAGATCGGCGCGCCGGTCGACGTGTACGAGAAGCCGGCGACGGTGTTCGTCGCGGGCTTCATCGGCTCGCCGGCGATGAACCTGATGCACGGCCGGCTGTCGGAAGACGGCGCGACGTTCACGGTCGCGGGCGGCGGCCCTGCGCTGCCGGTCGCCGGCGCGCCCGGCATCGGCACGGCGATCGCCGCCGGGCGCGACTGGGTGCTCGGCGTGCGTCCCGAACACATGACGCCGCAGCCGGGCGCCGCGCAGGCGACGCTGCCGGTCGACTCGTGCGAGCTGCTCGGCGCGGACAACCTCGCGCATGGCCGCTGGGGCAATCACGACGTCGCGGTGCGCCTGCCGCACGCGGACCGTCCTGCGCGCGGCACGGCGCTGGCGGCCGCGCTGCCCGCGCACCGGCTGCATTTCTTCGATCCCGAAACCGGCAAGCGTGCCGGCTGACCCCGTTGCACTTGCCGAGAGACCGACGATGACCTTCCGCACCGACTGGCCCTATCCGCGCGTCGTCGCCCATCGCGGCGGCGGCACGCTCGCGCCGGAGAACACGCTGGCCGCGCTCGACGAGGGCGCGCGGCGCGGGCACCGGATGGTCGAGTTCGACGCGAAGCTGTCGGCCGACGACGTGACGTTCCTGCTGCACGACGACACCGTCGACCGGACCTCGAACGGCACGGGGGCGGCGGCGGGCATGCGTTATGCGGCGCTGGCGGCGCTCGATGCGGGCGCGTGGCGCGACGCGCGTTTCGCGGGCGAGCGGATGCCGACGCTCGAGGCCGCGGCGGCGCGCTGCATCGCGCACGGGCTGGCCGCGAATGTCGAGATCAAGCCGTGCCCAGGGCGCGAGCGCGAGACCGGGCAGCGCGTCGCGGCCGACGCGGCCGCGTACTGGCGCGATGCCGCGGTGCCGCCGCTGCTGTCGTCGTTCTCGTTCGATGCACTGCAGCAGGCGCGCGCGACCGTGCCGGCGCTGCCGCGCGGGATGCTCTACGAAGCCGTGCCGGACGACTGGCATGCCCAGGTCGTCGATGCGCTCGACTGCGTATCGTTGCATGCAGACCACAAAAAGCTCGACGAACCGCTCGTGCGCGCGATCAAGGCGGCCGGTCTGCGCATCCTGGCTTACACGGTGAACGACCTCGAACGGGCGCGCGAACTCGCGCGCTGGGGCGTCGATTCGGTCTGCACGGACCGCATCGACCTGATCGCGCCCGATGCGCTGGACGACATCGCCATCGTCTGACGGCAGCGGTCGCTGCGGGGTCCGGTGAAACTTTTGCCCGGAACGTGCCTGACGCGAAAAAACGACGCCCCGACGGGATTCCCGCCGGGGCGTTTTGCATCGTGGAGACGTTACGCCAGGAAAAATCCGCTACAAATTGCAGCAGGATTAACCATTCCCCAAATATTCGACTACGCTTAGAAGCGGTAGCCGACGTTCAGGTACGTGACGATCGGGTTCAGCGAGATGTGGGCCTTCGACGTTTCCGTCAGCGTGCCGACCGGCGTCCGGCGGGCCGTCGTGAAGGTCGCCGTCACGCTGACCGGGATGTACGAGAGCGACAGGCCTGCGAACCAGTGTTTCGTGAAGTTGTACGTGAAGCCGGCGTTGAAGACAGGCGCCCACTGGTTGCTGGTCGTGGCGCTGGTCGGGCCGCCGAGCACGCCGTTCTCGAAGCTGCCGTTCGTGATCTTCGCGCCGGTGAACCAGACATACGTCGCGCCGATGCCGACATACGGACGGAACTTCGCGTTGGCGTCGTTGAAGTGGTAGCGCAGCAATACGGCGGGGCTCCACTGGTACGCACGGCCGAGTACGCCGAATCTTTCGAACTGACCCTTGCCGGTAATGTCGAACTTCGGCGGTATCCCCATAACGAGCTCGGTGGAGATATGGTCGGTGATGAAGTAGCCCGTTGCGAGCCCGAGCGTATCGGCGTCGCTGATGCCGGCGCCGGTATTGGGAATCGACTGGTTGATGGGCGTGCCGCCTACGCCGTAGACGAACAGCGGGTCGCTGCTGTCCTGCGGCGCAAGGTGGAACCAGCCGGTGCTGACGTAGAAATCACCTGCGGATTGTGCTTGTGCCGTACCGCCCGCAAACGTGAATGCGAGCGCTGCAGCCCCCGTAATGGCCAGTTTTCGTTTCATTGTGTCTCCTCCGATCTAAAGGCGTGCTCATTATGACGACTGCGTTTAAAACCAAACAAGCTCGTAAGTTAGAGTTTTCTCCCTAGGATTCGCACGACCGTACGCATACGCGCGCCGCAGGGACAGGCATTCTACGCAGGTGCGCATTTTCGGACCTCCGGGTATTTCCTAACGCGTTCAAACGGACATTCAGCATGGCACGGTTAGCACGACTCTACGTTCCCGACCAGCCGCAGCACGTGATACTGCGCGGCCTGGATCAGCAACCCGCGTTCGTCGACGACCAGGACTACGAACTCTTCATCGATTGCCTGAAGGCCGCCGCACGCGATCATCACCTGTCGGTGCATGCCTACGTGCTGCTGCCGCGCCAGGTGCAACTCCTCGTGACACCGAGCGACGAGGCGAGCCTGCCGAAGGCGATGCAGGCCGTCGGCCGCCGCTACGTTGCGCATTTCAACCGGCGCTACTCGCGGCGCGGCACGCTGTGGGAAGGCCGCTACCGCGCGACCGTGATCGAAGGCGAGCGCTATTTCCTGCTCGCGAGCCGCGTGGTCGAGATGAGCCCCGTGCGTTCGCAGCTCGTCGCGACGCCCGAGGCCTATCGCTGGTCGAGCTACCGGCATCACGTCGGGCTCACCGTCGACAGCCTCATCACCGACCATCCGCTCTACTGGGCGCTCGGCAATACGCCGTTCGACCGCCAGCGCGCGTACAAGGAGCTGTGCGAGCAGCCGCTCGACGAGCGGCAGGCCGACCAGCTGCAGCAGGCGACGCTGAAGGGCTGGGTGCTCGGCGGTGAGCATTACCGCGAGTGGGCGGCGCGTACCGCGAACCGGCGCGTGTCGCCGCTGCCGCGCGGACGCCCCAGAAAGGTGCGTGAAAACACGCCGCCGATCCAGCAGTAATGCCGGAAAGGCGGGTCAGGAGCGGCGCTGCGGGCGCCGCTTCTCTTTGCACCAAAATGATACGGCCCCAATAAAACGGCACCAGATGAATGCATGCATTTAATTAGGGTTCGATCAAGCGGTTTTTGTTGCTATTCCCTTGATTCGTCGCGTATATTCCGAATTCCGGTGGCCCGGGCGAAGCATGCCCAACCACTGTCGGCCGTGCCGTCTCCCGTCGGGAGCGGGATCGACGGCAACAAGAAAACGGTTCAACGGCCTCCAGGCCCCCTTTACGACGGTGTCCCCATGAACGACCACCAGCAGCCGCTCGCCGCGGTGCCCGCCGCACAAGGTCTGTACGACCCGCAAAACGAACACGACGCCTGTGGCGTCGGCTTCGTCGCTCACATCAAGGGCAAGAAGAGCCACGAGATCATTCAGCAGGGTCTGAAGATCCTCGAGAACCTCGATCACCGCGGCGCGGTCGGTGCCGATCCGCTGATGGGCGACGGCGCGGGCATCCTGATCCAGATTCCGGACGCGTTCTATCGCGAGGAAATGGCGAAGCAGGGCGTGGACCTGCCGCCGGCCGGTGAATATGGGGTGGGGATGATCTTCCTGCCGAAGGAGAACGCGTCGCGTCTCGCGTGCGAGCAGGAGCTCGAGCGTACGGTGAAGGCGGAAGGCCAGGTCGTGCTCGGCTGGCGCGATGTGCCGGTCGACCACGCGATGCCGATTTCGCCGACCGTGAAGGCGAGCGAGCCGCTGATCCGCCAGATCTTCATCGGCCGCGGCAAGGACATCATGGTGACGGACGCGCTCGAGCGGAAGCTGTACGTGATCCGCAAGACGGCGAGCCACCGCATCCAGGCGCTGAAGCTCAAGCACGGCAAGGAATACTTCGTGCCGTCGATGTCGGCGCGCACCATCGTCTACAAGGGGCTGCTGCTGGCCGGCCAGGTCGGCGTGTACTACCGCGACCTGCAGGACCCGCGCGTCGTGTCGGCGCTCGCGCTCGTGCACCAGCGCTTCTCGACCAACACGTTCCCGGCATGGGAACTGGCGCACCCGTACCGGATGATCGCGCACAACGGCGAGATCAACACCGTGAAGGGCAACGTGAACTGGCTGAACGCGCGTACCGGCGCGATCGCGTCGCACGTGCTCGCCGACGATCTCCCGAAGCTGTGGCCGCTGATCTACCCGGGCCAGTCCGACACCGCATCGTTCGACAACTGTCTCGAGCTGCTGGTGATGGCCGGCTACCCGCTCGTGCACGCGGTGATGATGATGATCCCGGAGGCGTGGGAACAGCACACGCTGATGGACGAGAACCGCCGCGCGTTCTACGAATACCACGCCGCGATGATGGAGCCGTGGGACGGCCCGGCCGCGATCGCGTTCACCGACGGCCGCCAGATCGGCGCGACGCTCGACCGTAACGGCCTGCGCCCGGCGCGCTACATCGTGACCGACGACGACCTCGTCATCATGGCGTCGGAAGCCGGCACGCTGCCGATCCCCGAATCGAAGATCGTCAAGAAGTGGCGCCTGCAGCCGGGCAAGATGTTCCTCATCGACATGGAACACGGCCGCATCATCGACGACAAGGAACTGAAGGACAACCTCGCGAACGCGAAGCCGTACAAGAGCTGGATCGACGCCGTGCGCATCAAGCTCGACGAAATCGAGCCGAAGGCCGAGGAAGTCGCGGCCGGCCGTACGCAGGGCGCCGCGCTGCTCGACCGCCAGCAGGCGTTCGGCTATACGCAGGAAGACCTGAAGTTCCTGATGGCGCCGATGGCGCAGCAGGGCGAGGAAGCCGTCGGTTCGATGGGCAACGACTCGCCGCTCGCGGTGATGTCGAACAAGAACAAGACGCTCTATCACTACTTCAAGCAGCTGTTCGCGCAGGTCACGAACCCGCCGATCGACCCGATCCGTGAAAACATGGTCATGTCGCTCGTGTCGTTCATCGGCCCGAAGCCGAACCTGCTCGACACGAACAACATCAACCCGCCGATGCGTCTCGAAGTGTCGCAGCCGGTGCTCGACTTCAAGGACATCGCGAAGATCCGCGCGATCGACCAGTACACCGGCGGCAAGTTCAGCGCGTACGAACTGAACATCTGCTATCCCGTAGCCTGGGGCAAGGAAGGTATCGAGGCGCGTCTCGCGTCGCTGTGCGCGGAAGCCGTCGACGCGGTGAAGTCGGGCTACAACATGCTGATCGTGTCGGACCGCAAGACGGACGCCGAGCACGTCGCGATCCCGGCGCTGCTCGCCACGTCGGCGATCCACACGCACCTCGTCCAGCAAGGGCTGCGCACGAGCACGGGCCTTGTCGTCGAGACGGGCTCCGCGCGTGAAACGCACCACTTCGCGCTGCTCGCGGGCTACGGCGCGGAAGCCGTGCACCCGTACCTCGCGATGGAAACGCTCGCGAAGATGGCCGAGGGCCTGCCGGGCGACCTGTCGCCGGAGAAGGCCGTCTACAACTTCACGAAGGCGGTCGGCAAGGGCCTGCAGAAGGTGATGTCGAAGATGGGCATCTCGACGTACATGTCGTACACGGGCGCGCAGATCTTCGAAGCGCTCGGCCTGTCGAGCGACCTGGTCGAGAAGTACTTCAAGGGCACGGCGTCGAAGGTCGGCGGCATCGGCCTGTTCGAGGTCGCGGAAGAGGCGATCCGCCTGCACCGCGACGCGTTCGGCGACAGCCCGGTCCTGCGCGACATGCTCGACGCGGGCGGCGAGTACGCGTACCGCGTGCGCGGCGAAGACCACATGTGGACGCCGGATTCGATCGCGAAGCTGCAGCACGCGACGCGCAGCAACTCGTACCAGACGTACAAGGAATACGCGCACCTGATCAACGACCAGACCAAGCGTCACATGACGTTCCGCGGCCTGTTCGAGTTCAAGGTCGAGCCGACCCGGGCGATCCCGATCGAAAACGTCGAGCCGGCGAAGGACATCGTCAAGCGCTTCGCGACGGGCGCGATGTCGCTCGGTTCGATCAGCACCGAAGCGCACGCGACGCTCGCGGTCGCGATGAACCGGATCGGCGGCAAGTCGAACACCGGCGAAGGCGGCGAGGACGAGAAGCGCTACCGCAACGAACTGCGCGGCATTCCGATCAAGGCGGGCGAGACGCTGAAGTCGGTGATCGGCGACGAGATCGTCAGCGACATTCCGCTGAAGGACGGCGATTCGCTGCGCTCGAAGATCAAGCAGGTCGCGTCGGGCCGCTTCGGCGTCACCGCCGAGTACCTGGCATCGGCCGACCAGATCCAGATCAAGATGGCGCAGGGCGCAAAGCCGGGCGAGGGCGGCCAGCTGCCGGGCCACAAGGTCTCGGAATACATCGGCAAGCTGCGTTACTCGGTGCCGGGCGTCGGCCTGATCTCGCCGCCGCCGCACCACGACATCTACTCGATCGAGGATCTGGCGCAGCTGATCCACGACCTGAAGAACGTGAACCCGAGCGCGAGCATCTCCGTGAAGCTCGTGTCGGAAGTGGGCGTCGGGACGGTCGCGGCCGGTGTCGCGAAGGCGAAGGCCGATCACGTCGTGATCGCCGGCCATGACGGCGGCACGGGTGCGTCGCCGCTGTCGTCGGTCAAGCACGCCGGCACGCCGTGGGAACTGGGCCTCGCCGAAACGCAGCAGACGCTGGTGCTGAACCGCCTGCGCGGCCGGATCCGCGTGCAGGCCGACGGCCAGATGAAGACGGGCCGCGACGTCGTGATCGGCGCGCTGCTCGGCGCGGACGAATTCGGCTTCGCGACGGCGCCGCTCGTCGTCGAAGGCTGCATCATGATGCGCAAGTGCCACCTGAACACGTGCCCGGTCGGCGTCGCGACGCAGGATCCGGTGCTGCGTGCGAAGTTCAAGGGCCAGCCCGAGCACGTCGTGAACTACTTCTTCTTTGTCGCCGAGGAAGTGCGCGAGATCATGGCGCAGCTCGGCATCGCGAAGTTCGACGACCTGATCGGCCGCGCCGACCTGCTCGATACGCGCAAGGGCATCGAGCACTGGAAGGCGAAGGGCCTCGATTTCTCGCGCGTGTTCTACCAGCCGGAAGAATGCGAAGACGTCGCACCGCGTCACGTCGACGTGCAGGATCACGGCCTCGAGCGCGCGCTCGACCACGTGCTGATCGAGAAGGCGAAGGCCGCGATCGAGAACGGCGAGCATGTGTCGTTCATCCAGCCGGTGCGCAACGTGAACCGTACGGTCGGCGCGATGCTGTCGGGCGTGATCGCGAAGAAGCACGGCCATGACGGCCTCGCCGACGACGCGGTGCACATCCAGCTGAAGGGCACGGCGGGCCAGAGCTTCGGCGCGTTCCTCGCGAAGGGCGTGACGCTCGACCTCGTCGGCGACGGCAACGACTACGTCGGCAAGGGCCTGTCGGGCGGCCGGATCATCATCCGCCCGACCAACGACTTCCGCGGCAAGTCCGAGGAAAACATCATCTGCGGCAACACGGTGATGTACGGCGCGATCGAAGGCGAAGCCTTCTTCCGCGGCGTCGCGGGCGAGCGCTTCTGCGTGCGCAACTCGGGCGCGACGGCGGTCGTCGAAGGCACGGGCGACCACGGTTGCGAATACATGACGGGCGGTACGGTCGTCGTGCTCGGCGAGACGGGGCGCAACTTCGCGGCCGGCATGTCGGGCGGCCTCGCGTACATCTACGATCCGGAAGGCACGTTCGCGGCGAAGTGCAACAAGTCGATGGTCGCGCTCGAGCCGGTGCTGCAGCAGGCCGAGCAGGAGCGCACGGTCGACCGCGCACTCTGGCACGCAGGCACGACGGACGAAGCGCTGCTCAAGGGGCTCGTCGAGCGTCATTTCCAGTTCACGGGTTCGCCGCGCGCGAAGTCGCTGCTGGAAAACTGGGACGCGGCGCGCCGCCAGTTCGTGAAGGTGTTCCCGCACGAATACAAGCGCGCGCTGGGCGAGATCGGTGCGAAGAAGGCGGCGAAGGAAGTGCTGGCCGCCTGAGCGACGAACGACATAGCGAATGCCGCGCGCGCATGATTGCCGCGCGCGGCTCCCCCACCCGATACACCGAACAGAAGAGCACCTTATGGGCAAGGCAACCGGTTTTCTGGAGTTCGAACGCCGCCACGAGGCGTACGAAGCACCGCTCACGCGCGTGAAGCACTACAAGGAATTCGTCGCGGCACTGACCGACGCGGACGCGAAGATCCAGGGCGCGCGCTGCATGGATTGCGGCATCCCGTTCTGCAACAACGGCTGCCCGGTCAACAACATCATTCCGGACTTCAACGATCTCGTTTACCGCCAGGACTGGCAGCAGGCGATCGAAGTCCTGCACTCGACCAACAACTTCCCGGAATTCACGGGCCGCATCTGCCCGGCGCCGTGCGAGGCGGCGTGCACGCTCGGGATCAACAACGACCCGGTCGGCATCAAGTCGATCGAGCACGCGATCATCGACAAGGCCTGGGCGGAAGGCTGGGTGAAGCCGCTGCCGGCCGAGCACAAGACGGGCAAGAAGGTCGCGATCGTCGGTTCGGGCCCCGCGGGCCTCGCCGCCGCGCAGCAGCTCGCGCGCGCGGGCCACGACGTGACGGTGTTCGAGAAGAACGACCGCATCGGCGGCCTGCTGCGTTACGGGATCCCCGACTTCAAGCTCGAGAAGTGGCTGATCGACCGCCGCATGCGCCAGATGGAAGCGGAAGGCGTGACGTTCCGCACCAGCGTGTTCATCGGCAAGGATCCGCTGCCGGAGTCGATCGGCAGCCTCGCGAAGGAAACCATCTCGCCGGACACGCTGAAGGAAGAATTCGACGCGGTCGTGATCGCGGGCGGTTCCGAAACGCCGCGCGACCTGCCGGTGCCGGGCCGCGAGCTCGCGGGCGTCCATTTCGCGATGGACTTCCTGCCGCAGCAGAACCGCGTGAACGCGGGCGACAAGCTCGTCGACCAGCTGCTCGCGAAGGGCAAGCACGTGATCGTGATCGGCGGCGGCGATACGGGTTCTGACTGCGTCGGCACGTCGAACCGTCACGGCGCGAAGCAGGTCACGCAGTTCGAGCTGCTGCCGCAGCCGCCGGAAGAGGAAAACAAGCCGCTCGTGTGGCCGTACTGGCCGATCAAGATGCGCACGTCGTCGTCGCATGACGAAGGTTGCGAACGCGACTGGGCGGTCGCGACGAAGCGCCTCGAAGGCAAGAACGGCAAGGTCGAGAAGCTGATCGCGGTGCGCGTCGAGTGGAAGGACGGCAAGATGCAGGAAGTGCCGGGTTCCGAGTTCGAGATGAAGGCCGACCTCGTGCTGCTCGCGATGGGCTTCACGCAACCGGCGGCGCCGGTGCTCGACGCGTTCGGCGTCGCGAAGGATGCGCGCGGCAACGCACGTGCGGCGACCGAAGGCGATCGTTCGTACTACACGTCGGTCGACAAGGTGTTCGCGGCAGGCGACATGCGTCGCGGCCAGTCGCTCGTGGTGTGGGCGATCCGAGAAGGCCGCCAGTGCGCGCGCTCGGTCGATGCGTACCTGATGGGCCATACGGAACTGCCGCGCTGAGCTGAATCGCGCGAGCGGGTTTCGACGAAAGCCGGGCGTCCGAGAGGGCGCCCGGTTTTTTATTTTTGAGGCTGGGGGCGATCGCGGGCTTGTCCGATTGCGGCGCCCAACGGATCGATGGTTTGCCCGTAGCTTGCAAGCTGCCCGTTGCAATCGATCATCGCGGTGTATCGGGTTTCGTCAACCCGCAGCGGGAATTCCCACACACCCAGTTTCCATGCGTGATACTGCGGCGCGCCGTCGAACCGGATGCTGTCCGGCGGTATTCCATGCTCTTCGAGAAGACGGGCCTGGACATTTTTCCGTAGCGCATCGACAGACATGTCGGGACAACTGCCTTCCGTTCTCTCATACCGGGAAGTCGCGACGACGATGAACAGTAGCGTATAGGCGCAGATTGCTGCGCCAACCAGCCAGAGAACCAGCCTGAGAATGCCTCGCATAGCTCTGGAAATCATGAAGTGCCCGATGGGACGAAAAGAACATGTGAGATTGACTCGGGCAGCCACATTTCCGGAGCTGCCCGGCCGCATGCTAGCGAGGCGGACGCATTAGTCCACCGAGCGACGGTCTATGGACTGCCTGAGGGGGGCGTGTGCCTGCATTCTTCACCGGCCGTTGGCCCGAGAACGAGAGATGTTTTTCACCGAAAAAATTGATTTGATAGTCCTTGTGTCCCAACACGGCGCCGAGCTTGGCGAGAAACGTCGTCGCAGCCTCCTGCAGGAATGGCCGGTTGGAAGGATCTGCATCGAACCGATCGGGATTGAGTGAGTAGTAGCCGTCAAACCGATATGTATCGTCCTCGAGCATCACAAGCGTGCCACGTATTCTGCCGGATACTCGTCCAAAGACTGAGGCGCTCCAGAGGTCCTTTGTTCCGTGATTGAAGATGTTGGTGCTGAAAGCTGTGTCGAACGAGTAGGTGCCGGGGCCGTACCCGGGATTCTCAACGGCTTTCGTTATTTCTCTGAAATCGGCAATGCTCATTTTCAAGTTGAGAGATTCAATGTTGATGGTTTGTTGGGTTCCGTCTCCGTGTATCCAGTGATTAATTGCTTCAACGAACATCAATGGGTTCCCATACGATGAAAATGTGCTCGTCGGAGGGATGCCATGTGACTGGCCAATGTATATGCCGAATAATGCAGTGATGTTGGCATATTGACCAGGCTCGAAGCTAAATCCATATTGGTTGGCGCCAGGTAAATGCTTGTAGCCACCAAGGGCCAGCCACGGAGTGAAGCCGCCCACCAGTGTCAGTTGATTTCGCCAAAATGCTGTGTCGTTTTTTCCAAATATCTCAAGGTGTTTGAGGAATATATCGGTGGCGCGGATCATGTTTCCCGTGTTTGCAAAATGCAACATGAAATTTGATGTGCAATACTGATTGAAGCAAACCGTCGGTGCCGGAATTCCGGCTCCAGGATTGGCGCCCGGAATGTCGTTTACCTTGACGCCGAAATCACCGAAATTGAAATCCGGTGGCTTTGGTGTTGTGATCGTGATGGGCGGAAGCACATTGTTCTGAGCCATGGCCGTAGCATGCTTCAGCAGCGTGCCAAAAGGGAGCACTGTTGACGCAACCAGAAAACGTCGTCGCATCAAAGGCTGTTGTTCTTCTTTGGAGGATTGGTTTATCTGTTTCCAAGGATTGCGTATCGTCATTTTATGCCCCATGCAGTGGTGATTTCGATAATTGATTGGCAGGCCTGAACGTAAGACGGTTATATTTTTTTCTGCGGTCGGCAAGGAATTTTTCCTGCACGTCTTCGTGACGAAGTCGTCTGGATTGATCCTGCGAACTGGTATGAACCGAGATTCATAGAGGCATGCGACGGCTGCACCTTGCCTCGAAATCCCCCCGTATGCCGGCTCTGGGCAAGGGAAAGCTGAGGATGCAGAGGCAGCTGGCTGTTCCGTTCCCATTGCGTCGCGCTCCGACAAGAGTCGAGAAAAATCGAAAAGCGGGGACGCTTTTCTCGACATTTCCCGTTGGCGAGCAATGTGTCCAACAGTTACGAGGTGGTCTAAGGCGAAGGAGGGTATTTGTTCAGGAGATGTATGCCCGACGGGGATTCAAACCTGCTGCGGCAAGTGTGGTTTGAGGATTACTGTCATATCAGCCGGTTGCCGGAAATCATTGCGCTGGGTTTGCTGAGTGAAGCATCCGAGTTTCTTTTGAGCTCGGTGACGTGATCGTCGCGATGCAGCGAGTCCGGTCTCAGATCGAATCCGGACCGGCCGGGCGTGCCGGCATGGCAGGGTGCGCCGACGAATCCGAGTTCGTCGATGACGATCCCTGCTTTGCGCGAACGGCAAGAATGCCTGTTTCGAACTTCGTGATCGGTGTGTTGGGACAGCGTACGATTCATGATGCTTCGGGCATATTGCGCGCCGGGCTGCTGCCTCTGGCATGCGCCCGCATTTCCGCCGAGCGTCGCCTAACCTGATCACATCAGTTATTGATTTTCCGTGATCCCGATTCCTTTCATTTTGTAATAATCCTTGAAAACTGTCATATCATGTCGCCCCTCGGGCCGCGTTCGCGGTCGCCGTACATGACTGACGCTATTTACAAGGACTCTGGATGGAAGCATTCGTGCAAGGGCTGATCGAGGCCGTCAACGGCGTGCTGTGGAACTACGTGCTGATCGCGCTGCTGCTCGGCGCCGGCGCATGGTTCACGTTGCGGTTCCGCATGATCCAGCTGAAGGCGCTGTTCCTCAGCATGAAGCTGGTCGGCAGCAAGGGCGAGCCGGGCAGCATTTCATCGTTCCAGGCATTCGCGACCGGGCTCGCGAGCCGCGTCGGCACCGGCAACATCGCCGGCGTCGCGGTCGCGCTGACGGTCGGCGGGCCGGGCGCGATCTTCTGGATGTGGATGACCGCGCTCGTCGGGATGTCGTCCGCGTTCGTCGAGGCGACGCTCGCGCAGATCTTCAAGGTGTCGCACCCGGACGGCAGCTATCGCGGCGGCCCTGCGTACTACATCCAGACGGGCCTGCGCTCGCGCGGCTTCGGCGTGCTGTTCTCGCTGTCGCTGATCCTCGCGTTCGGCTTCGTGTTCAACGCGGTGCAGGCCAACGCGATCGCCGACGCGTTCCATACGTCGTTCGGCTGGAGCCGCGAGACGGTCGGCCTCGGCCTCGTGCTGCTGTCCGCCCCGATCATCTTCGGCGGCATCCGCCGCATCGCGGCGGTCGCACAGGTGATCGTGCCGCTGATGGCGATCGGCTACCTCGCGCTCGCGGTCTACGCGGTCGCGACGCACATCGCGCTGGTGCCGGGCGTGATCGCGCTGATCGTGAAGAGTGCGTTCGGCCTCGAGCAGGCGGCCGGCGGCCTGACCGGCCATGCGGTCAGCCAGGCGATCGCGATCGGCGTGAAGCGCGGGCTGTTCTCGAACGAAGCAGGGATGGGCAGCGCACCGAACGCGGCCGCGACCGCGAGCACGCGGCATCCGGTCACGCAGGGGCTGATCCAGATGCTCGGCGTGTTCGTCGACACGATCGTGATCTGCAGTGCGACCGCGTTCGTGATCCTGCTGTCGGGCCAGTATGAACTCGGCACCGGGATGGAAGGCGCGGCGCTCACGCAGCGCGCGATCTCGAGCCACGTCGGCGACTGGGGCGGCATCTACATGGCCGTCGCAATCTTCTTCCTCGCGTTCTCATCGGTGATCGGCAACTACGCGTATGCGGAAGGCAACGTCGAATTCATCACGAAGCGGCGCGGCGTGCTGCCGCTGTTCCGCATCGCGGTGCTCGCGATGGTGATGTTCGGCAGCGTCGGGCAATTGCCGCTCGTGTGGGCGATGGCCGATACGAGCATGGGGCTGATGGCGATCATCAACCTGATCGCGATCCTCGCGCTCGGCAAGCATGCGCATGCCGCGTGGGCCGACTATCGCCGCCAGCGCGCGGCGGGCGTCGCCGATCCGGTGTTCACGCGCAACACGATCCCCGAACTCGCGCGCGTGCTGCCGGCCGACGTGTGGGGCGAACACGGGCCGCTGCCGCGGCGTCCGGCTGCGGCTTCTGCCGGCGTGGCCGGCGCGCCGCGCGGCGCGGTGCGCGAGTCATGAACGGCGACCGGCTCCGTGCGTTCGTCGCGCTGATGCCCGATGCGGCGTCGCGCGACGCGCTGCACGCGTTGCCGGTCACCCGTGGCGCGCGGCGCACGCTGCCCGCGCAACTGCACATGACGCTCGCGTTCATCGGTGCGATCGAACGCGAACGGTGCGACGCGCTGGCCGCGCACCTGTCCGCGCTCGCGGCCGCGCATGCGCTGCCGTTGCTGCCGGTCGAGCGGATCGCGTGGTGGCCGAGCCTGCCGCGTGCGAGGCTGATCGTCGCGGAGCTGGCGGCCGATCCCGCGTGCGTCGCGCTGAATGCCGGGTTGTCGGCGCTGCTGCGCGAACTGGGGGTGCCTGCCGACCGGCGGCCGTTCCGGCCGCACGTGACGCTCGCGCGGCTGCCGCACGACGCGGTCGGCCAGCCCGCGCACGGCGGTGCGCCGGGGCGGCAGGTCGTGCTGCGCATCGAAGCGCTGACGCTGTTCGAAAGCCGGCTGTCGCACGAAGGCGTGTCGCACCGGCCGATCGTGTCGGCGCCGATCGCGCTCGCCCACGGCAGCGCCGGCGCCTACCGGCCGTAGCGCGCGAGCGTCAGGCCCGACAGGTCGATTTCCGGCTCGTGCCCCGTGACGAGATCCGCGACCACCTTTCCCGAACCCATCGACATCGCCCAGCCCGTCGAACCGTGGCCGACATTGAGCCAGAGCCCGTCGATCCCGCTCGCGCCGAGCAAAGGCGGGCCGTCGGGCGTCATCGGCCGGCGGCCGACCCAGAAGCGCGCCGATGCGCGATCGGCCGCATGCGGGAACCAGTCGTCGAGCACCTTCATCAGCGTATCGAGCGCCTGCTGACGCAGCGCCGCGTGCCGGTTGCCGAGCTCCGCGGTGCCCGCGACGCGCAGCGTCGGGCCGAAGCGCGTGATCGCCGTCTTCAGCGATTCGTCCATCAGCGCGGCGCGCGGCGCTTTTTCGTCGTCGACGACCGCGAGCGTCGCCGAGTAGCCCTTCACCGGATACAGCGGCACGTCGATCCCGTACGGCCGCAGCAGGCTGGCGCTGTCGACGCCGAGCGCGACGACGATCGCGTCGGCGGCGAGCCGCGCACCGCGTTGTGCGCCATCGCCGGCTTCGAGCGAATCGACCCGCACGCCGCGCACCTTGCCGCCCGCGACATCGAGCGTGCGGATTTCGGTGCGAAAGCGGAACGTCACGCCGTGCGCTTCGCATAGCGCCCGCAGTTCGCGCGTGAAGCGGGCGCAGTCGCCGGCTTCGTCGTCGGGCAGGTAGATGCCACCGACCGGCGCCTGCCGCGCCCAGCGCAGGCCCGGTTCGATCGCGGTGCAGCCGGCCGCATCGAGTTCGCGAAACGTGATGCCGGCGTCGCGCAGCACCTTCAGCGCGGGCTGCACCATCTCGACGTCGAATGCGCCGCGCAGCAGCTGCAGGTAGCCGCGACTCGCGCCATAGTCGAACGGATGACGCTCGCGAAACGCATGCAGGCACGCGCGGCTGTAATACGCGATGCGCTGCATCCGCTGCTTGTTCACGCGGAACCGCTCGAACTCGCATTCGCGCAGCCAGCGCGCGATCCAGCGCCACTGCGCGGGATCGGGCGTCGGCCGGAAGATCAGCGGCGACGCGGGCTTGAACAGGTACTTGAGGATCTTGCCGGGCATCCCGGGCGCGGCCCACGGCGTCACGTAGCCGGGCGCGATCACGCCCGCGTTGCCGAGGCTCGTCACCTGCGCGACATCGGCCTCGCGTTCGATCACGGTGACGTCGCAGCCTGCTTCGCGCAGGTGCCAGGCGGTGGTGACGCCGATCACGCCGGCGCCGAGGACGATCACGTGCATGCGATTTCCGGAGTGAAGCGGCCGCTCACGATGCGACGGCCGGATCGTCGACGAGCGACTTGCCGCGCGTTTCGGGCAGCACGAGCGCGGCGACGATCACGAGCAGGTAGCCGCCGCCCGCGACGAGGCCGATCGCCTTCACGAGCGACATCGACTGCGACAGCGAGCCGACGAGGATCGGGAAGAACGAGCCGAGCCCGCGGCCGAGGTTGTAGCAGAAGCCCTGGCCCGAGCCGCGGATCGCGCCCGGATACAGCTCCGACAGGTACGCGCCGACGCCGGCGAAGATCCCCTGCACGACGATGCCGAGCGGGAAGCCGAGCAGCAGCATCGCGGTATCGGTTATCGGCAGCATCGTGTATGCCATGCCGAGCGAGAACGAGCCGATCGCGAACAGGATGAACGATGCGCGGCGGCCGAGCCGGTCGGACAGGATCGCGCCGACCACGTAGCCGACGAACGAGCCGACGATCAGCACGACCAGATAGCCGCTCGTGTTGAATACCGACAGGTGGCGGACGGTTTTCAGGTAAGTGGGCAGCCACGTCGTGATCGCGTAGTAGCCGCCGAGCATGCCGGTGCACAGCGCGCTGCCGAACAGCGTCGCGCGCAGGTGCGGCGGCGAGAAGATCTCGAGGAAGTGGCCCGACACGCGGCCTTCGTCGCGGGCGCGGCGCGTGGCCGTGTAGATGTCGGGATCGCTGACGTTGCGGCGGATGTACAGGATCCACAGCGCGGGCACGATGCCGATCCAGAAGCACGCGCGCCACGCGACCTGCTCGGGCAGCAGCGCGAAGAACGCCCAGTAGAGGATCGCGGCCGCGCCCCAGCCGAACGACCAGCTGCTCTGCACGGTGCCGACGGCCTTCGCGCGATGCTCGGGCGAGCGGATCGTCTCGGCCATCATGATCGTCACGACCGACCATTCGCCGCCGAAGCCGAAGCCCTGCAGCGTGCGCGTGGCGAGCAGCTGCCAGAACGAATGCGTGAAACCGGACAGGCACGTGAACAGCGCGAACGTCGCGATCGTCCACTGCAATACGCGCACGCGGCCATAGCGGTCGGCGAGGATGCCGGCGACCCAGCCGCCGACCGCCGACGAGATCAGCGAACTCGTCGCGATCATCCCGGCCTCGCTCTTCGACATGCCCCACGTGGCGATCAGCGTCGGAATCAGGAACGAATAGATCATGAAGTCGAACGCATCGACCGCGTAGCCGCCGAAGCCGGCGTACAGCGTCCGGCGCTCGCGCGTCGACAATTCGTTGAACCACTGGAATGCCTGCATGCTTGCCGCCCCCTCTCGTCTTGTCTCGTCTCGCGCTGCCGCGTGGCGGTTATTTTACGGGCCCGATCCCGCGCGCCAAAAAGGCGGATGCAGTATGCGCGGGCAGGCAGGAAGAGGGAAAGACGCGTCAGAGCGTCAGGCCGCCGTCGACGTGAACGACCTGGCCGGTGATCTGCCGTGCCGCATCGGACAGCAGGAACGCGATCAGCGCGGCGACGTCGTCGGGCTCGGCGATCCGGCCGAGCGGCGTCGCCTGTTCGGCCTGCGCCCACGCGGCGGCGTTGCCGGCGCTCGGGCCGTGGTCCTTGCGCGTGAAGCCCGGCGCGACCGCGTTCACGGTGATGCGGTGCGCAGCGAATTCGGCGGCCGCGCGCGGCCCGCGAGCGCGGAGAACGCGCCGGGCATCGCCGCGAAGGCGGAGGCGAGTGCGTCGGCGGAAAGATCGGAAAAGGATTGCCGCGCGGCGAAGCCGGCGTTCGCGACGAGCTGGTCGAGCCCGCCGAAGCGGGCCGCGGTGCTATCGACCAGCGCGGCGGCGACACCCGGTTCGCCGAGATCGCCGGTCAGCGTGATGCACTCGGCGCCAGCCGCCGTGCACGCACAGGTGACTTCGGCGAGCCGGGCCCGCGCCGAATCGTCCGCGCCGCGCGCATGCAGCGCCAGCGCGATGCCGGGCGCCGCGAGCCGACGGGCGAGCGCCGCGCCGATCCCCGAGCCTGCGCCGGTGATCAGCGCGATGCGTTCGCGGTGCGCGGCGCGTGCGCTCACGCGGCGACCTTGTCGCCGGCGTTCACGCGTTCGACGTTGATCGTGCCGACGTGGAACGCGGCCAGCGACTCGCGGTGCGCGATGCTGACGATCGCGGCCTTCGGCAGCCGTTCGGCGAACAGGTGATAGAGGCGTGCCTCGTTGTCGGCGTCGAGCGCGCTGGTGGCTTCGTCGAGGAACAGGAAGTCGGGCTTGTGCAGCAGCACGCGGGCGCCGGCCAGGCGCTGCTGCTCGCCCGGCGACAGCACGCGGGTCCAGTGCGCGGTCTCGTCGAGGCGCTCGACGTAATCCTCGAGGCGGCACGCGCGCAGCGCGTCGCGGCACGCTTCGTCGCTGAACGTGTCGGGCGTCGCCGGATAGGTGAGCGCGGCCTTCAGCGTGCCGATCGGCAAATAGCTCGTCTGCGGCACGAACATCATCCGCGCGCCGACCGGCGCGTCGATCGCGCCGTCGCCGAACGGCCACAGGCCCGCGAGCGCGCGCATGAACGTGCTCTTGCCGGACCCCGACTTGCCGATCACGAGCCAGCGCGAACCCGGCTCGATCGTGACGTTGCCGATGTTCGCGAGCGCGTTGCCGTTCGGCAGCGCGAGCTTGAGCGACGAGGTCGACAGCTTCGCGCCGTCGATGTAGTGCAGGTTGATGCCGCCGTGCTCGGTGGCGGGCGACAGGCTTTCCTTCAGGTGCGACGTGCCCATCACGCGCTTGAATTCGCGCAGACGGTTGACGGTGGCGCGCCATTCGACGAGCGTGCGATAGCTGTTGAGGAACCAGGAGAAGGAGTCGCTGACCGTGCCGAATGCCGACGAGATCTGCATCAGCACGCCGAGCGTGAACGCACCCGCGAAGTAGCGCGGTGCCGCGACGACGAACGGGAAGATGATCGCGATCTGTCCATAGAAGGCGTTCACGAACGTCAGACGCTTGGTGTATTTCATCACGCGCCACCAATTGTCACGGATGCGCACGAAGAGGCCCTGTGCATTGCGGCTCTCGGTGTCCTCGCCGTCGTAGAAGGCGATCTGCTCGGCATTTTCGCGTACGCGGATCAGCCCGAAACGAAAGTCCGCCTCGACGCGTTGCTGCTGGTAGTTGATCGACACGAGCGGATGACCGACCTTCTGGATCATGATCGAGCCGACCACCGCGTACAGCGCAGCCGCCCACACCATGTATCCGGGAATCGAGATCGGCGTGGCGCCGAGCGAGAGCGTCAGCGCACCGCCGAGCGTCCAGAGGATCGTGATGAACGACGCGAGCGTGACGACCGTCGACAGCAAGTCGAGCGACAGCGCGAGCGTGGTCGTCGCGAACGACTGCAGATCGTCGGCGACGCGCTGGTCGGGGTTGTCGGCGAGGCGGTCGCGCTCGATCCGGTAGAACGCGCGGTCGCCGAGCCATTCGCCGAGGAAGCGCTCGGTCAGCCATTGCCGCCAGCGAAAGCCGAGCATCTGGCGCAAGTACAGTCCGTACACGGCGAGGATGATGAAGCCGAACGCGAGCAACGAGAACTGCATCATCAGGTGCGGGAAATCGTGGACGTCCTTCGTCTGCAGTGCGTTATAGAACTGCGCGTTCCACTTGTTCAACTGCACGGTGATCCACACGTTGCAGAGATTGATCACGATGATCGTGACGAGCAGCGTCCACGCGATTTTCCATTCGGACGATACCCAGTAGGGCTTGATGAGGCTCCATGCGGATACCGGGCGCTCGTCCTGCGGCGCGTCGGAGGCGGAGCGGACGGGATCGATCGATTGGGTCATGTGCTTCCTGATGAGTAGCCGGCGCGCGGGCCGGGCGAAGCCGGGCGCGCGCCGCGATACGGCATGCCGGGACGCGGCGCCGACTGACGGCGGGCGCAGCGATGGTCGCCCGCGCGTCTTAAACGGCACTTAAGGGCCGGCGGTGACGCGGCAACCGGCCGCTCGCGCGGCCGGCCTGCGGGCATTGTGCCAGAGCGGCGCGGGCCGACGGCGAATTTGCCCCAAGGGGGACAGTTTGCGGCACTTTCCGCTTTTATGGTCTAATGACCGACGACGAAACAGGGGTGCTTCGTGGCGCGGCCGGCAGATGTTCCGGGCGGCGCGGCGAGGCTGAGAAAAACCCTTTGCACCCGATCCGGGTAATACCGGCGAGGGAAGTTTCTGATCCCGCCGGGCCGCGCTGGCCGCCATCCCACATGGTCAGCGCCCGAGTCCCGCCCGGCCGGCCTTTGCTGCCGGTTTCGTCCTTTTGGGTACGCGCATTGCGCGTTACGGAAGGAATGATGACCGCACAATCTTCAGTCTTTTGCTTGATCCCCGGCCCGATGTCGCGTGCGTTCGCACGTGCGTCGTCGTTCGTCGTGCGCGTTCGCACGGAGGGCACGCGATGAACGTCCGGGATGCACGGCCCGATTTCGCGGTGCTCGGCGGCGGCCTCGTCGGCCGCCTGATCGCGTGGCGCCTTGCGGGCGACGGGCATCGCGTCGCGCTGTACGAGCGCGGCGGCCCGGACGGCGAGCAGTCGGCCGCGTGGATCGCGGCCGCGATGCTCGCGCCGCTCGCGGAAGCGGCGAGCGCGGAGCGGCTGATCACCGAGCTCGGCGCCGCGTCGCTCGAACGCTGGCCGCAATGGCTCGCGGAACTGCCCGAACCCGTCTTCTTCCAGCATCGCGGCACACTCGTCGTCTGGCATCACGCGGATCGCGCGGAGGCGCCGCTGTTCGAGCGGCGCGTGCGCGCGAACGCGCCGGCCGACCTGTTCGACGGCGGCTTCGTGACGCTCGTCGGCGCGCAGGTCGATGCGGCCGAGCCGACGCTCGCAGGCCGTTTCGCCCGCGGCCTGCTGCTGCCGCGCGAAGGCCAGCTCGACAATCGCCAGGCGCTGCGTGCGCTGGCGGCGGGCCTTGCCGAACGCGGCGTCGACCTGCACTGGCACGTCGCGATCGACGACGCGAACCTGCCCGACGCGCATTTCACGATCGATTGCCGCGGGCTCGGCGCGAAATCCGCGCTGCCCGCCCTGCGTGGCATCCGCGGCGAAGTCGCGCGCGTGCACGCACCCGGCATCGGGCTGACGCGGCCCGTGCGGCTGCTGCATCCGCGGTACCCGCTGTACATCGCGCCGAAGCAGGGCGATCTCTATGTGATCGGCGCGACCGAGGTGGAGGGCGAGGACATGTCGCCCGTCAGCGTGCGCTCCGCGCTCGAACTGCTGAGCGCGGCGTTCTCCGTGCACCCGGCGTTCGGCGAGGCGCGCATCCTCGAACTCAATGCGCAGTGCCGGCCGACGCTGCCCGATCACCGCCCGGCGGTGATCTGGGACGGCGCATCGACGCTCGCCGTCAACGGCCTGTACCGGCACGGCTTCATGATCGCGCCGGAAGTCGCGCACGCGGCCGTCGCGTGCGCGCAAGCCGCGCTCGGCGGCGCGTTCGGCGATGCCGACGCGTTTGCCGCATGGCGCGACGCCGCGCGCTGGCCGGCGCTCCTTCATCACCGCAGCGACGCGCGCCAGCCGGCGTGACGCGTGCCGCCGACCGAATCCGACCGAGCCTCATGGATATCCAGATCAACCAACAGACCCTGACGCTGCCCGACGGCGCGACGGTGGCCGACGCGCTCGCCGCGTACGGCGCGCGTCCGCCGTACGCGGTCGCGCTGAACGGCAATTTCGTCGCGCGCACGCAGCATGCGGCGCGCGCACTCGCGACGGGCGACAAGCTCGACGTCGTGCACCCCGTCGCGGGCGGCTGAGCGCCGCCGGTTCGCCCCCGCTCTTCCAGGAAAACGACATGACGTCCCTCACCTCCGCCGACGCGCTGACGCTGTACGGCGAAACTTTCGCCAGCCGCGTGCTGCTCGGCACGTCGCGCTATCCGTCGCTGCAGTCGCTGTCCGATTCGATCGCCGCGTCGCGCCCCGGGATGGTGACGGTCGCGCTGCGCCGCCAGATGACGGGCGGCACGGCCGAAGCCGGCTTTTTCGACCTGCTCAAGCGCCACGCGGTGCCGCTGCTGCCGAACACGGCCGGCTGCCAGACCGTCGCCGAGGCCGTGACGACCGCGCACATGGCGCGCGAGGTATTCGATACCGACTGGATCAAGCTCGAGCTGATCGGCGACGACTACACGCTGCAGCCCGACCCGGTCGGGCTGATCGAGGCCGCCGCGCAACTGGTCAAGGACGGCTTCAAGGTGCTGCCGTACTGCACCGAGGATCTCGTGATCGGCCGGCGCCTGCTCGACGTCGGCTGCGAGGCGCTGATGCCGTGGGGCGCGCCGATCGGCACGGGCAAGGGCGTCGTGAACCCGTACGGCCTGCGCGTGCTGCGCGAGCGCTTGCCCGACGTACCGCTGATCGTCGACGCGGGGCTCGGCGTGCCGTCGCACGCGTGCCAGGTGATGGAGTGGGGCTTCGACGGCGTGCTGCTGAACACGGCCGTGTCGCAGGCCACGCACCCGGAAATCATGGCGCGCGCGTTCGCGCAGGGCGTCGAAGCGGGGCGCGCCGCCTATCTGGCCGGGCCGATGGACGCGCGCGAAACTGCGCACGCGAGCACGCCGGTGGTCGGGATGCCGTTCTGGCACCAGGACGGGGGCGGCGCATGAGCGCGCGCTTCGCCGATGCATTCTGGCCGCCGGCCGACGAACTGGCCGAAGCGGCCGAACGGATCCGCGCCCGCCTCGGCGACTGGCCGGACGGCGCGGCGCCGTGGCGGCTCTGCGTGGCGGCACCCGAGGTGCCGTCGGACGGCGACGTCTTGATCGTGTCGGCCGGCGACCGCACCGCGCGGGCGCGCGCGTCGGCCGCGTCGCGGCCGGCCTCGCCGGACGCGGTTGCGATCGAATTCGACGAGCACGGCGCGGTGCTGCATGCGGCAGGCGCGCGCTACGCGCTCGAAGCCGCGCATCCGCTCGCGGACGACTGGATCGCGGCCCTCGCCGCATTCCTCGATTGCGGCTTCGCGCCGGTCGACGCGCTGGTGCTCGCGCTGGCGTGGCGCGACGGCGACGAGACGCGCGCCGCCGATGCGTGGCCGGTCGATGCCGCGCGGTTCCCGCGGGTCGCCGGGCTGCCGCCTGCGCCGGAGCCGGCATTCGCGCCGTGCCCCGCGCAGTTCGGCCTCTATCCGGTCGTGCCGAGTGCCGAATGGGTCGAGCGCGTGCTGGACGGCGGTGCGCGGACCGTGCAGCTGCGCGTGAAAGGCGCGACGCCAGACGCGCTGCGGCGCGAAATCGTGCGCGCGGTCGCGGCGGGGCGCCGCTATCCCGATGCGCGTGTGTTCATCAACGATCACTGGCAGATCGCTGCAGAAGAAGGCGCGTACGGCGTTCATCTTGGGCAGGAAGACCTCGAAACGGCCGATCTGGCCGCGATCGCGCGCGCGGGCCTGCGGCTCGGACTTTCGAGCCATGGTTATTACGAGATGTTGCGGGCGCTGCACGAGCGTCCGAGCTATCTCGCGCTCGGTCCCGTCTATGCGACCGCCACCAAGGCCGTCGCCGCGCCGCCGCAGGGCCTCGCGCGGATCGCCCGCTACGCGCGCTTCGCCAGCGCGCGGGCGCCGCTCGTCGCGATCGGCGGGGTGGGGCTCGACACGCTGCCGGCCGTGCTGGCGACGGGCGTCGGCAGCGTCGCGGTGGTCAGTGCGGTGACGGGCGCAGCCGATTATCGGACGGCGCTTATTGCGCTGCAGCAGTGCTTTCCCGGACAATTTGACAATCATTGACCGCAGGGCCCGGAACGGCGTCACGACATCATTCCAATGCAGGCCCTATAATTCGGCGTTCTGCGTAAAAGGACTGTCAGCTCCGTGAGCCCCACTCCTACCGAGACCCTGCTGGAACTTCGCGACGTCGACTTCGGCTACGGCGACCGCCTCGTCCTGTCCAACCTGAACCTGCGCTTCGGGCGCGGGCAGGTCGTCGCGGTCATGGGCGGCTCGGGTTGCGGCAAGACCACCGTGCTGCGCCTGGTCGGCGGCCTCGTGCGTGCGCGCCGCGGCCAGGTGCTGTTCGACGGCGCCGATGTCGGCGCGCAAACGCGCGACGGCCTGTACGCGCTGCGCCGCAAGATGGGCATGCTGTTCCAGTTCGGCGCGTTGTTTACCGACATGTCGGTGTTCGAGAACGTCGCGTTCGCGCTGCGCGAGCATACCGACCTGCCCGAAGACCTGATCCGCGACCTCGTGCTGATGAAGCTCAACGCGGTCGGCCTGCGCGGCGCGCGCGACCTGATGCCGTCCGAGGTGTCGGGCGGGATGGCGCGCCGCATCGCGCTGGCGCGCGCGATCGCACTCGATCCGCAGCTCATCATGTACGACGAGCCGTTCGCGGGCCTCGACCCGATCTCGCTCGGCATCACCGCGAACCTGATCCGCACGCTGAACCAGGCGCTCGGCGCGACGTCGATCCTCGTCACGCACGACGTGCCGGAATCGTTCGCGATCGCCGACTACGTGTATTTCCTGGCCAACGGCGGCGTGCTTGCCCAGGGCACGCCCGACGAGCTGCGCGCGTCGACGGATCCGAGCGTGCGGCAGTTCATCGACGGCGCGCCGGACGGCCCGTTCAAATTTCATTACACGAGCCCGCCGCTCGCAGCGGATTTCGGCCTCGGCGGAGGGCGCGCATGATCAGCGCGATCGGACGTTACGTCATCGGCGGCCTCGAGCGCGCGGGCTACGGCACGCGGCTGTTCGTGCGCCTCGTGCTGGAATTCTTCCCGCTGCTGCGCCGGCCGCGGCTGGTCACGAAGCAGATCCACTTCCTCGGCAACTATTCGTTCGTGATCATTGCCGTGTCGGGGCTGTTCGTCGGCTTCGTGCTCGGCCTGCAGGGGTATTACACGCTGAACCGCTACGGTTCCGAGCAGGCGCTCGGCCTGCTGGTCGCGCTGTCGCTCGTGCGCGAGCTGGGGCCGGTCGTCACCGCGCTGCTGTTCGCGGGGCGCGCGGGCACGTCGCTCACGGCCGAGATCGGCCTGATGAAAGCCGGCGAACAGCTCACCGCGCTCGAAATGATGGCGGTCGACCCGATCAAGACGGTGATCGCGCCGCGCCTTTGGGCCGGCATCATCGCGATGCCGCTGCTCGCCGCGATCTTCAACGCGGTCGGCGTGCTCGGCGGCTACTTCGTCGGCGTCGTGCTGATCGGCGTCGATCCGGGCGCGTTCTGGTCGCAGATGCAGGGCGGGGTCCAGGTCTGGGCCGACGTCGGCAACGGCGTGATCAAGAGCATCGTGTTCGGGTTCGCCGTGACTTTCATTGCGCTGTTTCAAGGGTATGAAGCGAAGCCCACGCCCGAAGGCGTGTCGCGCGCGACCACCAAGACGGTCGTGTTCGCGTCGCTCGCCGTACTCGGCCTCGATTTCCTGCTGACCGCGCTGATGTTCAGCTAAGCCTCAGCCAAGCCAAATTTTGGGATGACGATGAAAAAGACTGCTCTCGACTTCTGGGTCGGCCTGTTCGTGGTGGTGGGCTTCCTTGCGGTGCTGTTCCTGGCGCTCAAGGTCGGCAACATGAGTTCGCTGTCGTTTCAGCCGACCTATGCAGTGAGGATGAAATTCGACAATATCGGCGGGTTGAAGCCGCGCGCGGCCGTGAAGAGCGCGGGCGTCGTGGTCGGCCGCGTGAAGTCGATCGGGTTCGACACGAACACGTACCAGGCGCTGGTCACGATCGACGTCGACGGCCAGTACCAGTTCCCGAAGGATTCGTCGGCGAAGATCCTGACGTCGGGCCTGCTCGGCGAGCAATATATCGGCCTCGATCCGGGCGGCGACACCGAAATGCTGAAGGCCGGCGATACGATCACGATGACGCAGTCGGCGATCGTGCTCGAGAACCTGATCGGCCAGTTCCTGTACAGCAAGGCCGCCGATGCGGGCGGCGCGAAGCCGGCAGCAGGCGCATCGGCGGCACCCGCCGCGCCCGCACCGGTGGCGGTGCCGGCGTCCGCGGTGTCCGGCTCGGCAGCCCAATAACCACACGAGAGAAAACAAGAGGGTAATGACCATGCACACGATCCGCATCAGGCACGCCGCGCTGGCGCTGGCGGCAGTCGCCGCGTTGAGCGGCTGCGCGACCGTGCAGACGCCGACCAAGGGCGATCCGCTCGAAGGCTTCAACCGGACGATGTACAAGTTCAACGACACGGTCGACACGTACGCGCTGAAGCCGGTCGCGAAGGGCTACCAGTACGTGGTGCCGCAGCCGGTGCGCGACAGCGTGACGAACTTCTTCTCGAACATCGGCGATGTCTACATCGCGGCGAACAACATCGTGCAGCTGCAGATCGCGGACGGTGTCGGCGACATCATGCGCGTCGTGATCAATACGGTGTTCGGCGTCGGCGGCCTGTTCGACGTCGCGACGATCGCGAAGCTGCCGAAGCACACGGCCGACTTCGGGATCACGATGGGCCGCTACGGCATGCCGTCGGGCCCGTACCTCGTGCTGCCGCTGCTCGGGCCGAGCACGCTGCGCGACACGGCCGGCCTCGGCGTCGACTACGTCGGCAACCCGCTGACCTACGTGAAGCCGGATGGCCTGAGCTGGGGCCTGTTCGGCGTCAACCTCGTCAACACGCGTTCGAACCTGCTCGGCGCCGGCGACGTGCTGGACGCCGCGGCGCTCGACAAATACTCGTTCGTGCGCAACGCGTACCTGCAGCGCCGCCAGATGCTGATCAGCAACGCGCGCGGCGAAGCGGCCACGACGTCGAGCAACGACGCGCTGCCGAAGTACGACCTGCCGGAAGACGGCGCGGCACCGGCGGCAGCCGGCGCGGCCGGTACGGCGGGTGCGGCAGCGGTGGGCGGGGCGACGGCGCCGGCAGGCGCATCGGGCGCGGCGGTTGCTGCACCGGCGTCGGGCACGGCCGAATCGCCGAATCCAGCCAGCGAAACGAACGTGCCGGCCATGCAGGTGGCGCCGCCGTCGCCGGGCGGGTTCCGCTTCCCGAGCATCCGGCTGCACTGACGGATTTACATTCGTTACAGCCGGAAACGATTCAGTCGGTAGCGTATGCGAACTTGCGCGTAAGCTACCTGCTCCAACCTTTGCATCGACTCATTCATGCAGGTCACTATGATGAAAAAACTGTTCCTGATCCCTGTTTTCGCGGCGCTGTTCTCGTTCGGCAGCGCAGCTCACGCGCAAGTCGACCAATCGAACCCGCAGGCGCTGATCAAGACTGCGACGCAGCAGGTGCTCGACGAAGTCAAGCAGCAGACGATCAAGCAAGGTGATACCAACCGCATCATCACGATCGTCAACAAGGACATCCTGCCGTACACCGATTTCCGCCGCACCACGCAGCTCGCGATGGGCCGCAACTGGCGCACGGCAACGGCCGAGCAGCAGCAGCAGGTTCAGGAGCAGTTCAAGCTGCTGCTGATCCGCACGTACTCGGGCGCGCTGGCGCAGCTGAAGCCGGACCAGCAGATCCAGTACCCGCCGTTCCGCGCCGATCCGGCCGATACCGATGTCGTGGTCAAGACGGTCGCGATGAACAACGGCCAGCCGGTCCAGATCGATTACCGCCTGTACAAGACGGCGAACGGCTGGAAAGTGTATGACCTGAACGTGCTCGGCGCGTGGCTAATCCAGACGTACCAGCAGCAGTTCAACGAGAAGATCCAGCAAAGCGGCGTCGACGGCCTGATCCAGTTCCTGACGCAGCGCAACCAGCAGCTTGCCGCCGGCAAGCAAGCGTCGTGAGCGGCTTCGAAGCCGGTTCCTCGCTGACCGTCGCGAGCGCGAAGTCCGCGCTCGCGGACGGTCTTGCGCGCATCGGCGCCGGCGCGACCGCCGTCGATTGCGCGGCGCTGACGCAGTTCGACTCGTCCGCGCTCGCCGTGCTGCTCGCATGGCAACGTGCCGCCAAGTCGCGCGGCGCGACCCTCGACATCCTCAATCTCCCTTCGAAGCTCGCCAGCCTCGCGCGCGCCTACGGCGTCGACGCGCTCATCGACGGCACCGGGCGACATTGACGCTCTCCGACCGGAGCCTGCCGCGCCAGCCGGCGCGCGCAAGCTTCAGGCCGCGCGTCTCCGGCGCCGGCTCCACCTGCCGGTTTGCCCTATAATCAAGCGTTTTGCGGGGCAGCCAATCGGCGTCCGGCCCCCATTTTCATTCGCAGCAAGCACAGAATAGGCGTCGCGGCCCTGGCGTCGCGCACAGTCATGTCAGCCATAGAAATCCGTCACGTCAAGAAGCGCTACAAGTCGCTTCAGGCGCTCAAGGGCGTCAGCCTGTCGGTCGAGGAAGGCGAGTTTTTCGGTCTGCTCGGCCCCAACGGCGCAGGCAAGACCACGCTCATCAGTATTCTCGCCGGGCTCGCCCGGGCCGACGAAGGCAGTATCTCGGTGCGCGGCCACGACGTCGTCAAGGACTTCCGTGGTGCGCGCCGGGCGCTCGGCGTCGTGCCGCAGGAACTCGTCTTCGACCCGTTCTTCACCGTGCGCGAGACGCTGCGGATCCAGTCCGGTTATTTCGGGCTGCGCCGCAACGACGACTGGATCGACGAAGTGATGGCCAATCTCGATCTCACCGAGAAGGCCGACGCGAACATGCGCGCGCTGTCGGGCGGGATGAAGCGCCGCGTGCTCGTCGCGCAGGCGCTGGTGCACCGGCCGCCCGTGATCGTGCTCGACGAGCCGACCGCCGGCGTCGACGTCGAATTGCGCCAGACGCTGTGGAAATTCATCTCGCGCCTGAACCGCGAGGGTCACACGATCGTGCTGACCACCCATTACCTCGAGGAAGCCGAGTCGCTGTGCGACCGCATCGCGATGCTGCGCCGCGGCGAAGTGGTCGCGCTCGAGCGCACCGACGCGCTGCTGCGCCGCTTCGCGGGGCTGCAGCTGTACCTGCGCTTCGCGACGGGCGCGCTGCCGGCCGAGCTGCGCGGGCTGGAGTCCGACCCGGCCGCGCGTGCGCCGGGCGAGCACCTGCTGCGCCTCGCGAACTACGACGATGTCGAACGCATCCTCGCGCAATGCCGCGCGGCGGGCTGCACGTTCGACGAGATCGAGGTCCGCAAGGCCGACCTCGAGGATGTGTTCGTCCAGGTGATGAACGGGGCAGAAGTCGTCGAGGGGCTGGCATGAGCGGTTTCCAAACACTGTTCTACAAGGAACTGCTGCGTTTCTGGAAGGTGTCGTTCCAGACGGTGCTCGCACCGATCGTCACGGCGCTGCTTTACCTGACGATCTTCGGCCATGCGCTGTCGGGCCGCGTCGAGGTGTATCCGGGCGTCGAGTACGTGAGCTTTCTCGTGCCGGGCCTCGTGATGATGAGCGTGCTGCAGAACGCGTTCGCGAACAGCTCGTCGTCGCTGATCCAGTCGAAGATCACCGGCAACCTCGTGTTCATGCTGCTGCCGCCGCTGTCGTACCGCGACATCTTCGGCGCGTACGTGTTCGCATCGGTCGTGCGCGGGCTCGCGGTCGGCACCGGCGTGTTCGTCGTGACGATCTGGTTTATCCCGATGCATTTCGCGGCGCCGCTGTTCATCATTGCGTTCGCGCTGCTCGGCTCGGCGATCCTCGGTACGCTCGGCCTGATCGCCGGGATCTGGGCCGAGAAGTTCGACCAGCTCGCCGCGTTCCAGAACTTCCTGATCATGCCGCTGACGTTCCTGTCCGGCGTGTTCTATTCGACGCACTCGCTGCCGCCCGTGTGGCGCGAGATTTCGCGTCTCAATCCGTTTTTCTACATGATCGACGGCTTCCGTTTCGGGTTCTTCGGCGCGTCCGACATCAACCCGCTCGCGAGCCTCGCGATCGTCACCGGTTTCTTCGTGCTGCTCGCGCTGATCGCGATGCGGCTGCTCGCGACCGGCTACAAACTGCGTCATTGATATCGACAGGCTGCGGCCGCCCCCGGGGCGGTGCGCGCCGACAGGAGCCTTACACCATGTTGCCGACTCCCGAACAGGTCAAGCAATACATCGCCGGCGGTCTCGCCTGCACGCATCTGGAAGTCGAAGGCGACGGCCAGCATTTCTTCGCGACGATCGTGTCGGCGGCCTTCGAAGGCAAGCGGCCGATCCAGCGGCACCAGCTCGTCTATGCGGCGCTCGGCGATCGCATGAAGCAGGAAATTCACGCGCTCAGCATGAAGACGCTGACGCCCGCCGAATGGCAGAACGCATAACCGGAAATCACTGAGTGCAAGTCACCGTCAACGAGCGCGACGCCGTCAAGAGCGTCGCCACGGCACACCCGGCCGCCAACGGGGAATCGCAGGGACAGGGGATGGACAAGCTCGTGATCGAAGGCGGCAAGCGCCTGTCCGGCGAGATCGTCGTGTCGGGCGCGAAGAACGCCGCACTGCCGATCCTGTGCGCGGGGCTGCTCACCGCCGACCCGGTCGACCTCGACAATGTGCCGAACCTGAAGGACGTGCGCACCACGCTGAAGGTGCTGAACCAAATGGGCGTGAAGAGCGAGACCGACGGCTGCCGCGTGCAGCTCGACGCGTCGCGCGTCGACAACCTCGTCGCGCCGTACGAGCTCGTGAAGACGATGCGCGCGTCGATCCTCGTGCTCGGGCCGCTGCTCGCGCGCTTCGGCGAAGCGAAGGTGTCGCTGCCGGGCGGCTGCGCGATCGGCGCGCGTCCGGTCGACCAGCACATCAAGGGCCTGCAGGCGATGGGCGCCGAGATCAGCATCGAGCACGGCTTCATCGAAGCGCGCGCGAAGCGCCTGAAGGGCGCACGCATCGTGACCGACATGATTACGGTGACGGGCACGGAAAACCTGCTGATGGCCGCGACGCTGGCGGACGGCGAGACGGTGATCGAAAACGCCGCGCGTGAACCGGAAGTGAGCGATCTCGCGCACCTGCTGGTCGCGATGGGCGCGAAAATCGACGGTATCGGCACCGATCGCCTCGTGATCCAGGGCGTCGAGCGGCTGCACGGCGCGCGCCATTCGGTGATCCCCGACCGCATCGAGGCCGGCACGTTCCTGTGCGCGGTCGCGGCGGCCGGCGGCGACGTGATGCTGACGGGCGTGCGCCCGCACATCCTCGACGCGGTGATCGACAAGCTGCGCGAAGCCGGCGTGTCGATCGAGGAAGGCGACAGCTGGCTGCGCGTGAAGATGGACCGCCGGCCGTCCGCGGTGACGATCCGCACGTCGGAATACCCGGCGTTCCCGACCGACATGCAGGCCCAGTTCATGGCCCTCAATACGGTCGCGACGGGCACCGCGCAGGTCGTCGAAACCATTTTCGAGAACCGCTTCATGCACGTGCAGGAGCTGAACCGGCTCGGCGCGAACATCACGATCGACGGCAATACCGCGCTCGTGACGGGCGTCGAGAAGCTGTCGGGCGCGAACGTGATGGCGACCGACCTGCGTGCGTCCGCGAGCCTCGTGATCGCCGGGCTGCGCGCCGACGGCGAAACGCTCGTCGACCGCATCTATCACCTGGACCGCGGCTACGACCGCATGGAAGCCAAACTGACCGCCGTCGGCGCGAACGTGCGTCGCCTTTCCGGGAGCCAAGCATGACCGCGCCGCTGACCCTCGCCCTGTCGAAGGGCCGGATTTTCGAGGAAACCCTGCCGTTGCTGGCCGCGGCCGGCGTGCAGGTCACCGAGGATCCGGAAACATCGCGCAAGCTGATCCTGCCGACGACGAACCCCGACCTGCGCGTGATCATCGTGCGCGCGAGCGACGTGCCGACCTACGTCGAATACGGCGCGGCCGATTTCGGCGTGGCCGGCAAGGACGTGCTGGTCGAGCACGGCGGCTCGGGCCTGTACCAGCCGATCGATCTGAACATTGCGCGCTGCCGGATGTCGGTGGCCGTCTCGGCCGGTTTCGACTATGCGAGCGCCGTGCGCCAGGGCGCGCGGCTGCGCGTCGCGACGAAGTACGTCGAAACGGCACGCGAACACTTTGCCGCGAAGGGCGTGCACGTCGACCTGATCAAGCTGTACGGCTCGATGGAGCTCGCGCCGCTGGTCGGGCTGGCCGACGCGATCGTCGACCTCGTCAGCTCGGGCGGCACGCTGAAGGCGAACAATCTGGTCGAGGTCGAGGAGATCATGGCGATCTCGTCGCGCCTCGTCGTGAACCAGGCCGCGCTGAAGTTGAAGCGCGCGGCGCTCAAGCCGATCCTCGACGCGTTCGAACGCGCGTCGCAGAATGGTGGTTGAGCGCATCACCGTAACGGAACTCCCATGTCCATCACCATCCGCAAGCTCGATTCGACGAACGAAGGCTTCGGCGCCGCGCTGCGCGCGCTGCTCGCGTTCGAGGCGAGCGAAGACGCAGCGATCGAGCAATCGGTCGCGCAGATCCTCGCCGAAGTGAAGTCGCGCGGCGACGCCGCGGTGCTCGAGTACACCAACCGCTTCGACCGGCTGAGCGCGGACAGCGTCGCCGCGCTCGAACTGCCGCAGGACGCGCTGCAGACGGCGCTCGACGGTCTCGCGCCGAAGGCGCGCGCGGCGCTGGAAGCGGCCGCGGCGCGGGTCCGCGCGTACCACGAGAAGCAGAAGATCGAGTGCGGCACGCATAGCTGGCAGTACACGGAGGCGGACGGCACGGTGCTCGGCCAGAAGGTCACGCCGCTCGACCGCGTCGGCCTGTACGTGCCGGGCGGCAAGGCCGCGTATCCGTCGTCGGTGCTGATGAACGCGATTCCCGCGCGTGTCGCGGGGGTCGGCGAGATCGTGATGGTCGTGCCGACGCCGGACGGCGTGAAGAACGACCTCGTGCTGGCTGCGGCCCTGCTCGGCGGCGTCGATCGCGTGTTCACGATCGGCGGTGCGCAGGCGGTCGGTGCGCTCGCGTACGGCACCGCGACGGTGCCGGCCGTCGACAAGATCTGCGGCCCGGGCAATGCGTACGTCGCATCGGCGAAGCGCCGCGTGTTCGGCACGGTCGGCATCGACATGATCGCCGGCCCGTCGGAAATCCTCGTACTGTGCGACGGCACGACCGATCCGAACTGGGTCGCGATGGACCTGTTCTCGCAGGCCGAGCACGACGAGCTTGCGCAGTCGATCCTGCTGTGCCCGGACGGCGCGTTCCTCGACCGCGTCGAGAAGGCGATCGCCGAGCTGCTGCCGTCGATGCCGCGCCAGGACGTGATCCGCGCATCGCTCGAAGGGCGTGGCGCGCTGATCAAGGTGCGCGACATGGCCGAAGCGTGCCGGATCGCGAACGACATCGCGCCCGAGCACCTCGAAATCTCGGCGCTGGAACCGCAGCAATGGGGCCAGCAGATCCGCCACGCAGGCGCGATCTTCCTCGGCCGCTACACGAGCGAAAGCCTCGGCGACTACTGCGCGGGCCCGAACCACGTGCTGCCGACGTCGCGCACCGCGCGCTTCTCGTCGCCGCTCGGCGTGTACGACTTCATCAAGCGTTCGAGCCTGATCGAAGTCAGCGCGGAAGGTGCCCAGACGCTCGGCGAGATCGCGTCCGAGCTCGCGTACGGCGAAGGGCTGCAGGCGCATGCGAAGAGCGCCGAGTTCCGGATGAAGGGCTGACCACGCACTGCGCGGGGCCGGGGGCGGGCGCGGATGCGCCGGCGCCGGCCGGTACCGCGAACCGGGGCTGGAGACGAGTGCAGGGCGGCAGCCGCCGCCTTGCCGACCTATTTGATGCCGGCGCGACGCACGCCGGCTTGAGACCATGACGACGCCACAAGACATCATCCGCCGCGACGTGCTCGCGATGACGAGCTACCCGGTGCCCGACGCGAGCGGGTTCGTGAAGCTCGACGCGATGGAGAATCCGTACCCGCTGCCCGAGCCGCTCGCCGCGGCGCTGGGCGAGCGTCTCGCGCAGGTCGCGCTGAACCGCTATCCTGCGCCGCGCCCGGCCGCGCTGCTCGACAAGCTGCGCCACGCGATGGGCGTGCCGGCCGGTTGCGACGTGCTGCTCGGCAACGGCTCCGACGAAATCATCAGCATGATCTCGGTCGCGTGCGCGCAGCCGGGCGCGAAGGTGCTCGCGCCGGTGCCGGGCTTCGTGATGTACGAGCTGTCGGCGAAGCTCGCGCAGCTCGAATTCGTCGGCGTGCCGCTGCAGGCCGACCTGACGCTCGACATCGACGCGATGCTCGCGGCGATCGCCGAGCACCGGCCCGCGATCGTCTATCTCGCGTACCCGAACAACCCGACCGGCACGCTGTACGACGATGCCGACGTCGAACGAATCATTGCCGCCGCGCGGCACAGCCTGATCGTGATCGACGAGGCGTACCAGCCGTTCGCCGAGCGTTCGTGGCTGCCGCGCGCCGCCGAGTTCGACAACGTCGTCGTGATGCGTACGGTGTCGAAGCTCGGCCTTGCCGGCATCCGCCTCGGCTATCTCGTCGGGCGGCACGCGTGGCTGACCGAATTCGACAAGGTGCGCCCGCCGTACAACATCAACGTGCTGACCCAGGCGACCGCCGATTTCCTGCTCGACCACCTCGACGTGCTCGATGGGCAGGCGGCCGAGTTGCGCGCGGAACGCGCGCGTCTCGCGCAGGCCGTGGCCGCGCTGCCGGGCGCGACGGTGTTCCCGAGCGCCGGCAATTTCCTGCTGGTGCGCGTGCCGGACGCGGCTGCCGTGTTCGATGCGCTGCTCACCGAGCGGGTGCTGGTCAAAAACGTGAGTAAAATGCATCCATTACTGGCCGAATGCGTGCGGCTGACCGTCGGTTCTCCCGACGAAAACGCCCGCCTGCTGGCCGCCTTGAAACTCGCGCTGCCCGGTTGAGCCCAGGGCGCGGCGGCGCGCGACGATCAATCCCCATTTACTACAGACTCAATCAAGGAATTGCCATGCGTGTGGCGGAAGTCGTTCGCAATACCAGCGAAACGCAGATCCGTGTGAAGCTCGATCTCGACGGCACCGGCCAGCAGAAGCTGGCCACCGGCGTGCCGTTTCTCGACCATATGCTCGACCAGATCGCGCGGCACGGTCTGTTCGATCTCGAGGTCGAAGCGCACGGCGACACGCATATCGACGACCACCACACGGTCGAGGATGTCGGCATCACGCTCGGTCAGGCCGTCGCGAAGGCGATCGGCGACCGCAAGGGCATCCGCCGCTACGGCCATTCGTACGTGCCGCTCGACGAGGCGCTGTCGCGCGTCGTGATCGACTTCTCGGGCCGGCCGGGCCTCGAATTCCACGTGCCGTTCACGCGTGCGCGGATCGGCACGTTCGACGTCGACCTGTCGATCGAGTTCTTCCGCGGTTTCGTGAACCACGCGGGCGTCACGCTGCACATCGACAACCTGCGCGGGATCAACGCGCACCATCAGCTCGAAACCGTGTTCAAGGCCTTCGGCCGTGCGCTGCGCGCGGCCGTGGAGTTCGACGCGCGGGCGGCGGGGCAGATTCCGTCGACGAAAGGCAGCCTCTGATCGTCCGGATGGACGGACGCCAAGGACAAACCTCACGGCTTCGGCGCGCGGCGCCGGCTTGCGATGGATCTGCTCAAATCGTTCATTTCGCTGCTGGCGCTGATCAATCCGGTCGGCGCGGTGCCGTTCTTCCTGAGCCTGACGGCGCAGCAGACGGACGACGAGCGGCGGCGCACGATCCGGATCGCATCGGTGTCCGTGTTCTGCGTGATGACGGTGACCGCGCTGCTCGGGCAGCAGATCATCAACTTCTTCGGCATTTCGGTCGGGTCGCTCGAAGTGGGCGGCGGGATCATCATGCTGCTGATGGCGATCAACATGCTGAACGCGCAGATCGGCAACACGCGATCGACGCCGGAGGAGCGCCACGAGGCCGAGCTGAAGGACAACATCGCGGTCGTGCCGCTGGCGATTCCGCTGCTCACGGGCCCCGGCTCGATCAGCACGGTGATCATCTACGCGGCGAACGCGCATCACTGGTATGAACGGGTCGGGCTGGTCGCGATCGGCGCGGCCCTGGCTTTTCTGTGTTTCGTCGCGATGCGGCTCGCCGAGCCGATCGCGAACTGGATCGGCCGCACGGGCATCAACATCGCCACGCGGCTGATGGGTCTGATGCTGTCGGCGCTGGCGGTGGAATTCATCGTCAATGGACTGAGGGCGCTACTGCCTGCACTGAGATGAAAACTTCGATTGCGATTGTGGATTATGGGATGGGCAACCTGCGCTCGGTCGCGCAGGCGCTCAAGAAGGCCGAACCGGCCGCCGACGTGGCGATCGTCGACACGCCGGCCGCGATTCGCGCGGCCGACCGCGTCGTGCTGCCCGGCCAGGGCGCGATGCCCGACTGCATGCGCTGCCTCGGCGAATCCGGCCTGCAGGAGGCCGTGATCGAGGCGTCGCGCACGAAGCCGCTGCTCGGCGTATGCGTCGGCGAGCAGATGCTGTTCGACTGGAGCGCGGAAGGCGACACGAAGGGCCTCGGCCTGTTGCCCGGCAAGGTCGTGCGTTTCGAGCTCGGCGGCCGCGTGCAGGACGACGGCTCGCGCTTCAAGGTGCCGCAAATGGGCTGGAACCGCGTGCGCCAGTCGCAGCCGCACCCGCTGTGGGACGGCGTGCCCGACGATGCGTATTTCTACTTCGTGCACAGCTATTACGTGACGCCGGACAACCCGGCGCATACGGTTGGCGAAACGGCATACGGCGCGCCGTTTACGTCCGCGGTCGCGCGGGATAATCTCTTCGCGACCCAATTCCACCCCGAGAAAAGCGCGGAAGTCGGGTTGCGTCTGTATCGCAACTTCGTACACTGGAAACCGTGAACGTGGTGCGCGAGCCACAGTCGGCGGCCCGGAAAGGCCTGTCGCACGGGGTTCGCAAGCGAAAGCGCCGAAAGAGTTGTACTAAACTAGCGAGACGGCGCGGTACCGGATTGGCCGGTACGCGCCGGATTCTTTTCTTTTTCCACGACGACACCCGATTGCTATGTTGCTGATTCCGGCCATCGACCTCAAAGACGGTCAGTGTGTGCGCCTCAAACAGGGCGATATGGACCAGGCCACGATTTTTTCCGAGGACCCGGCGGCGATGGCCCGCAAGTGGGTCGATCTCGGCGCCCGGCGGCTCCATCTCGTCGACCTGAACGGCGCATTCGCCGGCAAGCCGAAGAATCTCGAGGCGATCGAAGCGATCCTCGACGAAGTCGGCGATGAAATCCCCGTCCAGCTCGGCGGCGGCATCCGCAGCCTCGAGACGATCGAGAAGTATCTCGACGCCGGCCTGTCCTACGTGATCATCGGCACCGCCGCCGTGAAGAACCCGGGCTTCCTGCAGGACGCGTGCACCGCGTTCGCGGGCAGCATCATCGTCGGCCTCGACGCGAAGGACGGCAAGGTCGCGACCGACGGCTGGAGCAAGCTGACCGGCCACGAAGTGATCGACCTCGCGAAGAAGTTCGAGGACTACGGCGTCGAATCGATCGTCTACACGGACATCGGCCGCGACGGGATGCTGCAGGGCATCAACATCGAGGCGACCGTGAAGCTCGCGCAGGCGGTCGGCATCCCGGTGATCGCCAGCGGCGGCCTGTCGAACCTCACGGACATCGAGAACCTGTGCGAAGCGGAAGAGCACGGCGTCGAAGGCGTGATCTGCGGCCGTGCGATCTACTCCGGCGATCTCGATTTCGCGGCCGCGCAAAAGCGCGCGGACGAACTGAACGGCGAACTCGACAACGCGTAACGCGGCTGTCCCGTTCGCCGGGGCTGCCCGCAGGCGGCCCCGACCGGAAGCCTCGCGCGAGGCTTCCGCAACCGGCCGTCCCAGCGCGGCATTTGGCGCAACATCATGGCTCTAGCTAAACGCATCATCCCCTGCCTGGACGTGACTGCCGGGCGTGTCGTCAAGGGCGTCAACTTCGTCGAGCTGCGCGACGCCGGCGATCCCGTCGAAATCGCCCGCCGCTACGACGACCAGGGCGCCGACGAACTGACGTTCCTCGACATCACCGCGACGTCCGACCAGCGCGACCTGATCCTGCCGATCATCGAAGCCGTCGCGTCGCAGGTGTTCATTCCGCTGACCGTCGGCGGCGGCGTGCGTGCCGTCGAGGACGTGCGGCGCCTGCTGAACGCGGGCGCGGACAAGGTCAGCATGAATTCGTCGGCGGTCGCGAACCCGCAACTCGTGCGCGACGCGGCCGACAAGTACGGCTCGCAGTGCATCGTGGTCGCGATCGACGCGAAGCGCGTGTCGGCCGACGGCGAGACGCCGCGCTGGGAAGTCTTCACGCACGGCGGCCGCAAGAACACGGGCCTCGATGCGATCGAATGGGCGCGCAAGATGGCCGAGCTCGGCGCGGGCGAGATCCTGCTCACGAGCATGGACCGCGACGGCACGAAGTCGGGCTTCGACCTCGCGCTCACGCGCGGCGTGTCGGACGCGGTGCCGGTGCCGGTGATCGCATCGGGCGGCGTCGGTTCGCTGCAGCATCTGGCAGACGGCATCAAGGACGGCCGCGCCGACGCGGTGCTGGCCGCGAGCATCTTCCACTATGGCGAGCACACGGTCGGCGAGGCGAAGCGCTTCATGGCCGACCAGGGCATCCCGGTGAGGCTGTGATGAATACGGAAACGAAATCCCTGCCCGCGTGGCTCGACAAGGTCCGCTGGGACGACAACGGCCTCGTGCCGGTGATCGCGCAGGAAGCGTCGACGAACGACGTGCTGATGTTCGCGTGGATGAATCGCGAGGCGCTGGCGAAGACGATCGAGACGCAGCGCGCGGTCTACTATTCGCGCTCGCGCAAGCGCCTGTGGTTCAAGGGCGAGGAGTCGGGCCACGTGCAGCACGTGCACGAGGTGCGGCTCGACTGCGACGAGGACGTCGTGCTGCTGAAGGTCGAGCAGGTGTCGGGCATCGCGTGCCACACCGGCCGGCATTCGTGCTTCTTCCAGAAATTCGAAGGTACGGTGGACAGCGGCGACTGGGTCGCGGTCGAGCCGGTGCTGAAAGATCCCGAACACATCTACAAATGACGCAATCGACCGAAGACACGCTGCTGCGCCTCGCGGCCGTGATCGATAGCCGCAAGGGCGGCGATCCCGATCAATCGTACGTATCGCGCCTGTTTCACAAGGGCGACGACGCGGTGCTGAAGAAGATCGGCGAAGAGGCGACGGAAGTCGTGCTGGCCGCGAAGGACGTGCGCCAGGGCGGCGCGCCGACCGCACTCGTCGGCGAAGTGGCCGACCTGTGGTTCCACTGCCTCGTGATGCTGTCGCATTTCGACCTGAGCCCGGCCGACGTGATCGCCGAACTCGAGCGCCGCGAAGGACTGTCGGGCATCGAGGAAAAGGCGCTGCGCAAGCGTCGCGAGCGCGAGGAAAACGGCGGCTGACGCGCATCGTCCCGCCGCGGTGGCAGCAGTGCGGTAAGCTGTAAGAATTGTCATCTGACGGGGGTAGCATCATGAACGATACGCCGAACCAGTTTCCGACGCCTGCAGTGCCGGGGGCAGCGGATGCCGAACGCCTGAACGGGTTGCGCACGCTGACTCACGTGCTCTACGGCCTTTATGCATTTCACTGGCTGACGGGCGGCGTCACGGGCATCATCGCGATCATCATCAACTACGTGAAGCGCGGCGATGTGGCCGGCACGCCGTACGCTGATCACTTCGAGTGGCAGATCCGCACGTTCTGGCGCGCGTTGATCGCGTACGTGATCGGGTTCGCGCTGGCATTCGTCGTGATCGGATTCGCAGTGATGTTTGTCACATGGATCTGGACGCTGTACCGTATCATCAAGGGCTGGCTGTACCTGAACGACAACAAGACGCTCGATCCGCAGGCGTGGTTCTGACCGGCCACGCGCGGGCGTTTGCAGGAGCAACATGAGTCACGATCCGAATTGCCTGTTCTGCAAGATCGCGGCAGGCGAGATCCCGAGCACGAAGGTGCACGAGGACGATGAATTCGTCGCGTTCCGCGACATCCGCCCGGCGGCCGAGACGCACGTGCTCGTGATTCCGCGTCAGCACCTGCCGACGCTGTCGGCGGCGAGTGCGGCCGATGCGCCGATGCTCGGCCGGCTGATGCTGCTCGTCGCGCGCCTGGCCGACCAGCTCGGCGTCGCGTACACGGGCGGCGAAACCGGTTTCCGCACGGTGATCAATACGGGCCCGGGCGGCGGGCAGGAGGTCTACCACCTGCACGCGCATATCCTGGCCGGTCCGCGCCCCTGGCAGCGGATGGGTTGACGGCGCGGGGCGTTTCCCCGCATCGATAGTCGAAGCCGGCGCGTCGCCGGCGATTTGCGCCGCACGGCGGCGTGGTTGAGGAGAGGTTTCATCATGGGTGGATTGAGCATTTGGCACTGGCTGATCGTGCTGCTGATCGTCGCGCTGGTTTTCGGTACGAAGAAACTGCGCAACATCGGTAACGATCTCGGCAGCGCCGTGAAGGGTTTCAAGGACGGCATGAAGGAAGGTGAAACGCCGGCCGATGCGCAGCAACTGCCGCGCACGGGCTCGGTCGACGTCAACGCGAAGGAAACGACGCGTTCCGATTCGAACAAGGCGTAACGCCGGCACGCTGACAGGCATTCGCGATGCTGGATCTCGGTCTTTCCAAGATGGCGCTGATCGGCGTCGTCGCGCTCGTGGTGCTCGGCCCCGAGCGCCTGCCGCGCGTCGCGCGTACGGCAGGCGCGCTGTTCGGCCGTGCGCAGCGGTACATCAACGACGTGAAGGCCGAGGTCTCGCGCGAAATCGAACTCGACGCGTTGCGGACGATGAAAACCGATTTCGAATCGGCCGCACGCAACGTCGAGACGACGATTCACGACAACCTGCGCGAGCACGAGAAGGACCTGAACGACACGTGGCATTCCGCGGTCGGCGGTCTTGACGGCGCTTCCGGCGATGCCGGTTCGTACGGTTCCGATGCGCCCGCGGCGCCGTCGTGGCGCGGCAGTTCGGCCGCGCTTGCGCCGAAGCGCCGCAACTGGCGCGTGAAGCAGGCGGCGACGCCTGTCTGGTACAAGCGCGCGACCACCCGCCGCACGCACGTGCAGTCGGGCGCCGCGCGTGTCGCGCGCCACCAGCCGGCCAGCCTGCGCCGGCCGACGCGCTTCTTCTGAGCCGAGCGCATGCTCGCTCGTCAATCCTACCGAGGGCCGGTGTGAGCGACCCCCAGCAGAACCCGGGCGACGCCCCGGAAGAAACTTTCATTTCCCATCTCGTCGAGCTTCGCGATCGCATCATTCGCGCGGGCCTGGCCGTGATCGTCGTGTTCCTCGGGCTCGTCTACTGGGCGCCCGACATCTTCCGGCTGCTCGCGCGGCCGCTGATGGAGAACCTGCCGAAGGACGGCAAGATGATCGTCACCGACGTCACCGGCTCGTTCTTCGTGCCGATGAAGGTCACGATGCTCGTCGCGCTCGTGATCGCGCTGCCGATCGTGCTGTACCAGATCTGGGCGTTCGTCGCGCCGGGGCTGTACCAGCACGAGAAGAAGCTCGTCACGCCGCTCGTCGGCAGCAGCTACGTGCTGTTCCTGTGCGGGATGGCATTCGCATACTTCCTCGTGTTTCCGACGATCTTCCGCGTGATGGCGCACTACAACGCGCCGCTCGGGGCCGAGATGACGACCGACATCGACAATTACCTGAGCTTCGTGCTCGGGATGTTCATCGCATTCGGCGTGACGTTCGAGGTGCCGATCGTCGTCGTGCTGCTCGTGCGGATGGGCGTGCTGTCCCTGAAGAAACTGAAGGAGATGCGGCCCTACGTGATCGTCGGCGCATTCGTGGTCGCGGCGGTCGTCACGCCGCCGGACGTGTTCTCGCAACTGATGCTCGCGCTGCCGCTGATCGTGCTGTTCGAGATCGGGCTGCTGGCCGCTCGATTCTTCGTGCCGAAGAAGCCGGCCGAAGAGAACGAAGCGGGGAACGGCGAAGCCGCGAGCTGACGGCGGTGCGCCAGGTGATGGGCCGGCCTTCCGGCCAGATCTGAGCAGCCCGGTGGCGCAGCTGTCCGGCAAGCGTGCGGCGAGGCCGCCTTCCCGGCAAGACGGGATCGATCGAAGCAAAGCAAAAGGGCAGCCGACCGGCTGCCCTTTATCGTTTCCGCCGGCGGCGCGGCGCGTGGTGTCGCGCCGCCAGCCCGCCGAACCTCATTCGGTATCGCCGTCCTGCTCGTCGAGCGCCTGCTTCGGCGGCGGCGGGCGCTTGCCGATCACGACGTTCACGTCGAACTCCTTGCCCTTGCGCACGACGTGCACCTTGGTCGGCGTGCCCGGCTTGATCTGCGCGACGACGTTCAGCAGCTTCGTCGTGTCGGTGATGTCCTCGCCATTGACCGTGACCAGGATATCGCCCGGCTTGATGCCGGCCTTGTCGGCCGGGCCGCCCTGCAGCACGCCCGCGACGATCGCGCCCGATTTCTGCTGGAGCCCGAACGACTCGGCGATCTCCGGTGTGACGTCCTGCGGCTCGACGCCGATCCAGCCGCGCGTGACCGAGCCCGTCGTGATGATGCTTTCGAGCACCGTGCGCGCGGTCGACACGGGAATCGCGAAGCCGATGCCGAGCGAGCCGCCCGAGCGCGAGTAGATCGCCGTGTTGATGCCGAGCAGGTTGCCGTTCACGTCGACCAGTGCGCCGCCCGAGTTGCCGGGGTTGATCGGCGCGTCGGTCTGGATGAAGTTCTCGAACGTGTTGATGCCGAGGTGATTGCGGCCGAGCGCGCTGATGATCCCCATCGTGACCGTCTGGCCGACGCCGAACGGGTTGCCGATCGCGAGCACGACGTCGCCGACCCGCGACTGGTCGGAGCGGCCGAGCGTGATCGTCGGCAGGTTCGTCATGTTGATCTTCAGCACGGCCAGGTCGGTCTCGGGATCGCTGCCGATCACCTTTGCGGTGGCCGTGCGGCCGTCGGCGAGCGCGACTTCGATCTGGTCGGCGCCGTCCACGACGTGCTGGTTCGTTAGAATGTAACCTTCAGGGCTCACGATAACGCCCGAGCCAAGGTTGGCTGCCGGTTCGTCCTGCTGCTTGCGGGCGTTGCGGTCGCCGAAGAAGTAGCGGAACAGCGGATCTTTCGCGCGCGGGTCGGGCGGCAGCGAGCCGTCCTTGCTGGAGAACACGTTGACGACGGCCGGCATCGCCTTCTGCGCGGCTTCGGCGTACGACGTGGTCGCCGGTGCGCCGCCGATGCCGGGCGCGACTTCCCGCAGCGCAACGATCGGCGTGGCGAGCTGCTTGCCGAGCTGTCCTTGCCGTTGCAGCCATTGCGGCTTGAGCGTCACGACGATGAACATCAGCGCGAGCAGCACGGTAACCGCTTGCGCGAAGAACAGCCAGAAGCGTCTAAGCATCTGAATGGATTAGAGGTTTATATGGATCGGATCGAACTTGAATTGTACTTGAACAATACCCTTGAAACCGCGCGCTTCAAGGACTATTGCCCGAACGGCCTCCAGGTCGAGGGGCGCCGCAAGATCGAGAAGATCGCCACCGGTGTGACGGCGTCGGTCGCGTTCCTCGAAGCCGCGCTCGAATGGGGGGCGGATGCCGTGCTCGTTCATCACGGCTATTTCTGGCGCAACGAGGCGCCGCAGATCACGGGCCGCAAGTACCAGCGCCTGAAGCTGCTGCTCGCGAACGACCTGAACCTGTTTGCATTCCACCTGCCGCTCGACGCGCATCCCGAGTTCGGCAACAACGCGCAGCTCGGCGAGAAGCTCGGGCTCATCGGCGAGCAGCGCTTCGGCGAAGGCGACCTCGGCTGGATGGCGACGCTGCCGATGCCCGTCACGCTCGAACACTTCGTCGCGAAGGTCGAGCGCACGCTCGGCCGCACGCCGCTCGTACTCGGTGAGCCGGAGATGCAGCTGCGCCGCATCGCGTGGTGCACGGGCGCCGCGCAGAGCTATTTCGACGCGGCGATCGATGCCGGCGCGGACGTGTTCCTCACCGGCGAGGTGTCCGAGTCGACCACGCACACGGCGGCCGAGAGCGGCGTCGCGTTCGTTGCGGCGGGGCACCATGCGACCGAGCGCTACGGAATCCAGGCACTTGGGCGCCACTTGTCCGAAGAATTCGATATCGAACACCTTTTTATCGATATTCATAATCCGGTCTGACGCGCGGATTTGCGGCGGCGCATCGAAATTTCGCAATGTAGCGGACGCTTAAAAGAGAAATGATTTAATCGCTCCGATAGTGGGGGATAACCCTTAACTATCAATCACTTCGAAGGGATTTTCATCTCCGGGCCTTGTAAATGGCGACTCCATTCGAGCAAACTAGCGGCGGAATGGAAAGTCGTGACGGAAAATCCAACTCAGAAGTGGGGCGTGTGATGCGAGACAAGGAAGAGAAACGCGTCGACAGCGGCCGCCGTACCTGGCTGATTGCGACATCCGTAGCAGGTGGCGTGGGAGGCGTAGCCACCGTCATACCTTTCGCGGCGTCGCTGGCGCCGTCCGCGAAAGCGAAAGCGGCCGGTGCACCGGTCGAGGTCGATATCAGCAGCCTGAAGCCTGGCGAAATGGTCACCGTACCGTGGCGCGGCAAGCCTGTCTGGATCCTGAACCGCACCGATTCGATGCTGGCCGACGTGGTCAAGGCCGACAAGGAAGTGGCCGATCCGACCTCGAAATCGCCGTATTCGATGCCGTTGCCCGCGTATTGCGCCAACGAATATCGCGCGCGGGCCGACCGCAAGAACATTCTCGTCGTGATGGCCGTGTGTACGCACCTCGGCTGCACGCCTAGCCAACGCTTCACGCCGGGTCCGCAGCCGAACCTGCCGGATGACTGGCCGGGTGGTTTCCTGTGCCCGTGCCACGGTTCGACCTACGACCTCGCCGGCCGTGTGTTCAAGAACAAGCCGGCGCCTCAGAATCTCGACATCCCGCCCTACATGTTCACGTCGGCGACGACCCTCGTGATCGGCAAGGACGAGAAAGGAGAAGCGTGATGGCCGCCGACAACAAAGAAGTCTCCACGACAGGTCTCACCGGCTGGATCGACCAGCGCTTCCCGCTCACGTCCACCTGGAAGAAGCACGTTTCCGAGTACTACGCGCCGAAGAACTTCAACTTCTGGTACTTCTTCGGCTCCCTCGCGCTGCTGGTGCTGGTCAACCAGATCGTCACGGGCATCTTCCTGACGATGAACTACAAGCCCGACTCGGTGCTCGCGTTCGCGTCGGTCGAGTACATCATGCGCGAGGTGCCGTGGGGCTGGCTGATCCGCTACATGCACTCGACCGGTGCATCGATGTTCTTCGTGGTCGTGTATCTCCACATGTTCCGCGGGCTGCTGTACGGGTCGTACCGCAAGCCGCGCGAGCTCGTGTGGATCTTCGGCTGCGCGATTTTCCTGTGCCTGATGGCCGAGGCGTTCTTCGGCTACCTGCTGCCGTGGGGCCAGATGTCGTTCTGGGGCGCGCAGGTGATCGTGAACCTGTTCTCGGCGATTCCGTTCGTCGGCCCGGACCTGTCGCTGTGGATTCGCGGCGACTACGTCGTGTCCGACGTCACGCTGAACCGTTTCTTCGCGTTCCACGTGATCGCGATTCCGCTCGTGCTGGTCGGCCTCGTCGTCGCGCACCTCGTCGCGCTGCACGAAGTGGGGTCAAATAATCCGGACGGGATCGAGATCAAGGCGAAGAAGGACGAGAACGGCATCCCGCTCGACGGCATCCCGTTCCACCCGTACTACTCGGTGCACGATTTCCTCGGCGTGTGCGTGTTCCTGATGGTGTTCGCGCTGATCGTGTTCTTCTCGCCGGAGATGGGCGGCTATTTCCTCGAGGCGAACAACTTCGTCCCGGCGAACCCGCTGCAGACGCCGCCCGAGATCGCGCCGGTCTGGTACTTCACCGCGTTCTACGCGATGCTGCGTGCAACCACCGACCCGTTCAAGATCGTGCTGATGATCGTGATCGCGCTGCTTGGCGTGCTCGCGCTGATCCGTGCGCGCGGCAAGTGGAAGGCCGGGCTGCCGGTGCTGGCCGCGGCGATCGTCGTGTTCATGTACCTGACGGAGTCGAAGTTCTGGGGTGTCGTCGTGATGGGTTCGGCGGTGATCACGCTGTTCTTCCTGCCGTGGCTCGACCGCAGCCCGGTGAAGTCGATCCGCTACCGGCCGCTGTTCCACAAGGTGTTTCTCGGGATCTTCGTCGCGGCGTTCCTGACCCTCGCGTTCCTCGGCACGCGGCCGCCATCGCCGGCGGCGACACTGATCGCGCAGGCCTGCGCGCTGATCTACTTCGCGTTCTTCCTCGGCATGCCCGTCTGGACGCCGCTTGGCACGTTCAAGCAGCCGCCGGAGCGGGTGCGCTTCAAGCCCCATTAATGTGAGCGAGGAGAGAACGACATGAAGAAACTGCTTTCGACACTCGCGCTGATCGGGGCGACCGCCTGTGCGCTGCTGGCGGCGCCGGCCGTGCGGGCGGAAGGTAATTTTCCGCTCGACCGGGCGCCCGATAACACGGAAAATCTCGTTTCGCTTCAGCACGGCGCGCAATTGTTTGTAAACTATTGCCTGAACTGCCACAGCGCGAACCTGATGCGCTACAACCGTCTGACGGATCTGGGCATATCCCAGAAGGAGATCGAAACGAATCTCCTGTTCACGACCGACAAGGTCGGGAACACGATGTCCGTCGCGATGCGGCCCGAAGACGCGAAGAACTGGCTCGGCACCACGCCGCCCGACCTGTCGGTGGAGGAACGCGCGCGCGGCCGCGACTGGCTGTATACGTACCTGCGGAGTTTCTACCGCGACGATACGCGGCCGACCGGCTGGAACAACGCGGTGTTCGAGAACGTCGGCATGCCCCATGTGTTGTGGCAGCTGCAGGGGCAGCGCATTGCCAAATTCGAAGACAAGACGGACGAGGAGACGGGCGAGAAGGTCCACACGCTCGTCGGCTTCCAGCAGGTCACGCCGGGCACGTTGTCGTCGCCCGACTATGATGCTGCGGTTGCCGACCTGGTGGCCTATATGACATGGATGTCCGAGCCGGCCCAGCAGACCCGCAAACGCCTCGGCGTGTGGGTGCTGATCTTTCTCGGTGTCCTGACTTTCCTGGCCTGGCGGCTCAATGCCGCGTACTGGAAAGATATCAAGTAAACACGCCTGACCGGCGTGGGGCCGGCGCAAGGAGGAACCCGTGAAAGGGGTTCCGCCGCGTGCCGGCCCTCGGCTTTTTTGAGGAAACGCAAATATGATGGTTCTGTATTCCGGCACAACTTGCCCGTTCTCCCAGCGTTGCCGGCTGGTGCTGTTCGAGAAGGGCATGGACTTCGAAATCCGCGACGTCGACCTGTTCAACAAGCCGGAAGACATTTCGGTGATGAACCCGTACGGTCAGGTGCCGATCCTGGTCGAGCGCGATCTGATCCTGTACGAATCGAACATCATCAACGAGTACATCGACGAGCGCTTCCCGCATCCGCAGCTGATGCCGGCCGACCCGGTGCAACGCGCACGTGCGCGCCTGTTCCTGCTCAACTTCGAGAAGGAACTGTTCGTCCACGTCAGCACGCTCGAGAACGAGAAGGGCAAGGCAGCGGAAAAGAATCACGAGAAGGCACGCCTCGCGATCCGCGATCGCCTGACGCAACTCGCGCCGATCTTCGTGAAGAACAAGTACATGCTCGGCGAAGAGTTCTCGATGCTCGACGTCGCGATCGCTCCGCTGCTGTGGCGCCTGGATCACTACGGCATCGAGCTGTCGAAGAACGCCGCGCCGCTGATGAAGTACGCCGAACGGATCTTCAGCCGTCCGGCCTACATCGAAGCACTGACGCCGTCCGAAAAGGTCATGCGTCGTTAATGTCGCAATGAAGGCATGACGGAGCGGGTGGCGCGGCGTGCCGCACGCCCGCTCCGGGTTCGAGGATTGTGATGCAAGAGATTTCAACGAAGCCTTATCTGCTGCGCGCGTTGTACGAGTGGTGCACCGATAACGGTTACACGCCGCATATCGCGGTGAGGGTCGACAACTCGACGCGTGTGCCGCGTCAGTTCGTGCGTGACGGCGAGATCGTGCTCAACATCAGCTTCGAGGCGACGAGCCAGTTGCAGATGGGCAACGAGTGGATCGAGTTCACGGCCCGGTTCTCCGGGAAGGCGCACAAGATCGAGATTCCGGTGGCCAACGTTCTCGCGATCTACGCGCGCGAGAACGGGCAGGGCATGGCGTTCCAGGTCGATGCGGTCGCTGGCGAAGGCACGGATTCGGGTGCGTTCGACGACGACGCTGCGCAAGCGGAAGACGTGCAGCGCGACGAGCCTTCGACGACGTTGACGCCGGTCGCCGACAGCGGCGCGAACGAGGAACCGTCCGAAGGTGCCGACGAACCGCCGAAAACCGACGGTGATGGCACGAAAGGCGGCAGCAGACCTCGCCTCAAGATCGTGAAATGAGGTAGAATCTCGCGCTTACGCCGGCTTAGCTCATCTGGTAGAGCAGTTGATTTGTAATCATCAGGTGGCGGGTTCGAGTCCTGCAGCCGGCACCATATCTGACAAGGGGTTACGCGATGTTTGCGTAGCCCCTTCGCGTTTCCAATGCACGCCTCACGTTTCCAATGTGCAGCGGCAATGCCTCGGTCACGGTGGCAGTCGCGTGATGCCTAGTCGCGGCAATCGCGCAGTATTTGGTTGTGAACCAGGCCCTCGCAGCTACTAAGGCGCGCTTCCCCACCTGCCCGCAAAAACGAGTGGTTTTTATGCACGCATGCACCGGCCGCTCAAGGCCGACCAGCACGTGCCGCGCGCAGCTCGACGAGCTGCTTTCGTTGTGCACTTTTATGCGCCCTGGTTATGCAGTCTCGCCAACCCTGACGATACTGCACCGGCCCGGCCGAGCGTGCGCATATTCGTGATGCGATACCTCTCGTGCATGGTCAGATATTGGTGCGGGCTTCTAGCAATTTCACGTCGTGACAGATTCGTGCGATTTGATGCACGTTGGGGCAGTTCATTACAGCCTGTCTCTGTTCATCTACTCTGGAATAATCTGTGTCGGAAAGAAGTTTCTCCATGCTGGATCGGAATCGTTTCGTGCTTCTACATAGTTTCTTCCATCCATATTAATGATGGTGAGGTAGTAGGTCGTGTCATTGCCGACTACCTGGAAATTGATCGAATTTGGTAGGTCGCCGTCGTAAACATAAAATACGCACCAGTTATCGATCACGGTCTTTTGTGATGACTCTAGATAGAGTGGCCCATCTGTTGACTCTTGAATGATGCTCAGGTAGTTTCCATTTTTGTCTTTCAGTGAAAATGAATTGTCGCCAAGCGGGACTACGGTAAATCTACACCAATCGTCAATCGCCCATTTTCCTGCTACGACATAAAGACTGCCGCCTGATGAATATTCGATTACGCTCCAATATTCTCCATTTTTTGCTTGGAATGCGTATATGCCGGATGTCAAATTGGTCATTGCGAACTCCTTGTCGGTCAACGGCTGTTGTGAATTGTTTCGACGAATCGGGACTCGAGGGGCATGGATGAAGATTTGAAGTTCGTGATGTGTGCATCAACAAGCTCAAGGAGGCACTCGTGATCACGGGCGTGATACAGGAATTTCCCTAATTTTACGGCGTGGAATTGAAAGAGGTGGATTTTCTTGGTTGGTTGGCTATTCTGGTGATTCTAGAATGTTGGTGCGTAAATATTCGAGAACTGTGTAATACCATCCGATAGTGGGGTCGCCGTCCCATGATTTAACTGTGCTCCAATATTTGGATTGTTTTATATTCCAGACGTCTGGATCTTCGAGTTCGTTGTCGTACGGCCATTGATCTATTTTATTGCGCTTGACGAAGTCTACGATTTTGCTGTAGCCAACTTTATCTTTCCATCCATTTTCTTTAATATTTTCTATAATTATTTCTGCCTGTCTCAGGCTTAATGCAGATATTATTGTGACGGTGCTATCCACGTCTCCTGGATTGGCTGTTTTAAAATATGCCGCCTCGTAGGATTTTTCTATTCCATTGTCTGTGTATGCGAATGTATGTGTGATTGTTGTGTGAGGCGGTAAATTGACCCCGGTTTCTTCAAGAAACTCACGGGCGGCGGCTGTCTGGGTGTCTTCGCCAGTTTTTTTTGCTCCGCCCGGAAGTGCGTATTTCCCGGGGCCTTTATATTTAGGAAAAGGCTCCCCTCTGGGGTAAGCTACACCCGTGTGGCCATCTCCGAAGTAGAAGCTCGCCATTCGCCTTTTTGCAATGAGAAACCAACCATCCTGATCATATAAGACTGCATATGCAGATGTCATGTTAATCATCCTCGTGATGACGGCGGAAAGAAGTCGGAGGTTTGGCGATTATCCGCTTCTTGATTGGATGTCAGTCTAGGGTTGTTGGGGATGTGAAGATAGCTGTCATTTATAGCAGGGGCGAAATGATAAACTATATTGCCAATCAGTATGACCCTTGATAAATCACCATATGCGAAATTGCGGAGACTTGGCTTTACTCACCACGGTCGCCCAGTTTCAGTGTTTTGTGCAGCTCGACCCAGTAGCTGTTGAGCTGTTCATCCGGCACGTTAAAGCGGTGCAGCCATCCTTCGGTCGCGACGACCGTATTGAGCAGTGGCGCAGTGCTATCGAGCGTCCCGTCCTGCAGGGTATCGACCGAATCCGCAACGATCGGCTTCAGCGCGCGATTCAGAATGACGTACGCGGCCGGCGGCGAGACGGGAACTCCCGGTCCGTTGGACACGCCGGACTCCGGCGCGACGCCCGCCTTGATCAGAAGGCCGCCGTCACCGAATGGCTGGCGGGAGAACCAGTCAGGCGGAAGCATGAGCGACGATGCGCCGCCAGCCGCGCGAACTAGATCCCCGTCGAGCGCGTTCAGCCAGTCGACGGTCTTGATCTTCGTGTAGAGCTTGCGGACGGTCGATCGCATCGGATCGCCGACGTCGATGCCAGGCCCGAAGCGGCGCGCGTAGAAATACTCACTGGCTTCGTTCGGCCGCCGCCCCATCGGGGGCACGTTCACGGCGAGGCCGCCATGCCCGTGGACGGTCGGTAGATCCTTGGCGAACGCATTGAACAGCGTTTCGAATACGCCCGGCCGCTGGACGAGAAACGCGCGCGGTACCGTGAAGGCCAGGCCGTCGAGACCGCGCTTGCGCGCTGCTTTCCCTTCGCTCAGCGCGAACACGGTAAATTCGTAGAACCCGGTGGCGAGCTTGTGCTCGGCGCTCGTCATCGCGACCGCGAGCGTTTCGTCGGCGGGCACGCGCGCCGCGATGCTCTCGAATCCCGGGGCCTTGTCGTATTGCGCCGGCTCTTCGCCCTCGGCGTACAGCCAGCGCAGCGGCCCGGATTTCGATGGCTGCTCGCCGGCTGCCGCCTCGAGCGCGTGGTGATATTCCTCGATCGCCGCATTGTATTGCTTGAAGCAGCGCACCAGGGCTTGGCGGACGGCGGGTGTGAAGCCGTCGCGGAAGTAGAGCACGCCCCGCACAACCAAGGCGGCACCGGTGATGCCCTTCTGGTGCGCGGGTTCGTACAGGCCGAAGGGCATCGTGTCCGCTCGGCGCGGATCCTTGGCCCAGGCAGCGATTTCGTCGTTTGTCATGGCGTCGGGTTACAAAACAGGGGGCGGCCGCAATTGCGGCGGCGGCGGGAGCGGCGGAGCTCCGGGCACGCTGGGGCTGGTCCCGTACAGTTCGTCCAGGTCAGATTGTGAGGCGGTTTGCCTCGAGCGCGAAGTCTTCTTCTGCCCGTCGTCGTCGCCGCATCCGCAGTCAGCTGCGCCGAGGTGGACGAACTTCGAGGGGCCACCGGCGATCTCGATATAGTCGTCTTCCTGGTCGGGGCCGTACGTGTCCCCCGGGAACTTCATTTCCACGACGGTCTTGATGTTCGACTGCACGGGCGGCTGTGCCGGGTCGTTCACGATGACGACGTCGGGGCGGCGCACGTCGCCCTTCTCGTACTTCTTGCCCTTGCTCGGCCACTTGTCCTTGATCCACTGCCGAATCCCGGTATTGGGCTCGAGAGGGTCCTCGTAGTCCATGATCGGCTCAGGCGGATCCGTTGTCATATCGTACGGCTGTTCCGGGCGGTATTCGGTCGGAACGCCCGTCTGCATCTTCGACACTTCGTTCGGCAGCCCGAGCCGCATCTCAACGCACCGCTGCCGCTGGATGGTCCCGGCTTTCGTCGCGACGCCGATGCGCCGGCACTCGCAGAACGTGTGACACAGAACCTTCCGGTCTTTCGGTGAGAGCTTGGCGGCACTTACTCCGACCTGAGTCGTCTGGCCGCTTGGGCTCATGCCCCCAGGTGACGAGCCTGGGGAGTAGCCGCCGCTCATTCACTACTCCCGGGTTGCTGGAAAGACAGGGAAGAGGCCAGGTGGCTGCTGAGCCAATCAGTGTGGCCGCTCGCGTCGGTCGTGCCTTGGACCGTCTTGCCGTCCGCCGACGTCACCGTGTACGGGTGGTTCGCGATCGGTTCGCGCGTCTTGTCGTCAACGAGCTGGAAGCGTCCGCGATACGAGCCATCGTCCTGCGCGACGTTCTGCGCCAGAACGCCTTTACCCGCGCCGATCGAGCCGCCCGCGCCGGACGTCGGTTCTACCGTCGCCTGGCCTTGCGACGCGATCAGCGTTGCGCCGCACGCCGTCTTGTCCCCATCGGTCGCCACGGCCCGCCCACCGAACGTCATGCTGCGCACCCGGACACCAATGATCGGATAGACGCCGCCGCACTTCGGGCACGACACCATGTCGCCTTCGAGCGCCAGCGGCTTCCCGAATACGATGTTGGTCGACGTACACGCGAGCACGCGGCCACCGTGGCTGGTGGTGTCGCCCTCGCGGATGAATGCTGAACTCATGCCGAATCCTCATAGGAATGCCGGCGAAGAATCTAGCATGACTGGATTACCCGCTCGCCCTGTTAGGACTGCCGGGAAGGCTCGTTGGAAGACCACTCAGACCGCGTTTCCAATCAGCGGCGGGCCCTTGTCAGATAAGGCTGGAACGCAGACAGAACCATGTGTTTTGGAAACGCGGAAATGCGCTAAGCCCTTGCAATCGTTGACATTTTCAAGTGCTTTGTAATCATCAGGTGGCGGGTTCGAGTCCTGCAGCCGGCACCATATTGAACGAAGGGCCGGGAGATTCTGTCTCCCGGCCCTTTGTCTTTTCTGCTCCCCCGGGCGACACACGTGATGCGGGCCGCATGCTTGCTTCGTGAGCCGCCGCGCATCCGCCCGATTGCCGCCGCGCATCGCTAAGCGATGCCGTTGCGCTGCAGCCAGTCTCGAAGGCAGTGTCTGCATACCGATGTCCCGCTTTCGAGCAGGTCGAGGCTGCGGTCGTCCGACTCCATTCGGTAGATGCCACCGGAAAGATCTGCATCTTCACCGAGCGAGCGGCGAAGGAATGCTTCGTCGAACCAGAATTCGTTTTCGGCTTTCGGTGAAACAACGACCACCTTGATGATTGGCTGACCGTGCGGCAGCGCGTCATGCCGATCGATCAACGCTGCCATGGCTGGTGATGTGCACGAACCGAAACCAATCCCGTGGATGTCGCACTTGACGAGCGGGCCATCTACCGTCGCATTGTCGGCGACGATCGCCGTGTCGAACGCGCGTGACACGGGCGTCGGCGAGTGCGGTTGTTCGCCTGAACGTACGAGCAGCTCGTCCAGGCAATCCGGGCAAACGTACTCGCACGCCCGGTCGAGCAACGCGAACTTACGCAGTTCGGTGACATGCGCGACGCCGTCCACATGGTTGGCCACGACCGCGTGCTCGTCCAGATCCGCGCGAGTCATCCACGCAGTACGGCTGCGTTTGGGCCGATCCAGCGATTCCCGCACCAATTCATCGCGCTCGAATTGTCCGCGTTCGCGAATCCGGTCGCCGATGCGTTTCGCTACCGAGATGAAGGGCCGGACGCCGTGCCTCGCGCACAATGTTGGAGATCTCACCTGTCGTTACCTCGTCATTGGTTGTCTTATGCGCGACCGAGCGCCAACGCCGATCACATCTGCCTGAAGTTGACGCACGCGAACGCGAGCAGCGCGGCCGGATCGCGCAGCAGCCGCGGCGCGGCGCCGGCAGGCGGCTGCGGGACCGATGAAGGATCCGACGTGGCTCGCACGGTGGCGGGTGAAGGTGGGGGCGCGATGCGTATGGCGTGACCTTAGCCCTGGGCAGGCCGGTTGCGCGCACGGTGCGACGAACGCGGCGCGCAGCTTCGACGAAGCGCTTCGGCTACCGACGGCTGGCCGGTTTCCGTCACGAGTGTAGTGGAACGTCAGACGGAAAGACACCGGCTGGTGCCGGCTTCGCTTCGTGCGGGATTTACCCGGCAGTCATCGCCGCGACGTGCAACTCGTTCGCGAATTCCGGCCGCCCGTCTCAAGCCGCATCGCGTGTCGGGGCTGCGCGGTATGGTGTCGGCGTGTCCACTCCGATCAGGCGACTTCGCCCATATCCGCGCTCCTTCATCTGAAGCCTTACGTGTACGTGATGTTCTGCGTGCTGCCCTACATCAGCATCAAGCGCTGTTTCCCGCGCGCCTGCCGTGGGCGACGACGAGCGGCTTCGCGATGCTGTCGTTCGCGGGATGGGGCGTGCTCGTGGGGACGACGCTCGGGCGCGCGCTGAACGTGGTCGTGCGCTGCATGCGCCATGCGAGCGGATCGAGTCGCGGCGGGTTCCCGTATTCGGTCGATTCGTGATGCCGTTCGCCGTCGCCAACCGGATCTGCATCGACCGCAAACGGCACGTGACGTGCGCAGTTTTGCCCCCGTTTTGCTGTCACGGCCGCGTCACGGCGCGCACATAAGGTTGCACGTTCCCGTCGCGGCGGCATCGCCGGACGAAAGCCGTGCGCAACCTGCCCGTGACGACGTGCCCGCGTCGCAGGCCGGCAACCGGGATCTCGCTCCCGGCCGCGCAGCGGTCATGCATCGCGCCATTTCATTCGAAAACACGATCGACGCCGGTTCGAACCGGATCGCGGACGATCAGGAGACAAGGACCATGCTGAGTCCGCATGAATTCTCGATGCTGTTGCGCATTGCGCGTGCGCCGGACAGCGTCGATCAATCGAATCCGGCCTTCGCCGTGCTGGTCGAGAAGCGTCTGGTCGACGATACGCAGGCGCGCATGAGCGCCGTGGCGGCGCGTCCGGCGCTGACGCCGATCGGCCAGATGCTGCTGGCGCGCTTCGACGAAGCGGCTTGAGGAGGCGCGTCACGCGTTCATCGAAATGAACGGCGTGACGCGTTGAAACGCCGGGCCGCTTATTGCGCGACCGGCACCGTCACGTCGCTGCCGAACCAGTGCATCGAGATCTTCTTCAACGTGCCGTCCTTGTGCAGCGAATCGAGCGCGTCGTTGATCGCCTTCTCGAACTTCGGATTGCCCTTGCGGAACGGGATCGCCATTTCCTGCTTGCCGCCGTTCAGCACCGCACCTGCGCGCAGCGGCAGGCTCGACGTCTTGATCATGTACGGCAGCATCAGGCGGTCGTCGAGCGTCGCCTCGATTCGGCCCGCGGCGAGGTCGCGCAGCTTCTCCGGTGCGCCCGGATAGGTCTGCACCTCGATGCCCGGCACGGTGCGCGCCATCTGGTCGTAGTTCGTGCCGAGCGTCACGCCGAGCTTCTTGCCCTTGAAGTCGTCGAGCGACTTGAAGTTGCGCGTGTCGTCCTTGCGCTGGATCAGCTGCGCGGCCGAGTACGTGTACGGCTGGCTGAAGTCGAGCACTTCCTTGCGCTGCGGCGTGATCGTGACCTGGTTGACAATCACGTCGAACTTGCCGGCCTGCAGGCCGGCGATGATGCCGCTCCATTCGGTCGGGATGAACTGCGTCTTCACGCCGAGCTTGCCGGCAACCGCGTTCGCCACGTCGACGTCGAAACCCTCGAGCTGGCCGGACGTGCCGCGCGAGTTGAACGGCGGATACGTGCCTTCGAGGCCGACGCGCAGCACGCCGGCTTTCTTCACGGAATCGAGCAGGTCTTCCGCGTGCGCGGCAACGGCCGTGAAGCCGAGGGCCGACGCGAGCAGCAGGCCCGACAGCAGGAACTTCGAACGTTTCATCGCAGATCTCCAGTGTTCAGTGTCGTGTGGTGAGCGCCGGGTATCGGTCGGACCCGGGTGAGGCCGGAATACGGGCACGTAGACACTACTCGCAACCGCGCCATGCCGGAAGTCGAATTGGCCCTGATTGCAATCGATTTCATCGGGCGGCGAGGGCTCGTTACGGCGAGCGGTCGGTCGTCGAGGTCCATCCATGCGGCTTTCGGCGCGTTCAAAAATGTGCTTTTGAATCAGGCTGCTTTGTGGATTCGTGCAAAGTTTTGTCTGTAAAATCGCGCAAGCTGAATTTAATGCAGCGCCATCCGAGGGCGCGTCAAAAGAAGAAAAGGCCGTAGCCATGAACATGCAGAACACGATCGCCGCATTGCGCGGCGGGTTGCTTCAGCAGGACCGGTTGCTGAAGCTCGATACGCCCTTGGGGGCCAACGTCCTGACCGTGCAGCGGGCAGTCGGCCGCTCGCGGATCGGGCGCGCGTACGAATTCACGCTGGACGTGCTGTCGACCGATAGCGATCTGGAACTTAAAAAACTGATCGCGCAGCCCGTCACGTTGTGGATCGAGCAGGGCGATCGCAGCTATCGGCCGATCAACGGATACGTGCATACCGCGCGCCGGTTGGGCGCCGACGGCGGGCTCACGACCTATCAGCTCACCTTCGCCGATTTCACCCATTTCCTGAAGTTCCGTCGCGACCAGCGTCTCTGGAACGACACGACCGTCGACCAGATCATCAGCGACGTGCTGAACCAGCATCCGCAGGCGCAGGGCCATTTCCGCTTCGCGCTGTCGAAGCCGCTGCCGAACCGCTCGTACACGCGCCAGCACGACACCGACTGGCATTTCGTGCATCGGCTGATGGAAAGCGAAGGTCTCTACTGTGCGTGGCAGCAGGCCGACGACGGCAAGTCGCACACGCTCGTGATCACCGACAATCTGCAGGCGTTCGCGCCGCTGTCGCCGGAGACGGTGAGTTTCTATCGTGGCGGTGCGACGAGCGCGGCCGACGCGTTCACGCAGTGGTCGGGCACACGCACGCTGCAGAGCGTCACGCGATCGACACGCACGTTCGACTACAAGAATCCGTCGCAACCATCGAACCCGAAGGGCACGTCGCTGCCGACGATGGCCGGTCAGGGCGAACTGCCCGATCAGCTCGAGGTGTACGAGTACACGGGCGCCTATACGTATCTCGACCAGTCGCGCGGCGACCATCTGACGAAGGTCAAGATGGAGGAATGGGAGTCGCAGGCGAAGCGCTTTCATGGCGCGGGCGGCGTGCGTGCGATCGATGCCGGCCGGCGCTTCACGCTGGCCGATCACCCCGAGCACGATCGCGATTCCGCCGATCAGCGCGAGTTTGCGGCGATCGAGGTGGCGTGGTGGATCGAGAACAACCTGCCGGTCGCGAGCGACAGCGCGGATTTTCCGTACAGCCTGCGCGAGGCGTTGATACAGGCACAGGACGGCTACGGTGCCGATCCCGCGTTTCGCGTGCCGCACCATGATGGATCGACCGGCTTCTATCTCGTCGAAGTCGAAGCGCAGCGTGTGAACGTGCCGTATCGCAGCCCGTTCGAGCACAAGAAGCCGGAGATGCATCTCGAGACGGCAATCGTCGTCGGGCCGCAGGGCGAGGAAGTCTATACGGACGAGTTGAACCGGATCCGTGTGCAGTTCGTGTGGGACCGCCTGAACCCGGGTAACGAGAATGCGTCGTGCTGGGTGCGCGTCGTGCAATCGGATACGGGCGGCGGCTACGGCGGCGTGCACGTGCCGCGTATCGGCGAGGAAGTGCTGATCGATTATGTGGGCGGCGATTGTGACCGGCCCTTGGCCGTCGGACGCGTATACAACGGCGCGAACCAGCCGCAATGGCATAGCGACGGGATCCTGTCCGGCTACCGGTCGAAGGAGTATTCGGGCGGCGGCTACAACCAGCTCGTGATGGACGACGCGACCGGGCAGAACCGCGTGCAGCTGATGAGCAGCAGCGCGAACAGCCTGCTGCACCTCGGTTACATCATCGACCAGAGCGGCAATTCGCGCGGGTCGTATCTCGGCAGCGGGTTCGACCTGCGCTCGGATGCGTACGGCGCGGTGCGCGCGAGCCAGGGGCTGTACGTGACGACGCATCCGAAGGCGCCGAACAGCCAGCCGCTCGACGTGAAGGAAGCGCAGCAGCAGCTCGTGACGGGTGAGAGCCTCGTCGAAGCGATGTCGGGCGTGAGCGAGCAGCATCAGGCGGAAAGCCTGAAGGACGCGCAGGACACGATGCGCGCGTTCACCGATGCGACGCAGGACAGCAAGTCGGGCAGCGCGTCGGGCGGGCGCACGGCAGGCGGCGGCACGGGTAACGCGAACGCGTTCAAGGAACCGGTGATGCTGTTCGGCAGCCCGTCGGGAATCGGGATGTCGACGCAGCAGTCGGTGCACGTGGTCGCGAACGATCACGTGAACGTGGCGAGCGGGCAGAGCGTGCACGTGGCCGCAGGCAAGTCGCTGATCGGGAGCATCGGGCAGAAGCTGAGCCTGTTCGTGCAGAACGCGGGGATGAAGCTGTTCGCGGGCAAGGGCAAGGTGGAGATCCAGGCGCAGTCGGACAACATCGAGGTGACCGCGCAGAAGGCGGTGAAGGTCGTGTCGGCGACGGACCGGATCGAGATCGCGGCTGATCAGGGGATCCTGCTGACGAGCGGCGGCGGGTATATCCGCATTCAAGGCGGGAACATCGAGATTCATACGCCAGGTGCGGTCGATGTGAAGGGCGCGTCGCATACGTTCGCGGGTCCGGCGAGCATGGGGTATCCGTTGCCGAGTCCACGGCCGGATCAGCCGGGGCAACTGGAGCTGTTTCACAAGTACGTGAACGGCGAGGCGGTGAAAGGCGGGCTGTTCACGGTGAAAGACGTGAACGGTGCGGTGCTGAAGAAGGGGGCACTCGACAACGGCGGCTACACGGTTGTGAGCGGGCTGCCGCCGGGCGCGGTACGTGTCGAGTTCGGGAAGGATCCGCGCGAATCGGATCAGCCGGCGAACTATTTCAAACAGGCGAAATGGCCGGCGGAGCCGGTCGAGCCGTCGCCGGAAGCGGCCCAGTCAGCGGCAACGGGACAGCTTGCCAGCCAGTTGCAAGGGATGGCCCCTGCTGCTGCGACGGCAGCCATGGGGCTCGTGAGCGGCGGTGGTGCAGGTGCAGCGCTGGGCGGACTGGCGAGTTCTGCGTTGCCGGCTGCGGCGGGCGCGCTGGGTGGGGCAGGTGCAGTCTCTGCACTGCAGACGGCGTCGAGCCTGGGCAGCGCCGCGAAGCAGGTGGCAGGGATGGTGCAGGCAGCACGGCAAGGCGGGCTCTCGGCATTGGCAGCGCCGGTTGCCAGCGCGGCGTCCGGCGCACTGCAGGGTGCGTTGCCAGGTGTCGCCGGGATCGCAGGCAAGGGTGCCGCGACGGTAGCGTCAGCTGCAGGTGGCACCGGCATGAAGCTGCCGACGAGCGGGTTTGGCGGACCGCTGAAATCCTGAGAGAGCGGCGGCTCGTCAGCTGCCCTAATATAACGAACTGAACGAAGAACGACATGGCACAACAACTTCCGCCGGGCGCAGAGAAGGAACAGGCCGTTACCTGGCTCAGCGATGTTTCTCCGAAGGATGTCGTCGCGGTCGGCAACCGCTTCGATGCGTGGTTGCGCAAGATCAGCGGCAACCACATCACGTTTGAGGACGTGAAGACATTTGCCGGCGCGGTGCCGATCATCGGCAACATCATGGCAATGGTCGACGCGCTCGGCGATATTGCCGAAATCATCGAGAAGCGCGGCGGCCAGGTGCTCGACTACATGAGCCTTGCGATCAATCTGCTTGGCATCATCCCGGTTCCGCCGACGCTCGCGCCTTTCCGGATGTCGGCGCGCCCGCTGCTTGCGCTCGTTCGCCACGAATTGCTGATGACGCGCAACAACCTCGGCGCGGCGATCATCTCCGTGCTGGTCACGCATATCAACGCGACCTGCGCGACCGAGATCGAGGATTTTCTCAACAAGCTGAAGTCCGGCCTCGTCGAACTGCTCAACGGATGCGCATCGACGTGCCAGGAGCTCATGCTCGCGCTGGCGACGGGCATGGACAAGGCGCTGCACGGTCAGCTCTTCGACGCCAACGCGAATCTGAAGCGACAGCAGCAGCTCGCAAAGAAGATGGCCGACAACCGGCCGTGGTACAGCCCGAGTCGTGTCGGTGACGGCATCCAATTCGCGTACGAGGGCACCAAGGCGCTCGGCAAGAAGGTCGCCAACAAGACGGCGGGCGCGGTGACGAAGCTCGCGCCGGATACCTGGCTCGAGCCGTTTCGCGGCACCGTGGCGTTCCTTCGGACGGAGGCACCGAAGATCGCGACGTCGATCCGTTCGCTTGCCGGCAGCGAAGAAGGCAAGATGATGTGGCTGGTCCTGCAGCTGATCGAGGCCGTCGGCCGCGTCAAGGCACGCGCGAAGCTTCATGAGCAGAGTACGGACGTCAAGGCGAACGGGAAGAGCCAGGCGAAGAAGACGCGGGGGCAGGAAGGGCTGGAGACAACCGAAGGGCAGGCGCCGGCCGAAGGGCCGGGGAAGAGCACGTGCAAGGCATGCGGGCTCGGAGCCTCAACGGCATCCATCGATTTCGCGTTCGGTGACGAAACATTCTCCCACGTGGATTTCGACCTGCCCGGCGCGATGCCGCTCGTTTGGGAGCGCACTTATCGTTCACGGCTGTCGGCTTATGACAATGGCGAGTTGGGCGCGCGGTGGATCACGCCCTATACGACGCGAATCGACATCAAGAATGGTCAGTGGATTTACCGCGATGCGGAAGGGCGCAGCATCGAGTATCCGGCACCTGCGGCCGGCGCGGTGCACGATGATCTGTCCGAGAACCTGACGCTGTCGCGGCTCGATGACACGTGGGTGACGATCGCATACGGCCATGAGGCGCTGCATGTGTACGAGCGCCGCGGCGAAGCGTTCCGGCTCGCGATGCAGAAGGACCGTGCCGGCAACACGATCACGCTGGACTACGACACGCTTGATCGCCTTGCACGCCTGATCGATGCGAGCGGCAATGTGCTCGCGTTCGAGCACGACAAGCATGGCCGAATCGTGCAGATCGAGCATGTGCTCAAGGACGGCGCGCGTCGCACGCTGGCGAGCTACGAATACGATGCGGACGGGGATCTCGTGCGTGCGACCGATCGTCATGGCAACGCACGGACGTATCAATATTGCCGCCACCTGGTGACGCGCTATACCGATCGCACGGGTCGCGGGATGACGCTCGAATGGGATGGTGCCGATGCCGAAGACAATGCGGACGCGAAGTGCATTCGCGAGTATGCGGATGACGGCAGCCTCGATCTCCGGCTCGCATGGAATCCGAACATCCGTCTGACCTACGTGACCGATGCACTCGGTCAGATGACGCGGTACTACTTCAACATCCACGGTTACGTGTATCGGATCGTCTATCCGGACGGTAACCAGGAGTGGTTCCGGCGTGATGCTCATCACAATCTGGTACTGCATATCCGACAGGATGGCAGCATCGAGCGGAGTGAATACGACGCGCGCGGCAATTTGGTCTGGCAGGAGCGGGCGGACGGTAGCGTCGTCGAGATGGCATACGACGACAAGGATCAGATGATCCGACTCGTTGATCCGAACGGACATGTGTGGCAGCGCAAGTACGACGACGCGGGCAATCTCGTCGAGGAGATTGATCCGCTCGAGCACTCGACGAAGTACATCTACAACGACAAGGGATTGCCGATACAGATCACCGATGCGAAGGGTGGGTCGAAGGCGCTGGAGTACAACGATGGTGGGCGGTTGACGAGCTACACGGACTGCTCCGGAAAGAAGACGGAGTGGCACTACGACGATATCGGGCGCGTGATTGAGGCAAAGGACGCATCGGGGGGCGTGGTCGCATATGACTATGGCCCGAACGGCCAACTCACGGCAATTCGTTCACCGGTCGGAGTCGCGCATGTGCAATACGACGCTGAGGGGCGTTTGTTGCGGCATGTCGATCAACTCAATCGATCGATGCGATACAGCTATGACGCGGTTGGCCGGATCGCGAGCCGCACGGATGCGCTCGGGCGGACGCTTGCATTTCGCTATGACCGTCTCGGTCGCTTAGTCGCGCTGACTGATGCGAACTTTGCAACGTACCAGTTTCACTATGATCCGGCGGGGCGGCTGATCGAGGAAATCGGCTTTGACGGCAAGTCGACGCGCTATGAGTACGACAAGGAAAACGGCAGGCTTGTTTCTGTGGACACAGCGGGTTGCGTGATGTCGGTTGATGTCGATGCGATTGGCCGTGTGATGAAGCGTGTCGTGGGGGAATGCGAGGAACGGTTTGCCTACGACCCGAGCGGCAGGTTGATCGATGCGGTGAACCGATACAGCCGTGTGCAGTCCTTCTTCGATCCGGTTGGCAACCTCGTGCGCGAACATCACGCCTACGATCTGTTTGGGGAACGGCGCAGCTACGTGTGGCACCACGAATACGACGAACTTGGCAACCGACGACGTACCGTGCGGCCAGATGGTCATGCGGTCGACTGGTTGATGTACGGTTCCGGACACGTGCATGGAATGCAACTCGATGGTGAGGAGCGGGTGCAATTTGAGCGCGATGACCTTCATCGCGAGACGGTGCGCGTCCTGTCGAGCAAGGTCGGGCAGCGTACGCACTACGATCTTGCGGGACGTTTGCTTCAGCAGACGATTCAGCGGTCGACGGCACCCGCACCGCTTGCCGAGCGGCGGTATCGCTATGACGCAGTGGGGCAATTGTCTCGGATCGAGGACAGCCGTAAGGGCGGGACCGACTATCGATACGATCCAGTCGGGCGGTTGATCGAAGCGATCAGTCCGGTTGCGAAGGAGCGGTTTGCGTTCGATCCGGCGAACAACATCGTCGATCCGACTACGTCTACGGAGGCACCAGCATCCCGTCCAAGCCCGGTGCGACCGGAAAGCACGTTGCCGGTCGAGGTGCCGAAAGTGCTCGGTAACCTGCTGAAGGCGTATGCGGGAATGCACTTCGAGTACGACGCACGCGGGAATCTGGTGCGCAAGCTTACGCCTGCGGGCGAGCAGGGGTATGAGTGGGATGAGTTCAATCGTTTGCTGTCGGCGCGGGTCGCGGAGACATCGCGGCAGAGTCAGTCACGGTATTTCTACGACGCATTCGGTCGCCGGATCGCAAAGGAGGTGAACGGCGAGCGCACGGTGTTCGGGTGGGATGGTGACACACTGGCGTATGAGAGCGACGGCGAGTGCGGTACGCACTATATCTACGAACCGGGGACGTTTGTGCCGCTGGCGCAGTATGTGTCTGAGCCAGTCTTGGGAATCGAGACACCGGGGTGGGAGAATACCGACCGCTATGTGCCAGAGGAAGATCCGCTGCAAAAGATGCCGGAGCGGCGAGGCGGCGCGGCACTGTTCTATTACCACTGCGACCAGATCGGGACACCTCAGTTGCTGACAGATGATGACGGTGACGTCGTGTGGGAGGGGACATATAAGGCGTGGGGAGAGGCGCGAGAGATTGTTGCGCGTGTATCGAAAGCGGCAGGAATTGCGCCGAGAAATCCGCTGCGGTTTCAGGGGCAGCAGATTGATGAGGAGACGGGGCTTCACTATAACCGGCACCGATACTATGATCCGAGTAGCGGACGGCTCATTAGTAAAGATCCGATTGGCCTCATCGGCGGCATTAATGTCTATCAATACGCACCCAACCCGATAGGCTGGATCGACCCACTTGGGTTAAAGAAATGTCGCCCTTGTCCGGAGGATTGCGAGAAAATTCTTTCGGAGTCAGGCCGTAAATTCGGACCGTATAACAATGTTCCGGCAGATTCGCATCACGTAATACAAAACGCGGCCATGAAAGGCGTCCCAGGATACGATGATGCTGCTGCGAACGCTGCACCTTCGGTGCAATTGGCGGGGCCGTCACACGAAATTGGGTCGGAGCATTATGTTGCGACACAATCGCAGCGTCAGAGAGGTGTCGGCGGTACATATGCAGCGGAGCGTCGGGTTGCATATCGGGCGCTACGCCGAGCTGGTTTTTCTGCAGATGAAACTCGCTGCCATGTAATGCGAGCTGACAATTATTTCTCCAATATGGGCGTTACGGCTGATACACCGACTCGTGTGCCAGGGAATAGAAATAGTTCAACTAGGAGGTGGTAGTGTGAGCAAATGGATTACAGAGGATATGATTTTGGAGATATCCAAGATATGTGAATGCTTTTCGAAAAATATTTTCGAAAAATTGGTTTCGGATGGAAATTTTGACGCCAAAGAGTCGGAGGGGATTAAGAGGAATATTTTGGAATATCTGTGCGGGGATGTTCTGGATGAGAGTGCGCTAAAAAGGATTGGAGTCCCTGATCGAGGCTACATCGTTAGTCACGTGAAGTTGTATGAAATTGATCCCGGGGCGCCATCGGAGTCCAGTAAGAGGATGCAATTCGATCTAATAATAGATGGTGTTGAAAGTGATCTTACTCTTGTTATGCATGCATATAAAATGGCTGAAGAGGATAAGATTTTGATTTACGATGCTCTAACTTTGTAGGGTCGGTTTGCTGCTGAATGAGAGTGGAAGCTTCGCGTTTCCGGGTTATTCTTTTTCGATGGGACGTGCAATCGTTCAGTTGAGGCGAAGTGATGAGGATACGTGTCGATTGGCGTGAATTGTATGTTGATGAGTAAAAATTTCCGACATTGATGCAAGGTGGGTCATCTTCGCTTCTTTTATTGGATTGGTTCGGGAAGGGGGAGATGATTACGTACGATTTCGATTCGGACCTGACCGCCATATTATGTCTATTTGGCTAGGGAGTCTGATGAAGAAGATGGTGAGTTCGTAGGTGTGGCGATCACGGAAGTCGTAGTATCTTGCCCAAAGTTCAATCGGCAAAAAGTATAGATGAGGGATGCAGGTTTCAAGTGGTGTTTAGGAGGAGCGCGCTCTATGCAGACCGTTTTCGTGCCTTTCGTTCTTCTCTCGCTCGCGACGACATCATATGCCGACGATTTCCGGCCGAGAGCCGCCGCAGCCCCTGATCTGGCTCATCCAAAGCTCTTCAAATCCAACGGTTTGAGCTTCCAGCTCCCGGGGGACTGGAGGATTACGGCAAACGATCGGCTCCAGGACACCGACGGCCGAGGAGTCAGTATCCAAGCCGACAAATCGGCATTCGAAGTATTGAATCTGGACGTGGTCGTTCAGGTGTTGCGAACGAAGGTCGCATCTTCGTTCGAAGGTACTGCGCAGTACCTGTACCAGAGCCAGGTGGATGACAAGCCCACCCAGTACACGAAGCCGGACTTCATGCCGTTCATGTTGAGCGGTAAGTATCCGGCACTTGCTTCACGCTATACGCACACGATCTTCAACCAAGACGAGCTCTACGCGCACCGTCTCGATCTCGTCACCAGCAAGGTCTGTGGCAAGGGCTGGACCTGCGTAGTCCTCTCGTCCGGATTGGCTGCGAACGAGGGTGCCGCCAAGCAGGGCATGGCCAAGATCTATGAAACGATCCGCTACCAACCCTGAAGGGCAATCCGACGTGGGAAATTAGACTCGATCTCGAATGGTGGTATCGCGTCCGCTCACGGACCGACAGCAACCACCGAGTCCACTGCGCGCATACGGAATTGGCATAATCACGGCTCGCTGACACGAGCGCCGCGACGCAGGCCCTTTCGTGTACCTGCCACATCGCCGCTCCTGCGCATTGACTCCAGTCCCGTTACCACCGCAATACCCATGTCGACCACCACCACGACCGAAGTGTCGTTGCAACACATCCTCGAACACCCCGGCGATTTCTCCGGATGGCTCTGCATGCCGCCGACGCCATGGACGCTCGATACAGAGGGCGCATTCACCGAAGACGCCGACGACCCCGAGACCGACACACCGCCCGCCGTCGCACCGTACCCTGACTGGCGCGTCACGCTGAACAGCGCGACGATCGAGGAGATCGTGATCAACGCGCATGACCAGGTCGACGAACCGACCGTCGCGCAGCTGTTCGACGCGTTCGTGTTCTACGTCGACAACGAAGAATTCATCCTGCTTTGACGGTGCACGCCGCGCGTCACAGTAAAAAAGGACCGCCAAGCGGTCCTTTTTCATGCAGCGTCAACGTCCGAACGAAGCGTAGCCTCAAGGCAACGAAATCGTCAAATTAGCCGACTCCGGGCCCACCTTGATCACCTGCGAATAAGGCGCCAACGCCTGCAGCGTCTTGTCCTTGAGATAAGTATTGAGCCCGAGATACCCGAGCAGCGCGACAAGCGCAAAAACCGCCCCAATCGCCCAAACCGGCACCTCACGCTTCAACCGATGCGCGATCTGATCCGGCAACGGCCAATGCGGCGCGAACGGCGCCCGCTTGCCTTTCATATGCGCGATTTCATCGCCCAGCCGCGCGGTGAGGTACGCGAGCTTCTCCGGCCCTTCGAGCAGATACTTGCCCTGGAACCCGAGCAGCAGGCACATATGAAACACCTCGAGCGACTGCAGCCGCGCCGCACCCTGCGCGCGGCACTCCTCGAGATACTGATAGAACTTCTCGCCCGCGAGCTGCTCGCCGAACAGCACGAGCTGCAGCGGCCGGCGTTCCCAGTCCGCACGGATCTTGAACTGCGACGACAGCACCATCTCGTCGATGGCCGCGCAGAACGCGAACTTCGCGCCGTACACATCCTCGGCAGCGATATTCAGCTTCTTCGCGCCGCGCTCGAAATCCGACAGGAATTCCTGGATCCGCGTGCTGAACTCGCCGGCGCTGTCCGGTTCCCGCCCGTTCTTGAGCAGGAACAGCATGAAGAAGCCGTCGTACAGCAGGTCGAGCAGCGAACGCGCCTGGAACGCGGAGTCCGTCGACGCCGGGGTATGCATGGGTGCCGGCGCGTTGTCGCCGAACAGGGAAGGCGCGTAGCTCATGATGTGACCGCGATCAGTTCGAATTTCAGGTCATTGATGCCAGTCGGCGCATAGATCATCGCGGACTGGGCCTGCAGCATGCGCTCGTACAGCGGGCTACGCGAATCGAGCGCGAAGTAGCACGCGCCGGGCCGCACCGGAATCGCGGGCGGCACCTGCGGCGTGTACGACAGCCTCACGCCGGGCATTGCCGACAGCACGAGCTTGTCGACGTCGTCGGGCGCACCGACCTTGAAGCGGGCCGGCACCGCATCGACGAGCTCGACGCTCGGCATGTCCGCGGACACGGCCAGGTAGAACTCGGTCTTGTCGTCGATCTTGCCGGAGTCGAGGCGCCCGAGGTGGAACGACGGACGCACCTCGTCGAGCGTGATCGCGAAGTAGCGCGTCGAGATCACGGTATCGAGCAGCTCGCGCAGCATCAGGTCGAGACGCGCAAAACTCGGTCCAGGATCGTCGTGGCGGTAGACGGGCAGGTCGGCGAGCGTATAGCCCTTCGAGAACGTCATCAGCTGGCCCGCGAGGCGCAGCAGTTCCTGGAACAGCCGCTCCGGATGCAGCGCCGCGTGCTGGTGCAGGTGCGCGAGCGTCGCGAAAGCGGCGTTCGCGGTGTGCAGCAGCCAGAACGACGCGATGTCGCCCGAGCGGAACTCGATGATGTTCTTCGACGGCTCGCGGTGGAAACCGTACAGCGCATTCACCTTCGCCTGCAGTGCGTCGACGAGCTGGCGCAGCCGCTGGTGCAGGATCGGCGACGCCTCGATCGCGAGGCACGGCGGCACGAAGCTGTCGTCGATCTCGAAACCGGACGTCGCGGTGCGGCGCACGCGCACGAGCGGCACCGACAGCAGCTGGTCGCGCGGTTCGCTGTGCGCGATCAGCTTGACCTGCGTCTTCAGGAACGTGATGTCGGCTTCCGCCGCATCGGTGAAGTTGTCGGCGACGCTCGTCTGCTCGCTGACGAAGCGCGTCATGAAGCCGGCGGCCGGATCGTCGCTGTAATTGGTGCCGTTCTCGCGCAGCGGGTGCAGCGCGAGATAGAACACGAATTCGTTGATGCCGTCGGGCAGCGTGTCCAGCGCGATCGGCGGCGGCAGGTCGTCGGCCTGCGGCGCGGCATACAACGCGCCGTCCGGGAACACGAGCGCGAGTTCCGCAACCCGCAGCACGTTGCTGCCGAGCGCGTCGCGGTCGATGCGCACCGAGCGCACGCCCCAGTTGTAAGGCTGGATCGCCTGGATGGACTCGAACAGGCGCGCCTCGTGGTACGCGTCCTGTCGCTGAAAGTGTTGAGGCCGGAGGAACAGCCCTTCCCCCCACAGCACCTTGGCCGAATAACTCATGTCAAATCCGGTTAATGTGGCGTTGCGATGTCATCGATTGTTCGTGCCCGAATAAATCGCCAATTGTTAACTCTTGTTAATTGACATTCGTGCGACATGTTTAACCGCAGGACACCGAAGAAAGCATATTCAGCGGTTGTGAAGGCGCACCCTGCTGCGGTGCAATGACAGTGCCATCGGTGACCGTCATCGCGCAATTATGCAGGCCGATGATTATGCCGGATTTCTCCGACTTCGCCGGATCGAACGTCAGTTTCCATCGCTGGAGTGCGGGATCACGGAACAGCGCGACGATGCCGAACGCCTGCGCTTCGCGTGAAACCTTCTCGGTCGCCGTATAGCGCTGGCCCGGAATCAGCGTGATTTCACGCACGTTCAACAGGTCGGCGCCGAGTGCGGCTTTTTCCTTGGTCGGATCGGTAAAGGCGTCGAACGGCGCCTGCTGGAACGACGTCGGGTCCTTCAGCGCGTAAAGCCGGACGACGAGCGCGAGCGGCTTGTGGTCGGTCGCGGCATTCAGGTTCGGCGCGGCGGCCAGCGTGAGTCCGATATTGCGCGGCGGCTTCTGCGCGTCCGGCACCTCGGGCTTGCCGATACCGGCCGCGGACATCACGGCGCTCGCGGCCGAGCCGAGCAGCGGAGCGGCCGCGCATCCGGCCAGGAGGGCGCACACAACCAGCGGCAGCGCATAGCGAATCATGGACGATCTCATCGTGTTTCCGGCGTGCCGCCTTTATCCCTGTCAATTCTGCCGGGTATTTCCGCGTTCGCTGCGTATCCCCGGCGTTGCATTGTTCAACTATTAAGCGCGCCTGCGTCTCGGCAGGCGTTCGGAAATTTTTTCCGCCACCCCGGCGGTGCGTCGTGCGGCCAGTAAAACTTGCGCGTCCCGGCCGAAAGGAAAAACCGCCGCGAACCCGCAGCGATAGGCCATTCGAGGGGGTAGCGCCCGGTTTTAAAAGGAATTACTCTTCACACGACGATTGAATTATGAAAAATTGATCGGTACTATACCCGCGCGCTTCTTGCAAAGCAAAAGAACCAGATTCTCAACGATTTAAAACTCACGCGCCGGTGGATATAACGATGAAAGACCGTCTCTTCGCAAAACTGTCTGGGGTAGTAGTGGCTTGCGGCGTGATCGCCGGTTGTGCGAGCCAGCCGTCCGCGCCGCCGACCGCCGAGGTGTTCAACAAGTCGCTGGCCGATGCAGACGCCGTTGCGAAGGCGGGGGACCAGGACAAGGCGCTCGGCCTCTACCAGCAGCTCGCGAAGTCGGATCCGACGCGCGAGGAGCCGTGGTCGCGCATCGCGCAGATCCAGTTCGCGCAGAACCACTACGGCCAGGCGATCGTCGCCGCCCAGGAAGCGCTGCAGCGCGACGCGACTGACCGCCAGGCGAAGAGCGTGCTGGCCGTCGCCGGCCTGCGGATCGCGACGCAATCGCTCGGCGAGCTGCGCCAGGATTCGTCGCTCGCGGGCGACGCGAAGTCCGATGCGCAGGCGCTGGCGAAGCAGCTGCGCGACACGCTGGGCGAATCGGCGCTGTTCCCGCCGGAAACGACGTCGACCCGTGCGTACGGCAAGGGCAAGAAGGGCCGCACCGTGGTGCACACCAAGAAGGCCGGCACGACGCAGAACACCGAAGCCACCGTCACGCCGCCGACCAATACGGCGGCGGGCGGCGGGGCGAAGGGCGGCGATCCGTTCGGCGCACTGCGCAACTGAAACCGCAACTGACGCGATAACCACAACTAACCTGGGAGCCGTCGAGATGGCCAAGAAAGAAAGCATTCAGAAAAGCTTGCAGAAAATACGGCCGCCGCGCGTCCAGCTCACCTACGAGGTCGAGAAGGGCGATGCGATCGAGGTGAAGGAACTGCCGTTCGTCGTCGGGGTCGTCGGCGATCTGGCGGGCCAGTCCGAAATCGAGCAGCCGAAGCTGCGCGATCGTAAATTCGTCAACATCGACCGCGACAATTTCGACGACGTGATGAAGGCGATCGAGCCGCGCGCCGCGTTCCAGGTGGAAAACCGCCTGAGCCCGGAAGGCGGCAAGTTCGCGGTCGACCTGAAGTTCCGCTCGCTGTCGGATTTCAGCCCGGACGAAGTCGTCGAACAGGTCGAGCCGCTGCGCCGCCTGCTCGAGGCGCGCTCGAAGCTCGCCGACCTGCGCAACAAGCTCGCCGGCAACGACAAGCTCGAGGATCTGCTGTCCGAGGTGCTGAAGAACACGCAGCAGCTGCAGGAGCTCGCAAAGGGCACCGGCGGCGACAAAGACGGCGAATGACGACGGAGTGTTGAGATGAACCAGCAAACGGCTGCGGCCCAAGCGAGCGGCGCGGAATACGCCGCCGGGACTTCGCTGCTCGACGATATCGTCGAGAAGAGCAAGGTCGCGAAATCCGATTCCGAGCACGCACGCGCGAAGGACCTGATCGGCGAACTCGTGCACCAGGTGCTCGACGGCACGGTGATCGTGTCGGACAACCTGTCGGCCACGATCGACGCGCGCGTCGCGGAGCTCGACCGCCTGATCTCCACGCAGCTTTCCGCGGTGATGCACGCGCCGGAATTCCAGCGACTCGAGAGCACGTGGCGCGGGATGGACTACCTGGTCAAGGAAAGCAACACGGGCCAGACGATCAAGATCAAGGCGCTGCACGCACCGAAGCGCGACCTCGTGCGCGACTTCAAGGGCGCGAGCGAATTCGACCAGAGCGCGCTGTTCAAGAAGGTCTACGAAGAAGAATTCGGCACGTTCGGCGGCTCGCCGTTCGGCGCGCTGGTCGGCGATTACGAGATCTCGCGCCAGCCGGAAGACCTGTACTTCATCGAGCAGATGTCGCGCGTCGCGGCAGCCGCCCATGCGCCGTTCATCGCATCGGCGTCGCCGGAGCTGCTGGGCCTCGAGTCGTTCGCCGACCTCGGCAAGCCGCGCGATCTCGCGAAGGTGTTCGACACGGTCGAATACGCGAAGTGGAAGTCGTTCCGCGATTCGGAAGATTCGCGCTACGTCGGCCTGACGCTGCCGCGCTTCCTCGGCCGCCTGCCGTTCAATCCGAAGGACGGCCAGACCGCCGAACGCTTCAACTTCGTCGAGGACGTCGACGGCACCGACCACGACAAGTACCTGTGGTGCAACGCGTCGTGGGCCTTCGCAGCCCGCCTGACGGCCGCGTTCGACGACTTCGGCTGGTGCGCGGCGATCCGCGGCGTCGAAGGCGGCGGCCTCGTCGAGGACCTGCCGACCCACACGTTCAAGACCGACGACGGTGAAGTCGCGCTGAAGTGCCCGACCGAGATCGCGATCACCGATCGCCGCGAGAAGGAGCTGAGCGACCTCGGCTTCATCCCGCTCGTCCATTGCAAGAATTCCGATTACGCCGCGTTCTTCGCCGCGCAGTCGGTGCAGAAAGCGAAGAAATACAGCACCGACAGCGCCAACGCGAACGCCGTTCTGTCCGCGCAGCTTCAATACATCTTCTCGGTATCGCGCGTCGCGCACTACCTGAAGGCGATGATGCGCGACAAGATCGGCAGCTTCGCATCGGCGCAGAACGTGGAGACATTCCTCAACCGGTGGATTTCGCAGTACGTCCTGCTCGACGACAACGCGTCGCAGGAACAGAAGGCGCAATTCCCGCTGCGCGAGGCTTCCATACAAGTGTCGGAGATTCCGGGGAAGCCGGGCTCGTATCGTTCGGTCGCGTTCCTGCGTCCGCACTTTCAGCTCGACGAACTCTCGATTTCTCTGCGACTTGTCGCTGATCTGCCCAAATCGGCAAATTCATAAGCGAGCAAAATCGCCCGGGCGGGCCGCCTGGGTAGGACGTTAAAACCACCTCTTTGGGGAGTAGAAGGGCCATGTTACACATTCACTTGCAATTTGGTAGCCCGGCAGTCAAGGGCGAGTCGGCTGACAAGGATCATCAGGGCTGGCTCGAGCTGAAGTCGTGGGATCACTCGATCCTGCAACCGCGTTCGGCAACGGCGTCGTCGGCCGGCGGCCTGACGCAAACGCGTTGCGAACACGGCGACATGGTGTTCTCGAAGGAAATCGATTCTTCGAGCCCGCTGCTGTACCAGCACGCGTCGGGCGGCACGACGTTCGACGAAGTGACGATCCATTTCTCGCGCGCTGACGGTGAAGGCAAGCGCGTGCAGTATCTGGAAGTCAAGCTCAAGTACGTGATCATCTCGAGCATCGCGCCGAGCGTCCGCGAGGAAGGTCTGCCGATCGAGACGTTCTCGCTGAAGTACGCAGCCGTGCAGTGGAAGCAGACCCAGCAGAAGATCGGCGGCAACCAGGGCGGCAACACGCAAGGCGCCTGGAGCCTGACGAAGAACGACAAGACCTACGCGGTCTAAGGTCGGTTGCGGCAACGGGGCGCACGGCGTCCCGTTGCCGTTTTCGCTGTGCATGCCGTCCGATGAAACGATTCGAACCCAGTTTTCTCGACAAGCTGTTCGACGACGAACCGCACCTGCCGGCCTCGGCAGCGATGCGGCAATTGTCGCTGGACGAGCTGAAGAACACGGTCGCCCGCGACGTCGAGGCGATCCTCAACACGCGCATCGCGCACACCGAGAGCGAGCTGGCGACGCTGCCCGAATGCCAGAAATCGGTGCTGACCTATGGGCTGAACGATTTCGCGGGGCTGAGCCTCGCGAGCCACTACGATCGCGCATTCATCTGCAAGTCGATCCAGCAGGCCATCGCGCGACATGAGCCGCGCCTGCAGCAGGTGCAGGTGACGTTCGAGCTGAACGAGCAGGCCACCAACGCGCTCTACTTCGCGATCCAGGCGCTGCTCGTCGTGCATCCGGCCGAGGAGCCGGTGAGTTTCGACGCGATGCTGCAACCGTCGACGCTGCAGTATTCGGTCACGCGCGCACGCGCTGCAAGAATGCAGTAAATCATGCCGCCGAGCGGGCCGGACCGCCCGGTGGTGGATCAGGGTCCGGCAGGAAATATTGAGGTTCGGGGTCGTCGATGGAAGAATTGCTGCCGTATTACGAGCGCGAATTATCGTTTTTGCGGCGCTATTCGCGAGATTTCGCCGAACGCTATCCGAAGATCGCGGCGCGGCTCGCGCTGTCCGGCGAGCATTGCGAGGATCCGCACGTCGAACGGATGATCGAGTCGTTCGCGCTGCTCGGCGCGCGCATCAACAAGAAACTCGACGACGACTATCCCGAATTCACCGAAGCGCTGCTGGAAGTGCTGTATCCGCACTACCTGCGGCCGTTTCCGTCGTGCTCGATCGCGCAGTTCACGCCGGCTTCGCCCGGCCAGCAGACCGAACCGGTCGTGATCGATCGCGGCACCGAACTGAAGAGCCGCCCGATCCGCGGCGTGCAGTGCCGGTTCCGCACCGCCTATGACGTGACGCTCGCGCCGATCCGCATTTCGGAAGCCCGTTACACGCCGGTCGCGCTCGCGCCGAGCGCGACGGTGCTGCCGTCGAACGCGACGGGCGTGATCTCGATCACGTTCGAATCGCTCGCCGCGCAGCTCGATCTCGGCGCGCTGAAGCTGTCGACGCTGCGGGCGCACCTGCACGGCGAGCAGTCGTTCGTCGCCGCGCTCACCGATTGCCTGTTCGTCAACGTGCTCGGCGCGTATGTCGAGCCCGAACGCAACGGCCGCTGGACCGCGCTGCGCAAGCTGCCGATCGCGCAAGCCGGCTTCGACGAAGACGACGCGCTGATCGACTATCCGGCGAAATCGCATCCCGCGTATCGCCTGCTCACCGAATACTTCGCGTTCCCCGACAAGTTCGATTTCGTCGATTTCGATCTCGCGGCGATCACGCGCGCGTCGGGCCGCTGCCAGCGCGCGACGCTGCATCTCGTGCTGCAGGACGTGCGCAGCGATTCGCACGTCGCGCGGCTGCTCGAGCTGCTGACACCGAGCCATTTCCGGCTGTTCTGCACACCGATCGTCAACCTGTTCCGCCAGCACGGCGAACCGATCCGCATTACGCACCGGGCGGTGTCGTACCCGGTGATCGCCGAGGCGCGGCGCGCGTTCGCGTACGAGGTGTACTCGATCGACTCGGTGAAGCTCGTCCGGCAGCAGGCGCATGAAGAGTCGGTGATCGAGTTCCGGCCGTTCTACTCGCTGCATCACGGCGAATCGGCGCGGATCGGCCACTACTGGTTCGCGCGCCGCAACGACTGGGTCGCGCAGAAGAGCCCCGGCTACGAAACCGAGATCTCGATCGTCGACATCGACTTCGAGCCGACGTCGCCGCAAACCGACACGCTGAGCCTCGACCTCACCTGCACGAACCGCGACCTGCCGGCGATGCTCGCGTTCGGCCTCGAGGGCGGCGACCTGTTCCAGGAAGGCGGTGCGCAGACGAGCGGCATCTCGCTGCTGCGCCGCCCGACGCAGAGCGTGCGCTTCGAGCGCGGCCGCGCCGCGCACTGGCGGCTCGTGTCGCATCTCGCGCTCAATCACGTGTCGCTGGTCGCGCACGGCCTCGCGCCGCTGAAGGAAATGCTGACGCTGTACGACCTGCGGCGCACCGCGGTGTCGATGCGCCAGATCGACGGCCTCGCCGGGATCGAGCAGCGCGGCGCCGTGCAGTGGCTGCCCGGCAAGCCGTTCGCGACCTTCGTGCGCGGCATCGAGATCCGGTTGACGATCGACGAGGAACACTTCGTCGGAGCGAGCCTCGCGTCGTTCGTGCGCGTGCTCGACAGCTTCTTCGGGCTGTACGTCCACCTCAACAGTTTCGTTCAATTGGTCGTCGTGTCGAAGCGCACCGGCGAGGAGATCATCCGATGCAAGCCCCGAACCGGCGAATCGATCCTGGCGTAGTCGACGCGCTGCTCGACGAGCCGCACCGCTTCGAGTTCTTCCAGGCGGTGCGCGTGCTCGAAGGGCTGTTCGCGCGGCAGGCGTCGGATGCGCCCGGCGCGTGGCGGCAGGGCGACGTGGTCGCGCAGCGCATCGAATTCCGCAACACGCTGTCGCTCGGCTTTCCGCCGAGCGAGATCGAACGCGTGCGTTCGTTCGACGACGACGGCACGCTGCTTGATTCTGACGAGCAACGCGGCGCCGCGCTCGCGGCCGGCGAGCTCGGCCACGTCGAGCTGACGCCCGCGTTCTTCGGGCTGCTCGGCGGGCAGGGCGCGCTGCCGCTGCATTACACCGAGCAGATCGTCGCGCGCGAGCACCTGCGGCGCGATCACGCGGCGCGTGCGTTCTTCGACGTGTTCTCGAACCGCGCGACCGCGCTGTTCTACGCGGCGTGGAAGAAATACCGGCTGCCGTTTCATTACGAACTCGACCGCGACGAGCGCTATCTGCCGCTGCTGCTCGCGATCGCGGGGGTGCCGAGCGACGAGGTGCGCGACAGCCTTGCGGCCGGCTCGGGCGGCGTGCTCGACGAGGCCGTCGCCGGCTACGCGCTGGCCGCGCGGCACCGGCCGATGTCGGCCGCGTACCTGCAGCGCGCGCTGTCCGATTACTTCCGCGTGCCGGTGAAGATCGACCAGTTCGTCGGCAAGTGGTACGACGTGCCGCCTGACCAGCTGAGCGTGCTCGGCGAAGTTAACGCGGTGCTCGGTGCGACGGCGCTCGTCGGCGAACGCGTCTGGCAGCGCGACATGCGTGCACGGATCGTCGTCGGCCCGCTGTCCAAGCGCGACTACGAGGCATTCCTGCCCGGCGGCGCGCAGGCCATCGCGCTCGAGCGGATGCTGACGCTGCTCGCGGGCGTCACGCTCGAGTACGAGGTGAGGCTCGTGCTGAAGCGCACCGAGGTCGGCGCCAGCGTGCTCGGCGCGGGCTCGCGGCTCGGCTGGGATGCGTTCCTCTGCACGCGCGACGCGCCCGAGGACCGCTCCGACGCACGCTACGAACTGCACGTGATTCACTGATTCCGAACGACAACAACACGCAATCGAACCTGAGATCGACGCCATGAGCACGCCTCTGAAGACCCTGATCACCAAACTGAACCCGCTGTGCCGGCACGCGACCGAGCGTGCGGCAAGCGCGTGCCTGGCGCGCGGCCATTACGAGGTCGATCTGGAGCACCTGTTCCTCGCGCTGCTCGAGGAGCCGGCCGGCGACCTGCCGCTCGCGCTGCGCGCGAGCCGTGTCGATCCGCATGCACTGCGTGCCGATCTCGAGCGCGAGCTCACGCGCCTGAAGACCGGCAACACGCGTACGCCGGTGTTCTCCGTGCACCTGATCGCGCTGTTCGAGCAGGCGTGGCTGATCGCATCGCTCGATTCGCAGCTCGGCCGCATCCGTTCGGGGCACCTGCTGCTCGCGCTGTTGACCGCGCCGGATCTCGCGCAGTTCGCGCAGCGGATGTCGTCGCAGTTCGCGGAAGTGAACGTGACGGACCTGAAGCACAAGTTCGACGAGGTCGTGGCCGGGTCGAGCGAGGCCGAGCCGCGCCAGTCCGATGCGGACGACGGCGGTGCGGCGCCGGCCGCCGACGGTGCGGCACCCGCGGCCGGCTCGTCGAAGACGCCCGCGCTCGACACGTACACGACCAACCTCACGCAGCGCGCGCGCGACGGCAAGATCGATCCGGTGATCGGCCGCGAAGCGGAGATCCGCCAGGCGATCGACATCCTGATGCGCCGCCGCCAGAACAACCCGATCATGACCGGCGAGGCCGGCGTCGGCAAAACCGCGGTCGTCGAAGGGCTCGCGCTGCGGATCGCGGCCGACGATGTCCCGCCGCCGCTGCGCGGTGTGGCGCTGCACGTGCTCGACATGGGGCTGCTGCAGGCCGGCGCGAGCGTGAAGGGTGAGTTCGAGAACCGCCTGAAGAGCGTGATCGACGAAGTGAAGAAGAGCGCGCATCCGATCATCCTGTTCATCGACGAAGCGCATACGATCATCGGCGCGGGCGGCCAGGCCGGCCAGAACGACGCGGCGAACCTGCTGAAGCCGGCGCTGGCGCGCGGCGAGCTGCGCACGATCGCCGCGACGACGTGGAGCGAATACAAGAAGTACTTCGAGAAGGACGCGGCGCTCGCGCGGCGCTTCCAGGTCGTGAAGGTCGAGGAGCCGAGCGAGCCGCTCGCGGCCGCGATGCTGCGCGGGATGTCGGGCCTGATGGAGAAGCACTTCAACGTGCGGATCCTCGACGACGCGATCACCGAGGCCGTGCGCCTGTCGCACCGCTACATCAGCGGCCGCCAGCTGCCCGACAAGGCGATCAGCGTGCTCGACACCGCGTGCGCGAAGGTCGCGCTCGCGCACAGCGCGACGCCGGCCGCGATCGACGACACGAAGAAGCGGATCGAGCGGATCGATGCGGAAATCGCGTCGCTGGAGCGCGAGACAGCGGGCGGCGCGCCGCACGACGAGCGGCTCGGCGAGCTGCGCGGTGCGCGCGACACGGCGCTCGAACAACTGGCGAAGGATGAAGAACGCTACGAAGCCGAGCGTGCGATCGTCTCCGAGATCACCGAACTGCGCGACACGCTCGACAAGGCGCGCGGCCCGTCGGAAGACGGCCAGTCGGTCGACGTGCAGGCCACCCGCGACAAGCTTTCCGAACGCGTGGCGGCGCTGCATGCGCTGCAGGGCGGCGAGCCGATGGTGCCGCTGCAGGTCGACGGCCACGTCGTCGCGGAGATCGTCGCCGCGTGGACGGGCATTCCGCTCGGCCGGATGGTGAAGGATGAAATCGACACCGTGCTGAACCTGCAGCCGCTGCTCGCCGCGCGCGTGATCGGCCAGGACCATGCGCTGGAGGCGATCGCGCAGCGCGTGCGCACCGCGACCGCGAACCTCGAGGATCCGAACAAGCCGCGCGGCGTGTTCATGTTCGTCGGGCCGTCGGGCGTCGGCAAGACAGAAACGGCGCTGGCGCTGGCCGACATCCTTTACGGCGGCGAGCGCAAGATGGTCACGATCAACATGAGCGAGTACCAGGAAGCGCACAGCGTGTCGGGCCTGAAAGGCTCGCCCCCCGGCTACGTCGGCTACGGCGAAGGCGGCGTGCTGACCGAGGCCGTGCGCCGCAACCCGTATTCGGTCGTGCTGCTCGACGAGGTCGAGAAGGCGCACCCCGACGTGCTCGAGATGTTCTTCCAGGTGTTCGACAAGGGCGCGATGGACGACGCGGAAGGGCGCGAGATCGACTTCCGCAACACGCTGATCATCCTGACGTCGAACGTCGGGTCGGCCGCGGTGATGCAGGCCTGCCTGAACAAGCCGGCCGACGAGCTGCCCGATCCGGACACGCTCGCCGAGACGCTGCGTCCGCAGCTGTACAAGACGTTCAAGCCTGCGTTCCTCGGGCGCATGAAGGTCGTGCCCTACTACCCGATTTCCGACGACGTGCTGGTCGAGATCATCGAGTTGAAGCTCGAGCGCATCCGCCGCCGGATCGAGGCGAACCACAAGGCCGCGTTCGAATGGGACGAGTCGCTCGTCGAGGCGGTGCTCGCGCGCTGCACCGAGGTCGACTCGGGCGCCCGCAACGTCGACCATATCCTGAACGGCACGCTGCTGCCGGAGATCGCGGGCCACGTGCTCGGCCGGATCGCCGACGGCGAAGCCATCGCGCGCATCGCGGTGCGTGCGGACGAGGCCGGCGAATTCGCCTATACGGTCGAATGAGCCCCCGCACGCGACATCTCATGCATCAACGGATTCACTGAACCATGCCGATCAATCTCCCCGAGCTGCTGACGCCGATCAGCGACGCGTCGCCCAGCGGCGACGACCTGCTGTTTTCGAACGAATTCGACGCGATCCAGGACGCGCGGCGCTACGACGATCCGACGCTCGACCAGGGCGAATGGGTGACCGAGATCAAGGAGGCCGACTGGGGCTTCGTCGTCGACCAGGCGGGCGAGCTGCTGCGCACGCGCACGAAGGACTTGCGGCTCGGCGTGTGGCTGACCGAGGCGCTCGCGCTCGAGGACGGCATCACCGGCCTCACCGAAGGCTATGCGCTGCTCGAGGGCCTGTGCCGCGAGTTCTGGGACACCGTGCACCCGCTGCCCGAAGGCGAGGACACCGAATACCGGCTCGGCAACGTCGCGTGGCTCTCCGGTCGCACGGCCGAGCTGCTGCGCGCGGTGCCGATGACGGACGGTGCGTCGAACGCGTTCAGCACGCTCGACTGGGAAGTGGCGCAGCACGTCGCGCAGTCGATCAAGCGCGACCCCGATCACGCGGACGAGATCGCGCGCGGCAAGCCGTCGCTCGACCAGATCGATTCGTCGCGGCGCGTGACGCCGATCGCGTTCTACACGACGCTGCTGGCGAACCTGAAGGCGTTCGAATTCGCGCTCGATGCGTTCGAGGAGCGGCTCGTCGAGCGCGCGGGCGATTCGGCGCCGAGCTTCCGGCAGGCGCGCGACGCGTTCGAGACCGTGTACCGGCTCGCCGAGCGCTTTGCGCGCGAGCAGGGCTATACGGGCAGCGCACCGCACACGCAAGCGGCGCCGCAGGCGCAGCCCGAGCGCATCGAGCCGGTTTTCGGCAATCCGATCCAGACCGAGGAGACTCATGTGCAGCAGCAGACCGCTTCGCGTCCCCCGGTGACGCAGATGATCGCCGGCATCCAGAACCGCGCGCAGGCCGTCGACCAGTTGCGTGCGGTCGCACGTTATTTCCGCCAGACCGAGCCGCACAGCCCGGTCGCGTATCTCGCCGACAAGGCGGCCGAATGGGCCGACATGCCGCTGCACAAGTGGCTGGAGAGCGTCGTGAAGGACGACGGCTCGCTGTCGCATATTCGCGAACTGCTGGGCGTGCGGCCGGACGAGCAGTCGTAAACGCAAAACGGGTGGCGCATTGCTGCCGCCACCCGTCGGGTGCCGCGCCGCCACGGAACGGCCGGCCGATCTGCTATTACTGCCCCACCCGAAACTCGATCCGCCGGTTCCTCGCCCGCCCATCGGCCGTATCATTCGGCGCAATAGGCTGATCCGGGCCCACCCCCGTCGTCGTCATCTGCTGCGGCGGAATGCTCTTCGTGATCAGATAACCCTTCACCGCGTCCGCGCGCGCCTGGCTCAGCGCGATGTTCGACGTCCGGTTCCCCGAGTTGTCGGTGTGGCCGATGATGTCGACCGTGCGGTTCTGCATCTTCGCGAGCGCGGCCGCCATCTGGTCGAGGATCAGCCGGCCCTGCGGCGTCAGCGTCGCGCTGCCGGTCTCGAACTCGATCGTCCGGTTCGCGAGCGTCTGGTCGAGCACGCCCTGCTCGGATGCCGACACGCGCAGCCCGTTCTTGATCGTATACGTCGGGTTCAGCGTGTTCGCCATGTCGCTCGCGAGCTGTTGGCGCTGCGCCTCGTTGTGCACCTCGCCCTTCATCTCGATCTGCGTGCCGTTGATCTTCAACTGGCCCTTGCTGATCTGCTTGAGCTGCGCGCCGAGCAGCTTCTGCACGTTGGCGCTCCAGTTCGGCGGCGTCGCGACGTCGCCGACCTCGATCTGGTCGACGACGTTCGTCGCGCCGTAGGTATCGCGCAGCTTCTGCAGCACGGCGGCCTTGGTCGCCTCGTCGGGCACCTTGCCGCCGGCCACGACCTGGCCGGGCGTCGCGTTCGCGGGCGGCGGCGTGATCGTGCCGGCGGTGCCGTGCACCACCGTGCCGGATGCGGCGCTGGCGTTCGGGTTCGACGACGGCAGCGCGGTCGTCGCGACCGTGCCGTTGCCGACCGGCGTGACGGTCGCGCCGGTGTTCTGCGCGAAAGCCGCGCTGCTGGCGACGAGGCCGGCGGCGAAGAGCGCGGCGAGGGCGGGCGAGAGGGCGACCGAAAAGCGGGTGCGCCGGGCGTGAATCGTGCGATGCATCCCGTCAGCCTCCGATGAACGCTTCGCGGAACGCGTCGATGGCGACGCGCAGCGAGAGTTGCGGTTGGTCGAGGTAGCTGACGAGCTTGCTGATCTGCTGATCGTTTTGCGCATGGGCGTCGATCCACTCGGGATCGTCGATGTCGATGTTGTGGGCGGCGTAGGTCTGCGGGTCGACCACGCTCAGCAGCGTCTTGGCCGACGCGCCGTTGAAGCCGATGATGAGCCGTTCGCGCTCGGCGATCGTGCCGATGAAGATCGCGAGCTCGAAGTCGGCCTGCGCGACGAACGGCGCGATCAATTCGAGCCAGAACGCGGCGACGAGGCTGCGGTAGAACGGATCGACCGGCAGCGGCAGCGTGAGGCCGCGTTCGATGTGCGACGAGCCGCTCTGCATCACCGGCCGCAGCAGCGAGCCGAGCGCGAGCATCGCGCCGCGCAGCCGCACCGGATGGCCGCTTTCGAGCAGCATCTGCTGGAGCCCGTACAGCGACTGGTGCTCGACGAAATCGTTGAAGGTGCCGTCATGTGACGTGCCGGGGCCGCCGACGTCGATCGGCACCTGCGTGTCGCCGAGCGCCTGCAGCGCGCCGGGCGGTTCGTCCTTGCCGAGCAGCGGCGGGATCTGCGTGGCGACGCGCGACCATAGCCGCGCGAACGCGAGCGGGCTGCGCGCGAGGAACGCGATCGGCCGGTCGACCTCGAGCGCGGTCGCGCCGAGGAACGGGAAGCGGCGCATCGACACGTCGTGGCTCGCGACCATGTGGCCCGCGATCGCGAGCTTGCTGCGCGAGCCGAGGAACGCGAAATGCATCGGCTTCGCATCCTCGTAGACGATCTTCCAGCGCGGATCTTCCGCGAGCAGCTCCAGCGCCTGCGCGATCCAGTGGTCGAGCGTCTGCAGCAGCTGCGGATTGTGTGCGCTCTTGACGAAGTCGCCGCGCGACGGAATCTTGCCGAAGTAGGCGATTTGCGCCTGAACGGTTTGCGTCATTGCGCCCCCTGTGCATTCGTTGCGTTGGCGGCCGCGACGGCCGGCGCCGCGGCCGGCGTGCCCGTGCCGGCGGACTGGGTTGCATTCTGCGCGGCGCCGGTGCTCGCGTCGGCGACCGACGACGGCAGCTGCAGGCCGCGCAGGCTCTGCTGCTGCGGCTGGTCACCGCCGCCGCTGGACGGTTGCGACGTGCTGATGATGCGCATCGTCACCGACACGTTCACGCTGCCCTGCGCCCACGTGAGGTCGAAGGTGCCGTCCGGGCGGCGCTTGCGCTGCGCCGAGTTGATCAGCTTCTCGAGACCGTAGCGGCCCGGCTCGTTGACGAGCTGCACCGTGCGGCCGTCGAAGGTCGTCGCGGACAGCGTCGCGCCCGGCGAGCCCTGCGGGTTCGGCCACACGAAGTTGGTCCACTGCGGCGGCGTGTTGCGGTAGCGCAGTTGCTGGCCGTCGATCGCGATCGTGTATTCCGTCGTACCCGTGCTCGGCTGCGGCAGGATCTGGAACACGGTCTGCGGCTCGGACGACGCGGCCGCGCTGCCGGCGGCACCGCCCGCGAGCGGTGCGACCCAGCGTGCGAAGCCGTTCGTGAAGTCCGGCGTGAGGCCGATGCCCATGTCGCCCCACGTGCGGGCGGCGAGCGTGTCGCCGCGGCGCACCGCGAGCGGCCCGAGCGTCGTGCCGACGAACTTCGCGATCGAGCCGTCCGGACCGAACACCTGGGCGATCTCGCCGGCGCCAGCCTCGACCTTCGCGCTCGCCGCGAACGGGTACTTCGTCGCGAGCGAGTTCTGGAACGGCTGGTAGACCTGCGCGTTCCACACCTTGTTGACTTCGGCGCTGGCCGGCTGGATCACGACCGCGAACGCCTGCATCAGCGGCCGCACGAGCAGCGGACGCAGCGACTTGCGTTGCGAGTCGGTGAGGCCCGTCAGCATCTGCTCGTCGACGAGCTTCAGCGAATCGGCGAGTTCCGAACCGTTGCCGTCGAGCGTCTGCTGCATCAGCTGGCGCGCGCCCGGGCCCGGGTCGCCCTGGTTCTTGATCACGTTGAAGCGGGTACGGACCTTCGACAGCGAATCCATGTAGCCCTTGAGCATCGACGTGCCGTCATGCGTCGCGACGATCCGCGCGAGCCCGATGAACTCCTGGCCGATCGGACCCATCGGCACCTCGGCCGGATTGCCGTTGATGTCGATGTTGGCGGCCGCCACCTGGCCGGCCTGCGAGCGCGTGAACAGCTGCTTGACCCAGTTCACGACGCCCGTCTGCGCCTTCTTGATCGCGACGTTCGCGAGCGACGGGTTGTCCCACGAGGTCTGGTCGTACGCGGTCTCGAGGATCTTGCGGATCGGCGAATCCTGCGGGTCGCCGAGGCGGTTCATCCCGTCGACGGCCTGGCCGAAGCTGCTGAAGCCCTGCACCGCGATGCCCTGCATGAACTTCTGCCAGTGCTGCGCGTACTCGGTCTTGTACATGCCGACGAGCGTCTTCTGGATCTGCTCGGGGCTGCCCTCGAGCGTCAGGTCGTCCTGCGTCGACGTGTTCAGCACCCAGTCCTTCGCCTGCAGCTCCTTGGTCGCTGCGTCGCGGATCGCCGGCTGCACGTAGTCGAACCACGCTTCGCGCGTGAACGTGCCCGGAATCGCATAGCTGCCGGCCACGAGCGACTGGTTGCCGTCGCCGACGATGCGCGCGATGGTCATCGGCGCGAAGCGGGTCGACGCGCGTGCCTTGATTTCCTCGTAGACGCGCTGGCGGGCCGGCATGCCGCGCACGACGCGGCGCAGGTTCTCGCGGGTCTGGTCGACGAGCGCGAGGTTCGCGTCGATCATCGGCCAGTCGTTGTCGTTCACGCGGGACAGGTAGAACGAGATCATGCGCTCGGCGCTCTTGATCATCTCGTCACGCGGCATGTTGCCGCGATTCGTCTCGAGCCAGCCGCGCCAGAAGCGGGCGAGCTGGTCGGTCAGGTGCGCCTGCTCGACGTGACGCTTGTCGGACAGCATCAGGTACGTCTTCAGCGCGTTGTACGCGTCCTGGACGTTGGTCGGCGACGCGTCGCTGTAGAGGCCGCCCTGCGGTGCGGCAGCCTGTTGCGGGGCGGCGGCCGGCGCTGTGCCGGACGCGGCCAGTGCGGCGCCGGCCTGCGGCGCGGCGCCTGCCGCGTTGGTCGAGACCGGAATCGCGCCACCCTGCACGGCGCCTGATTCGGGCGGGCGCGTCATCGGCACGAGCTGCTCGGGGTGCGCGTTCACGTCCTTCATGAACGACGCGAGGTTCTGCGACACGGGGGCCAGCAGGATCTGGCGCACGCCGTTGTAGTACTCGGTCAGCAGGTGCTGCTCGAGACGGTCGCCCTGGTACAGGCCGAGCGACACCGACAGCGGCTTGTCGCGGCGGAACTGCTCGAGCTGTTCGATCCGGTCCTCGAGGATGTCCATCGCCTGCAGGCGCGACTGCAGGTCGTTGCGGCCCTGCTGCAGGCGCGTGACGTTGTCGAGGTCGGCCTGCACGTTCGACACGAGCTGCTGGTTGCCGATCGTCGACCAGGTCCAGCCGCCGAGCGCGAGCGCGAGCGCCGCGACGAAGCCGAAGAAGGTCGCGTAGCGCAGCCGCGTCTTGGTCGGGCTCGCGAACTGGCGCACCGTCTGGCGGTCGGCGAAGATCACCTTCGAGAACAGGTCGCGCAGGAAGAAGCCGTTCTTCGAGAACGCGCTGTGCGGCTTCGGCAGTGCGTTTCCGTCAAGGCCGAAGCGGTGCGCGATGCGCTGCGCGGCCGCGCTGTTGGTTTCGCCTTCCTGCAGCGCGCTGGTGAAATAGAAGCCGCGGAAGATCGGCTTGTACTGGAACGGGTTGTTCTCGAACAGCGTCGCGAGGAACGCGCGCAGCGACGGCTTGATCGTCGAGAATTCGAGCGGAAAGCTCAACTGGCCCGGCGACAGCTGGTTGCCGCGCGACAGCGACAGCTGCGCGACGCTGATTTCCTTCAGCCCTTCGTACAGCTCCTCGAAGTGCGTGTCGAACTGTGCGACGACGTCACGCTTGTCGTCGGGCTCGTAGGGCAGGGTGGCGCCCCACACGCGGTCGTACTCGTGCTTGTCGCTGCTGCTGAAGAACTCGGTGAAGCCGGTGATCAGGTCGGCCTTCGTGAACATCACATAGACCGGCGCGAACACTTCCAGCTTTTCGGTCAGCTCCTGAACGCGCTGACGGAGGTTTTTCGCGAGGTTGATCGCGAACTCGGGGCGGTTGCCGGTGAGTTCGGCGATGCTCGCGGTGACGATGATGCCGTTGATCGGTGCCTTCGGGCGATAGCGCTTGAGCAGGCCGAGGAAGCCGAGCCACTCGCTGCGGTCTTCCTCGTGCACCGAGTAGCGGCCGGCCGTGTCGAGCAGGATGCCTTCGGTCGTGAAGAACCAGTCGCAGTTACGCGTGCCGCCGATGCCGTGGATCACGGCGCTGTTCTTGTCCGCGAACGGAAATTGCAGGCCGGAGTTGAGCACGGCGCTGCTCTTGCCCGCGGCCGGGTTGCCGATCACGATGTACCACGGCAGTTCGTACAGCGCGGAGCCGCCCGACACCTGGCCGATCTTCGAGGTCTTGATCGTCTTCACCGCATCCGACAGGCGCGTGCGGAGCACGTCGAGGTCGGCGGTCTTCGAATCGGGCGCGAGCGCGGCGGCGGCGGGCGCGGTGATCTTGCCGGTTTCCGCCTGCTCTTCGAGCACCTGGCCGAGCTGCTGGTTCGCGCGCTTCACGCGCCAGCGGCGCCACAGCGCGACGACGAGCCACAGCGCGAGGATCGCCGCGAACGCGATCGCCGCCCACAGGAGCGGCAGCTGCAGCATGTCGGCGACGATGAAGAGGATCGCCGCTAGCGCGACGATCCCGACAATCGAGAGCGTACGCGGATGAGTCAGCACGTTGAGGATGCGTTGCATAGGACGTTCAGGTTCCGGTGCGATTCGGTGAGGCGACGCAGGCGCGCCGAGCGGCAAGGGTGGCGCCGCGATGTGTCGCCATGCTGTCAAACGGGATGAAGGGGGCTGGCATCAATGCGCCCGCGGCATCGGAGAAGGCGCGCGCATTAATGAAAGGACGCTGTGAGATTTAAAACGGAAGCGGCGGCCGGAAAAAATCGCGCACCGGAATGCCCGATTTTTTGTGTCGCCCATATCGTTTCCTGCCGCGATATTAAGAAGCCCCATGCCGCCCTCATTATTTCCTGTCCGGCAGCCCTGGCTAGCTGCCGCGTCCCAGTTTAAAACCGGGTTTATGGTATTCCACGTGCCCGAGATCCATCATTTTCCATCGGCCGCCCCAGGTCAGTCCGACTTCTTCGGCGACCTGGCCGTACAACTGGTAGCCGCGCATCGCCCAGGGATCTTTCTCGGAAATGACCAGCTTGCCGTCGCGCAGGAATGCGTTGTCGGCCGCCAGCCCGAATTGGTGATAACTCTGGAAGGCTGCCGCGTTGGTCACGTTGCCGCCCATTTGCGCCAGCCGGTTCTGCCGTTCCGGGCTTCGGTACCCTTCCAGCAGCGCCATTTCATAACCGTGCTGTTCGTGCATGATCTTGTAGACCAGCAGCAAACGCGTACGGAAATCCGGGTCCAGCAGGTTCCAGTCGCGGCTCGCATCCTTCAGCGCCGGGCGTATCTGCTCGACTTCCTTGGTGGCGAAGACTTCCGGCGGCAGCGGCGGCGGCGGCACGAGCTGCTCGCCCTGCAGCAGCGCGGCGATCTTCTCGTCGGGCACGCGCGCCGTGTCGTCGTACTGGAACAATTGCCGGCCGCGTAAAGCAATGGCGACCAATGGCGGCGTCGCAAGAATACCTGCCGATACCATAATCATCAAGCGCCGGCGAACCAGTAAATTTTGCACATCGTTTAATGCGCCGCGCGTCGCGCTTGCCGATTTAACAATCTGACTCCGCGTACGCGCGGCGCGATCGTTCGCACGGCGCGTAAGACGGCCGTGAAACTGGGCGACGGATTCGAAAACGGTCGCGCGGATACCCGGTAAAAGCAACAGTGCCGCGACCGCTACGGCAAGGGCGAAATAGGCGACGAGTGCGACGGCAATCAAAGAAATCCCCGGAAATTGGAATTGATTGTGTTTTGCAATGCTTGCTCTTAGAATCAGGCTGCTTCGAGAGGCCGGGCTATATTATCGCGGTGAATTAAACCAGGATTCAATGAGACGCTGAATGAGTGCGCCGGAAAATTCAAATTCGAAAACTCCGCCCAGCCTGCTGTCCGATACGAAACCGGCAGGCGAGGGAGGACCTCAGCAGTCGCGCATTCTCGCGAATCTGGAAGGCCGTGTCACGCCGCCCGCCGAACCGCCGCGCCGTTCGCTGAAGGCGCCGATCGCCGCTGTCGTCGCACTGGTGGTCGCCGTCGGCGGCTGGGGCGCGTGGCGCATGCAGCAGCACTCGGGCGAGCAGGTCGTCGCCGCGACGGCCGCCGCCGAGCCCGCCGCAGCCGCGCCGGCCAAGGCCGTACCGGCCAGCAGCGCCGCCGCGCAGGTCGCGCAGAATGGTGCATCCGCGGCGCCCGCCGTCCAACCGGCCACGATCGTCAACGACGATTCGGCTTCCCAGACCGTTGCATCCGCACCGGCCGCGTCCGCCGCGGACGGCAGCCGCCTGTCGCGCGCACTGGCCAACGGCGCCGCCGACGCATCGGGCGCAGCCACCGCCGGTGCAGCCGCAGCCGCCACGGCCGCCGCCGTCGCGACGACCAAAGCTGCGAAGGCCGATGCCGCGAAGAACACGAAGGTCGCGGCGCACGGCAAGGCCGACACGAAGGCCGAATCAAAGGCCGAGGCCCGCAAGCATCGGAAGGAACAAGAGGCGGAGCTCGCGCAGGCGAAGAAGCGCCGCGACGCGACGTCGACCCGTACCGCGAAAGCGGCCAAGGACGATCCGGATGCCGATCTGCTCGCGGCGCTCGTCGCGCGCACGAAGCCGGCCGACAAGAAACTCGCCGCGCAGAAGGGGCAGGTCGTGCCGACCAAGACGGCGGCGACGACCGGCTCGCTGTCGTCGCGCGTGAAGGAATGTTCGGAACGCGGTTTCTTCGAAGACCAGCTGTGCCGCTGGCGCGTGTGTGACGGCCACTGGGGCAAGGACCCCGCGTGCCCGAGCGCCGCGCAGTCGGAGACGCGGCAGTAACGCGTCTTGCACCTGCCGCCATGCATGGTCCGCGCCGCCCGTTGGGCGGCGCGTTGCTTTGGGGGCGAGGAGGCTGCCGGTATGATGCGGCACGATGCTGTCACGCGCGCGTCACGCGCGTCGGGCATACGTCTCCTTTCTTTTCCCGGCGCGGGCCCGCGACCCGCGATGTGCGGCGCGTCGCGCGCCGCACGACCTTCGACACGATGGACCTGATCGTACAGACTTACGGCGCCGATACGTCCGGCATGGTGTGCGGCTTCCGCTTCGTTCCGGGCGGCTCCGGCGCGACGCTCGATGCCGACGCGGCCGCCGCGTGGCTGCGCACGTGCCGTGCGCACGATGCGGGCGCGTCGGGCGATTTCGTCTGGCTGCACTTCAATCTCGCGCATGGCGCGAGCGAGCGCTGGATGCGCACCCATCTCGGGCTGCCCGACAGTTTCTTCGAGTTTCTCCACGAAGGGTCGCGTTCGACCCGCATCGAGCAGGAAGACGGCGCGCTGCGCGCGATCGTCAACGACGTGATATTCAATCTCGAGCTGACGCCGTCGGAAATCGCGACGCTGTTCGTCCACGTCGAGCAGCGCATCATGGTGACCGCGCGGCTCAAGCCGCTGCGCTCGGTCGACACGCTGCGCGCGTGCGTGCGCGACGGCGAGCAGTTCAGGTCGCCCGCGGAACTGCTCGTGCACCTGCTGCGCGACCAGGCCGACCTGCTGATCCAGATCATGCGGCGCACGAGCATCGACGTCGATCGCATCGAGGATCGCTTCCTGTCGCAGCGGCTCACGTCGAGCCGCATCGAGCTCGGGGCGATGCGCCGCACGCTGACGCGCCTGCAGCGCATGCTCGCGCCGGAACCCGGTTCGATCTTCCGGCTGCTCGCGAAGCCGCCCGCGTGGCTGCACCTGGAAGACGTGCAGGAGCTGCGCGAATCGACCGAGGAGTTCTCGCTGGTGCTCGCCGACCTGGCGGGGCTCAACGAGCGGATCAAGCTGTTGCAGGAAGAGATCGGCTCGCGCCTCGACGAACAGAACAACCGGACGCTGTTCACGCTGACGCTCGTGACCGTGATCGCATTGCCGATCAACATCGTCGCGGGCTTCTTCGGGATGAACGTCGGCGGCGTGCCGTTTTCCGAAAACAAGCACGGCTTCTGGCTGATGGTGCTGCTCGTCGCGGGCTTCACCGCGCTCGCCGCATGGTGGGCGTTCCGCCGTCGCGACGACCGCTAGCGCAGCCGCGGCCGCGGCTGCCGCGGCGGCCCGTCAACGCAGCAGCGCGATCGCGCGCTCGCCGATCACCATCCCGAGCAGGCCGACGAGCGCGACGAGCGGCGGGGCCGGCGAGCGCACGTGCAGCAGCGCATACAGCACGCCGACGCCGAGGCCCACTGCGAGCGAAGTCACGTAATCCATCATGGCGGTCTCCCGTGTAGTCCGGCGTCAGGGCTTGAGGATCACGCGCTCGCGCGCACCGGCCAGCACCGCGCGGTACGCGTCGTGCGCGCGCTCGAGCGGGTACACGTAGTCGTCGCCGATCGGGAACGGGCGCAGCGTGCCGTTGCCGAAGCCGGGCGCGAGCGTGTCGAGGATCTGCGCGACCGCCGCGCCGCCGAGCTGCAGCGAATCGATGCCCACGAACGTATGCTGGCCGCGATAGAACGCGAAGATGTCGAACGGCACGCTGCGGTCGATCGTCGAGATGAAGATCTGCCGCGCGCCGATCGCCATCGACGCGTTCGCGGCTTCGAAATACGGGCTGCCCACCGTGTTGTAGACGATGTCCGCGCCGTGGCCGCCGGTCGCCGCGCGCACCGCGTCGGCCACCGGTTCCTTCGACGCGTCGATCATGTGCACGTCGCCCGACGCGTGGCCGCGATAGCCGCCGGCGCTGCGCTCGACGCCGATCACGGTCGCGCCGTGCGCACTCGCGAGCTGGATCGCGGCCTGGCCGACCTTGCCGTTCGCGCCGAACACGAGCACGACGTCGCCGGCCGCCGGCATGCCGGCCCGGCGCAAGCCTTCGTACGCCGTGACGAACGGCACGCCGACGCCGGCCGCTTCGTCGAGCGTCAGCACGGCCGGCTTGCGGCGCACCTGTGCCGCATCGAGCACGAGCCATTCCGCGTGCGAGCCGTTGCGCCCGACGCCGAGATCGCCGCCCGAGCCCCACACCGGCGCGCCGATCCAGCCGTCCGGGCCGCTGCGCACGATGCCGGCCCAGTCGCGCCCGGGCGTGCGTGGCCACACCGCGTGCGGCATGCGGCCGAGCGCGGCCTTCACGTCGCTCGGGTTCACGCCGGCCGCGCGCACCTCGATCAGCATCTGGCCGTCGGCCGGGACGGGCGTGTCGATTTCCCGGACGCGCGCGTCGAGCGACTCGATGTCGGCGGCGGGGGCGTCGAAGCGGATGCTGCGCATGATGATCTCCGTGACGGATGGCTGCCGTGCGGCCCGGCGGGCCGGCGCGTGCAGCGGATGAAAAGGATGGGTGCAGTCTAGTCGGCGCGATTTGACGCGGAAACATGCAAAGGCGGATGATTGTTTTGCGATAAACGCATAGCCAAATCCGAAGGCCCCGCATGGACGACTTCCTTTCCCCGCATCTCGCGCTGTTCGTCGACGTGGTCGATCAACAGAGCTTCTCGGCGGCCGCGCGCCGGCTCGGCGTCGCCGCGTCGTCGGTCACGCGGCGCATCGACCGCCTGGAGGCGCAGCTCGGCATCCGCCTCCTGCATCGCACCACGCACGCGCTGCGGCCGACCGAGGCCGGGCAGCTGCTGTACGAGCGCGCGACGCGGATGCTGGCCGAACTGCGCGGCCTGCAGGAAGACCTGCACAGCCAGCACGACGAGCCGAGCGGGCTGCTGCGCGTCGACTGTCCGGCGCCGTTCGGCCGGCGGCACCTGATGGCCGCGCTGGCCGCGTTCATGCAGCGTCATCCGGCGCTGCAGGTCGACCTGGTGCTGACCGACAGCATGGTCGACCTGCAGGGCGCGCGGCTCGGTACCGACGCCGACCTCGCGGTACGCATCGGTCCGCTCGAGGACACGCGCCTGGTCGCGACCGTGCTGGCGCCGCAGCGGCGCGTGCTGTGCGCAAGCGAGGCCTATCTCGCGCGGCGCGGCGAGCCCGCATCGCCGGATGCGCTCGTCGCCCACGACTGTCTCGCGTGGCACGGCGCGCCGCCGCCGGGCGCGTGGCGCTTCGGCGAGCGTCGCCACGTGCCGGCGCAGCCGCGGTTTCGCAGCAATCATTCGGAGGCGTTGCTCGAGGCGGCGCTCGACGGGCTCGGTCTCGCGCACCTGCCGACCTGGCTCGCGGGGGACGCGCTGCGCGACGGCCGGTTGCGCGCGGTGCTGCCGCAGTACGCGGCAGCACCCGAACCGGCGACGATTCACGTGCTGCGCCAGCAGGCGCGCGGCAGCGCCCGGACGTCGAAACTCGTCGCGTTCCTCGCGACGTGGTTCGCGCAGCCGGCGTGGGATGCCGCGTGGGCGTGACGGCAAGCGGGCGCCGGCCGCAAGAAAAAAGGGCCTCGCACGCGAGGCCCGTCAAAGGTCGGAGAAACCGGTACGCCGGCCGGCGCCGCAGGCTGCGCGGCGCCGGCCGGCTGCGCACCGTTACTGCGTCACTACCTTGCGCGGCTTGAAGACGCCCTGGTAGTGCAGTGCCGGGCGTTCCTTCGTCGTCAGCTCGACGCCGCCGAAGGTCGGCGTCTGGCGCAGCTTCATCGCGGCCGGCGAAGCGACCGAGCCGATCGACGTCGAGCGCGAGGCCGGCGCGAGGTTGTTCGCGACGAGCAGCGCGGCTTCGCTCTTCAGGTTCGCCAGCAGCACCGGATCGGTCGAGCCGTTGACCTGCGTGAGCAGCCCGCTCCAGGCCGCGTCGCTGTAGTTCACGACGTAGTAGTCGAGACCGCTCGGGTCGGCGACCACGCCCGTGCAGCCGTCGATCCGCGTCTGCGTCTGCGTGTCCTTCAGCGCGAGCGTCGTGCGTTTCGCGAGACCCTGGCCGTACGCGAGCGTGATCGGCACCGTCCACTGCACGCCCGGATACGCGTTCTTGTTCGGGAACGGCTGCTGTTTCAGCGTGACGACCGTCTGGTTCTTCGTCAGGTCGCACTGCGTGTCGAGCGAGATCAGCGGCACGCCGGTCTGGCGCACGTAGCTGTCGCCGATCGCGCCGATCGACTGGCCGCTTTCCTTCGACAGCGCATCCCACAGGCGCTTCGGCGTACCGTTGCCGAACGAGTAGTCGACCAGGTACTGCTGCAGGCCGCGGCGCAGCGTCTGCTCGCCGAGATAGTTCTCGAGCGTTTTCAGCACGTGGCCGCCCTTGTCGTACGTGAACGCGCTGGCGCTCAGCACGAAGTCGTTCGACGCCCAGCCGTTGAAGTTCGGCGCGACCGGGAACGCGTTCGGGCCGATGTCACGATTGATCACGCGGTACTTGTTCTTCACCTGGTCGAGCCAGCTGAACTCGTTGGGGAAGAACTGGATCGTCGTCTTCGTCTCGAAGAACGTCGCGAACGACTCGTTGAGCCAGACGTTGTCCCACCAGTCGGCCGTGACGAGATCGCCGAACCACTGGTGCGCGACTTCGTGCGTCAGCACCTCGTTTCCGTAGTGCGACATCGGCTGGCCCGGCTGCGGCAGGATGTCGTCGGCGAACTCGAGAATCGAGCCCCAGTTCTCCATCCCGCCGAAGTTCAGGTCCTTCTGATCCTTGAACGCGTCGTTCGCGGCCACCGTGTCGAACTTCGTCAGCGGCAGCGCGATGCCGGTGTAGCGGTAGTAGAAGTCGAGCGCCTGCTTGGTGCGGTCCATCGCCGGCTTCGCCCAGTCGCTCATGCCCGGCGGCGTGAACACGCGCAGGTGCAGGCCGCCCTTGCCGCCCGGCAGCGGGCTCGTGAAGTCGTCCTCGTACGTGTCGAACAGGCCGCCGCCGAAGAACAGCAGGTACGACGGCATCGGCGGGGTCTTGTCGAACTGCACGAGCTTGTAGCCGCCGCCGACGTTGGTCGACGGCTTCTCGGCCGCGTTCGACACGACGCGCCAGTTCTGCGGCACTTCGGCCGTCACTTCATAGGTCGGGCGGAAGGCCGGTTCGTCCCAGCCGGGGAACCACTGGCGCGACAGGTTGGTTTCGCCCTGCGTCAGGATCGCGCCGCTCGTCTTGCCATCGGTGCCCTTCAGGTCGACGCGGAAGATGCCTTCCGCGGCCGAGCAGCCCGGATACGGATCGTCGCCGCAGCTGCCGCCCGTCTTCGCGACCGGATCGTCGTACGACTTGAAATTGATGATGCCCGACCATTCCATGTGCAGCGAATAGTTGCCCGGCGAGATCGTGCCGCTCACGGGGCGCAGCTGGTAGAAGTCGCCCTTGTCCTGCGGCGTCGCGATCAGCTGGATGTTGCCCGGCTGCAGCGTGATGCGGCCGTTCGTGAACTTGATCCGGTGGCCGGCGATCACGATGTTGTTGACCGGCTTCAACACCTTGATTTCGACGTCGGCGCGACCGTCGAACGCGTTCAGCGCTTCGTTCGGGCGGAACCACAGCCGGTAGTTCACGGGCACCACGGTGTCCGGCAACTCGACAGGCGACACGCTCTTGTCGACGTTGGATGCGCTCGGCGGCGCGGTGACGGCGGGCGACGAGCCCGAATGCGGCGCGCCGGCGGAGCTGAGCGCGGAAGCGGAGCCCGCACCGCCGTCGTCGCCGCCGCACCCGGCGAGTGCCAGTGCGGCGACGAGCGGCAGATAACGCATCTTGCGAATATGGATCGACATGACTGAAACCTCGATTGTAGAAAGAATCGTTCAGTGCTGCGAAAACGCCGGACAAAGCAATCCCCTCGCCGTTAATCAACGACGAAAAAATGGCAATGACGGATTATTCGAAAAAAGCGGCGGCCGACTACGTGAAGGTAATCATGGTTTACTGCCCCCTCTGGATTTCCGGATATTGGTTAACTGGCCGGTTCAAAATGGCCGGACGCGTGTTGTACTGAATTGATTTCGCGCGCACGACACGGGGCCGCACGCCCGGCGCGGGCGCGCAATCCCTTTGAACCGACGACCTACGGGGCTGGCCGGGCCAGTCCGCAGGACGGAAGGAAGGCGTGTTGCCGTTCCGTAAATTCGCCGTCATGCGGCTTCAAGGTTTGTCGGCTTGCTCCAAGGATGCGTAAATATACTTGATGGTTTTGGGTAAAGGAAACGAAAAATTTAGAAAGAGCATCTATTGATTTCTACGCGCTTCATTGAATGCTGGAAGTCGTTAATACGCTTCAGTCTGGCTGATGATTTCGTAGTTTTAATCTATTAACGATCTTGTGTTGCTGCAGAAACTACGAAATCCGGCGTGGCGCGGCACGCTCGGTACAATGCATCGACGACCCGTTCACCGATCGCCGCGAGGAGGCCCTCCTATGCCACGTACCCCGTTTCGTTTCGCGCCGCTGCGCGCCATGCTGATGTTGTTCGCCGCCGTGCTGCTGCTCGGCGGTTGCGCGGGGCTGACGCGGGCGCCGCTGAGCGTGTCGGTGGCCGGGCTCGATCCGCTCGTCGGGGAGGGGCTCGAGATGCGCTTCAACCTGAAGTTGCGCGTGCAGAATCCGAACGATGCCCCGATCGACTACGACGGCATCGCGGTTGCGCTCGACCTGAACGGCACGCTGTTCGCGAGCGGCGTCAGCGATCGTGCGGGCACCGTGCCGCGTTTCGGCGAGGCCGTGCTCGACGTGCCCGTTTCGGTATCGGCTTTCGCCGCCGCGCGGCAGGCGTGGAACCTGCCCGGCGCGGCCGCGAGCGGCGAACTGCCGTATGCGCTGCGCGGCCGGCTCGCGGGCGGCGTGCTCGGCACCGTGCACTTCAACGATGCAGGCACGCTGCGCATGCCTGCCATGCCGGGGTGGGGCGGGTAGCGTCTCGGGTCATGATTCAATGTCGGTCAAATGTGAACAAAATTCACCATTTGACGGTCTTCAACGCTTATCTCAATGGCATGTCGATTTTTGTCGGCGCGGCCCCTACACTTGCCGATGTCCGAGGGTCGGACATTCTTTTAGGGGAAATCCATGGCGGCAAAATTCGAGCTCATGAAGGCCACGAACGGTCAGTACTACTTCCACCTGAAGTCGGCGAACGGCGAGATCATCCTCGCGAGCGAGCGGTACGAGGAGAAAAGCGGCGCGAGAAACGGGATCGCGTCCGTACGGGAAAATGCGCCGCTCGACGAGCGCTACGAGCGCAAGCTCGCCCGCAACGGCGAGCCCATGTTCAATCTTAAGGCGGCCAACCACCAGATCATCGGCACGAGCGAAACGTACAGCAGCGTGCAGGCACGCGAGAACGGCATCGCGGCCGTCAAGCGCGATGCACCCGTTGCGGAAACGTTCGATCTCGCCTGATTGACGGTTGCGCCGCGGCGAACGCTTGCGGGCAGGCGCCGCGGCGCCCGTTTTGCCCGGTCGGGCAAAGCGCGGTATGGTGTGGTCCGCGCGGTGAATTCCCGCCGCCGTTGAAGCCAACCGTAACCGAGTTCGCGTGACCGATTCCCCTGTTTTCCACTGGACCGACGCCGACGGCGCCGATCATGCCGTGCGCTGGCGCTCCGAAGCCGGCGTGCAACCGCCGAAGCGCGCGGTGCCCGCCGACGATCGCCTCACTGCCGACGCGGCCTACCGCCTTGCGTGCGAGGGCACCGCGCTCGTCTGGCAGGGCGACTTCCAGAACGCGCGCCAGCTCGTGCAGGCGATGGCGCGCCGTGTCGAGCGCAAGCCGAAGAAGGCGAAAGCCGCGGCCGGCGTCGACGCATTCAACCTGCATCGTCTCGCGCAGTCGCAGCGCGCCCGCACGCTCGGGATGCTGCTGATTCCGCTCGACGCCGACTACACGATCCCGTTGCGCCGTGCGCCCGACGTGCGTGCCGCCTGCGAGGAGGCGTACGGCCCCGGCGGCGTGCCGTCGGTCGTGTCGCTGCGCGAACTGCTCGGTCTCGTCGGCGCACACGAGTGGCGCAAGAAGGGCGTACCGATCCCGGCGCTCGGCGGCGCGCCGATCCACCCGCACTACGGCGTGTTCTCGCCGGTGCGCGGCGAATACGTCGACCTCGTCGCGCGCGCGCCGCTGCCGGCCATGTCGCTCGCGTTCGACATCGGCACCGGCACCGGCGTGCTGGCGGCCGTGCTGGCGTCGCGCGGCGTCGAGCGCATCGTCGCGACCGACCAGGATCCGCGTGCGCTGGCCTGCGCGCGCGAGAACGTCGCGCGACTCGGCCATGCCGGCCAGGTCGACGTCGTCGAAGCCGACCTGTTTCCGGCCGGCCGTGCGCCGCTCGTCGTCTGCAACCCGCCGTGGGTGCCGGCCCGGCCGAGCGCGCCGATCGAATACGCGGTCTACGACCCCGACAGCCGCATGCTGCGCGGCTTCCTCGCGGGGCTTGTCGCGCACCTCGAGCCGGGCGGCGAAGGCTGGCTGATCCTGTCCGATTTCGCGGAGCATCTCGGCCTGCGGTCGCGGGCGACGCTGCTGCAATGGATCGACGAGGCGGGCCTCGTCGTGCGCGGCCGCGACGACATCCGCCCCGCGCATCCGAAGTCGACGGACGCCGACGATCCGCTGCATGCGGCGCGCCAGGCCGAAGTCACGTCGCTGTGGCGGCTCGGCGCGCGCGTCTGAGCCTGGCCGCGCATTTTCGGTAAACTGTCGCCATTCCTCACGAATTCCCGCCGCCGGGCCGTGGTCGACCGACCGTGGCCCGGCGCCGCATCACGATGTCGAACAAGACCCACGAAATCCGCCCGGAGCAGTCCGTCGAGCTGCTGAAGGAACTGCACATCCTCACTCGCGACGGGAAGCTGAACCAGGACAGCCGCCGCAAGCTGAAGCAGGTCTATCACCTGTTCCAGTTCATCGAGCCGCTGCTCGCCGGCGTGCAGGCCGACAAAGGCAGCGTGACGCTCGTCGATCACGGCGCCGGCAAGTCATACCTCGGCTTCATCCTGTATGACCTGTTCTTCAAGCAGCAGCCGGGGCACGGCACGCCGGCGTTCGCGTCGCACGTGTACGGGATCGAGACGCGCGAGGAGCTCGTCACGCGCTCGACCGAGCTGGCCGCCCGGCTCGGGTTCGGCGGCATGTCGTTCCTGAACCTGTCGGTCGCCGATTCGATCACGTCGCCGCAGCTGCCCGAAACCGTCGACGTCGTCACCGCGCTGCACGCGTGCGACACGGCGACCGACGACGCGATCCGCTTCGCGCTCGCGAAGCGTGCGCAGCACATCGTGCTCGTGCCGTGCTGCCAGGCGGAAGTCGCGGGCGTGCTGCGCAAGAACAAGGGCAAGTCGCTCGCGAACGCGCTGACCGAGGTGTGGCGGCATCCGCTGCATACGCGCGAATTCGGCAGCCAGATCACCAACGTGCTGCGCTGCCTGCAGCTCGAAGCGCACGGCTACCAGGTCAGCGTGACCGAGCTGGTCGGCTGGGAGCATTCGATGAAGAACGAGCTGATCATCGCGCAGTACAAGAACCTGCCGCGCCGGCGCCCCGGCGAGCGGCTGAACGAGATCCTCGGCATGTTCGGCCTGGCCGAACTGAACGAGCGCTTCTTCGTGGCGGAAGCTGCGGCGACGGGCGGCGCGGCCGTCGAGCCGGCCGAAGGCTGACACGCAGCCCGCGCGGCGCACGCCGCCCGTTGCACGCCGCACGTGACACGCCGTGTCAGACGTCGTCGCCCGGCCGGCGCATCCATTCGCGCCAGCCGTCGTGGCCGAGGCGGCGCAGCGTTTCCTGATTCCTTTCGTAGATCGCGGACGCGTCCGGGAACGCGTCGACCGCACGCGCGATGCTGTCTTCGCGCAGCAGGTGCAGGATCGGGTACGGCGCGCGGTTCGTGTAGTTCTCGATGTCGTCGGGCTCGCTGCCTTCGAACCGGTATTGCGGGTGGAAGCTCGCGATCTGCAGCACGCCGTCGAGCCGCAACTGCTGCACGAGCCGCTCGGCAAAGAACAGCGCGTCGTTGTAGTCGACGAAATCGGCGAACGCATGCGGGTAGATCACGAGCGTCGTATCGACCTGCTGCGGGTCCGCCGCCTCGAGCGCGCGCAGCTCGGTCTCGAGTTCGGCGAGCGCGTCTTCCAGCGTCGTCGCGTCGCTGATCGCGTAGCGCACCTGTTCCTTCACATAGACACTTTTCGCGAACGGGCACAGGTTGAGCCCGATCACCGCGCGCGCGAGCCAGTGCCGCGTGGCGGCGAGGATGTCGTCGTGCGATTCGGGGCGGGTGTCGGTCATCGTAAAACCAGTCGGGCGGAAGAGCGGCGAGGGCCGCATTGTAGCGGGCCCGCCGGGCTCGGGCGTATGCGCCCCGTCAAGCGCACGCGGCTTCGATCAGCTGCGTGACGAGCGCGGGCGCCGTGCCGATCGGCGTTTCGCCGTGCCGGTACGTCTGGCTCGCCGCGTAGATGCCTTCGACGATCAACGCGAGCGCGTCGGCCAGCGCCTTCGGCTGCCGCGCGCCGGCGCCTTCGCATAGCGCGACGAGCCGATTCATCAATTGTTCCTTGTTCTGCGCGACGCGCTCGCGCGCCGGGTGCGACGCATCCGGGAATTCGGCGGCGACGTTGACGAACGGGCAGCCGCGATAGTCCTTCTGCGTCGCGCGCTCGGCAAGATCGGCGAAATACTGGATCAGCTGCGCCTTCGGCTGGCCGGGATGCTTCGCGGCGCTCGTGTCGAGGCGCTCGAAGAAGCACGCGTCCATCCGTTCCAGATACGCGAGAATCAGTTCGTCCTTCGACGAGAACTGGCGGTACAGGCTCATCTTGTTGACGCCCGCGCGCTCCACGACGGCCTCGACGCCGACGGTGCGCACGCCTTCCTTGTAAAACAGCTCCTCGGCGGCGCGCAGCAGGTGCTCCTGCGCGGTGGCGCCGTCGATCGGCCGGCGCGTGCGGCGCGCCGGCAGTTTGGCGATCTCGATGCCCGACATGATGCCCCTCGGCTGCATAGTGGAATGGCTTGACATGTTACCGACTGGTCACTACGATCGCAACACACTTGTGACCGGTCGGTAACAATCGCGGCCGGATCAACAGACAAATGCCAAGCGTCGGCCCGGGTCAGCCGATGTTGAAATGTGCGGCGGAGGTGGCCTGGTTGGGGCGGGGCGGGCGCGATGGCGCCGGAACCGCCAACTGGAGAACGCGAAGATGAACTGGGCAGTGACACGAATCGGCGGGCGCTTCCACTACGGATGGCTCGCGGCGGCGGTGGTATTCCTGATCCTGTTGGCGGCAGCCGGCACGCGCGCGACGCCGAGCGTGCTGATGGTGCCGCTCGAGCGCGAGCTCGGCTGGAGCCGGGCGGCGATTTCGCTGGCGATCTCGGTGAATATCGCACTGTACGGCCTGACGGGCCCGTTTGCGGCCGCGGCGATGCAGCGCTTCGGGCTGCGCCCGACGATCCTCACGGCGCTCGTGACGATGAGCGCCGGTGTCGCGCTGTCGTCGATGATGACGCAGAGCTGGCAGATGGTCGTGATCTGGGGCCTGATGGTCGGCTGCTCGACGGGTGTCGTCGCGCTGACGCTGTCCGCGACGTTCGTCACGCGCTGGTTCCATGCGCGGCGCGGCCTCGTGATGGGGATCCTGACCGCCAGCACGGCCACCGGCCAGCTTGTGTTCCTGCCGATGCTCGCGGCGATCGCGCAGCGCCACGGCTGGCGGCCGGTCGTGCTGGTCGTCGCGGTGGCGGCCGCGATCGTGATTCCGCTGGTTGCCTTCCTGCTGCCCGAGCGGCCGGCCGACGTGCAGCTGCGCCCGTACGGCGAACCGGCCGATGCGCCGGCCGCGCCCGTCGCGTCGAAGGAGAACCCGCTCGCGGTCGCGTTCCGCACGCTGCTGATGGCGAGCCGTTCGCGCGACTTCTGGCTGCTGTTCTTCAGCTTCTTCATCTGCGGCGCGAGCACCAACGGCTATGTCGGCACGCACCTGATCGCGATGTGCAGCGACTACGGGATGAGTGAAGTGCAGGGCGCGTCGCTGCTCGCGGCGATGGGCGTGTTCGACCTGTTCGGCACGACGCTGTCGGGCTGGTTGTCCGACCGCTACGACAACCGCGTGCTGCTGTTCTGGTACTACGGGCTGCGCGGGCTGTCGCTGATCTACCTGCCGCATGCGTTCGGGATCGATTTCTTCGGGCTGCCGCTGTTCGCGATGTTCTACGGCCTCGACTGGATCGCAACCGTACCGCCGACCGTGCGGCTCGCGACCGACGTGTTCGGCAAGGCCGCGGCGCCGGTCGTGTTCGGCTGGATCGTCGCCGGCCACCAGCTCGGCGCGGCGTTCGCGGCGCTCGGCGCCGGGCTGCTGCGCGCGAGCCTCGGCACCTACACGATCGCGTCGATGATCTCGGGCGGGCTGTGCATCGTCGGTGCGCTGATCGTGCTGCGGATCAACCGCGGCCCGTCGCGCGCAGCCGCGCAGGCGGCCTGATTGCGGTGAACGCGGCCGGCCGCGCAGCCTGTGGCCGGCCAATGCAGGCAGGGAGATTTGCATAGCGCGGGAGGATCGGGCGCGCAGCCGCTCAAGCGGGTATGCTTGCGGTTCGCCGGGCGTTCGCGCCCCTTCATCGATGTCAGCGAGGAACCGCATGTCCGTCAAACCTGCTCCCACTACTGTTTCGATTCACGATCTGATCGCGGGCCGCTGGAGCCCGCGCGCCTATTCGGACGAGCCCGTCAGTGCCGGCGATCTCCACGCGGTGCTCGAAGCCGCGCGCTGGGCGCCGTCCGCGTACAACGCGCAGCCGTGGCGTTTCATCGTATTCGATCGCGCGCAGGACGAAGACGCGTTCAAGCGCGCGTTCGCGACGCTGGTGCCGTTCAACCAGGGCTGGAATGCGCCGGCGCCCGTGCTGATCGCGGTAACGGCCCACACGCTCACGCCGAAGGGCGAGCCGGCACCCACCGCGTCGTACGACGCCGGTGCCGCCGCGATGTCGCTGGTGTTGCAGGCGCACGCGCTCGGCCTCGCCGCCCACCAGATGAGCGGTTTCGACACGAAGGCGTTTCGCGACGCGTTCGCGATTCCGGCCGACGTCGCGATCCTGTCGATCATCTCGCTCGGCCATTACGGCAACGTCGACAAGCTCGACCCCGTGCTGCGCGATCGCGAAAAGGCGCCGCGTACGCGCCAGGCGATCGGCGAAGTCGTGTATGCGGGCGCGTGGAAGAAGAGCTTCGACGCGGCAGCCTGACCACGCAAGCGGGCGGGCTGCACCCTCGTGCACCCCGTTCGCGCGTGTCCGCGGCGCGGCGCACCGCGCCGTTGCCATCGGCACCCGCTGAGCGGTACCGGTGGCCAGCCCCGGTTGTGATCCCGCGGGCTTCATGTTAAAAAGCCCGTCCTTTCCGTTTTCGCGCCGGCCCTGCTGCGGCAACTTCCCATGACTTACTGCGCGATCGATTTCGGCACGTCCAATTCCGCCGTGGCGCTGCCCGACGGCGACGGCATGCGCCTCGCGCCCGTCGAGGGCGACCACCTGACGCTGCCCACCGCGATCTTCTTCAACAACGACGAAGAGACGGTCGAATACGGCCGTGCGGCGCTGGCTTCCTATATCGACGGTTTCGACGGCCGGCTGATGCGCTCGATGAAGAGCATCCTCGGCTCGCCGCTCGCGGAAACGACGACCGATCTCGGCGACGGCAGTGCGATCGCGTACACCGAAATCATCGCGCGCTTCCTGACGCACCTGAAGCGCAAGGCCGAAGCGCGCGCGGGCGCGCCGATCGGCCGCGCGGTGCTCGGCCGGCCGGTGTTCTTCGTCGACGACGATCCGCGCGCCGACCGCCTCGCGCAGGATCAGCTCGAGGCGGCCGCACGATCGGTCGGCTTCGCGGACGTTCACTTCCAGTACGAACCGATCGCCGCCGCGTTCGACTACGAATCGCGCCAGCAGGCCGAGCGCCTCGTGCTCGTCGCCGACATCGGCGGCGGCACGTCCGACTTTTCGCTGGTGCGCGTCGGGCCCGAGCGGATGGCGCGGCTCGAGCGCAAGGACGACGTGCTGGCGCACCACGGCGTGCACGTCGCAGGCACCGACTACGACCGGCGTGTCGAGCTGGCAGCGATCCTGCCCGCATTCGGCTACCGTTCGCTCGACCCGGAAGGGCGCGAGCTGCCGAACAAGATCTACTTCGATCTCGCGACCTGGCACCTGATCAATACGGTCTACACGCCGAAGCGGATCGGCGAGCTGAAGCTGATGAAGCACCTGTACCAGGACGTGCGGCAGTACGACCGGCTCACGAGCGTGGTCGAGCAGCGGCTCGGGCATGCGCTGATGGCGCGCGCGGAAGAAGCGAAGATCGGTGTTGCGGCGGGCGGGGAGACGATGATCAACCTGAACGACGTGGAAGAAGACCTGCTGATCGCATTCGATGCCGATCGCCTCGTCGATGCGAGCCGCGACGACACCTCGCGGATCGTCGACGCCGCGCGCGAGACGGTGCGGCTCGCGGGCGTGGCGCCGCGCGACGTCGGCGCGCTGTATTTCACCGGCGGCTCGACCGGGCTCGCGTTCCTGTCGGGCGCGCTCGCGGGCGCATTCCCGGACGCGCAGCCGGTATTCGGCGACCGTCTCGCAAGTGTCGCGACGGGCCTCGGCATTCACGCGCAACGATTGTTCGGCTGAATGGCAATTGGCGGTTTGGCATAGCCGCCAATGCCGCTCCGGCGCCCAAAAACAAAAAGCCCCGCCGAAGCGGGGCTTTTTTACACGAATTATCGCGCCAAGCTTAGACCGGACGGATGTTCGCAGCTTGCAGACCCTTCGGGCCCGTCTTCACTTCGAATTCAACCTTCTGGTTTTCTTGCAGCGTCTTGAAGCCTTCGACGCGGATTTCCGAGAAGTGCGCGAACAGATCGTCGCCGCCGCCTTCCGGGGTGATGAAGCCGAAGCCCTTTGCGTCATTGAACCACTTGACGGTACCGGTTGCCATGTTACTTGTTCCTAAAAAGATAAAACGGGGCCGAAGCCCATGGGGTGCGGAAAATCAAGGAAGGGGTAATAGGACCAACCGGAGTACCGTTGATGGGCGAACTACGAAAGAACCAATTCACTCGCCACTTGAAATCCTGCGAAGTCCTTTATACGGCTAATCGGTCTGATGGTCAACCGTATTCCCATGCTCTCAGGGTTATTGCGGAGATCAGGTTTACAAAGCTTGCAGGCGATGCGAATTTTTTGTAGGGGTCGATCGATTTTGGCGCCACGCCGGAGGTGCAACCGTTAAACTACGCGCCGCGCGGACGGGTTGCCCCGATCGGATGACCCGTCCCCCCAAGAATGCGTGCGCGGTGCTGTCCGAGCCGATCCCGGACCGCAGGCCGACCATGCTTTTTGAGACATAGGAGAGGATGTGAAGAGTTCTATTCAACGGAACATCGGCCCGTTTGCATTGATGCTGACGGGACTGGGTTCGATTATCGGCTCGGGCTGGCTGTTCGGTGCCTGGAAGGCCGCGAAGATCGCCGGTCCGGCGGCGATCTGCGCATGGATCATCGGTGCTGTCGTGATTCTCGCGATTGCCCTGACGTACGCGGAGCTGGGTGCGATGTTCCCCGAGTCGGGCGGCATGGTGCGTTACGCACGCTACTCGCACGGTTCGCTGGTGGGCTTCATCAGCGCATGGGCCAACTGGATCGCGATCGTATCCGTGATTCCGATCGAGGCCGAAGCGTCGATCCAGTACATGAGCACGTGGCCGTATCCGTGGGCGCATGCATTGTTCGTGAACGGCGAGTTGCAGACACTCGGCCTGCTGCTGTCGGCCGTGCTGGTCGTCATCTACTTCATGCTGAACTACTGGGGCGTCAAGGCCTTCGCGCGGGCGAACACGGCGATCACGATCTTCAAGTTCCTGATCCCCGGCCTCACGATCCTCGGCCTGATGCTGACGAGCTTCCATGCGGAAAACCTCGGCACCGCCTCCAATGCGAGCTTCGCGCCGTATGGCTGGTCGGCCGTGCTGACCGCAGTCGCGACGAGCGGCATCGTGTTCGCGTTCAACGGCTTCCAGAGCCCGGTGAACCTGGCCGGTGAAGCGCGCAACCCGTCGCGCAGCGTGCCGTTCGCGGTGATCACGTCGATCCTGCTCGCACTCGTGATCTACGTGCTGCTGCAGATGGCCTACATCGGTTCGGTGAACCCGGCCGACGTCGCGAAGGGCTGGGCGCACTTCAACTTCTCGTCGCCGTTCGCGGAACTCGCGATCGCGCTGAACCTGAACTGGCTGGCGATCCTGCTGTACGTCGACGCGTTCATCAGCCCGAGCGGCACCGGGACGACCTACATGGCGACGACGACCCGCATGATCTACGCGATGGAGCGCAACAACACGATGCCGAAGATGTTCGGCAACGTGCACCCGATCTACGGCGTGCCGCGCCAGGCGATGTGGTTCAACCTGCTCGTGTCGTTCATCTTCCTGTTCTTCTTCCGCGGCTGGAGCTCGCTCGCGGCGGTGATCTCGGTCGCGACGGTGATCTCGTACCTGACCGGCCCGATCAGCCTGATGGCGCTGCGCCGCTCGGCGACCGACATCGAGCGTCCGTTGTCGATTCCGCTGATGAAGCTGATCGCCCCGTTCGCATTCGTGTGCGCATCGCTGATCCTGTACTGGGCGAAGTGGCCGCTGACGGGCGAAATCATCCTGCTGATGATCGTCGCGCTGCCGGTGTACTTCTACTTCCAGGCGAAATCGGGCTGGACCGGCTGGGGTGCCGACCTGAAGGCCGCATGGTGGCTGGTCGCGTACCTGCCGACGATGGCCGTGCTGTCGCTGATCGGCAGCAAGGAATTCGGCGGTCACGGCTACCTGCCGTACGGCTGGGACATGCTGATCGTCGCGGCGATCTCGCTGGTGTTCTACTTCTGGGGTGTGAATACGGGCTACCGGACCCAGTATCTCGACGAGCGCGAGTCGCACGACGAGATCCTCGAAGGGGTCGGTGTCTGACGCCTGACCTGTCGCCGGATTCGGCGGCGGCAGGATGCGGCGAAAAAAAGCCCGTCCGAGCGATGCTCGGGCGGGCTTTTTTGTTTGTGGCCGGCGGTTGCGTCGCGGCTCAGGCGTTGGCGCTCGCGAACACGTAGTTCGTCATCGCGAGCACGCGCTGGTAGGTGCCGAGCGACTGGATGCCGAGCTGGTAGTCGTCGTCCGCCGCACCGAGCGCCGTGAAGACCGGCAGCAGATGCTCGTCGGTCGGATGCATCAGCGCCGCGTGCGGCGCCTGCCGGCGGTAGTCGAGCAGTGCGTCGACATCGCGCGCGGCAAGCTTCGCCTCGAACCAGTCGGTGAATTCCGCGACGCGCGGGTCCGCGTCCTCGGGCGCGGCGCCGAAATCGGCTGCGCGCAGGTTGTGCGTGATCTGGCCCGAACCGATCACCATCACGCCTTCGTCGCGCAGCGGCCGCAGCGCGCGGCCAAGCGCGAAGTGATGCGCCGCATCCGCGCGGGGCTGGATCGACAGCTGGGCCACGGGCACGTCGGCCTCCGGGAACATCAGCAGCATCGGCACCCACGCGCCGTGGTCGAGCCCGTGCTCGGTCGTCGCGGTCGCGATGCCGGCCGCATTCAGCAACGTGGCCGCGCGCGCGGCGACATCGGGCGCGCCCGGCGCCGGATAGCGGATGTCGTACAGCGCCTGCGGGAAACCGTAGAAATCGTGGATCGTTTCCGGATGCGCGGCGACGCTCGCGACCGGCCGTTGCGTGCCCCAGTGCGCGGACAGCATCAGCACAGCGCGCGGGCGCGGCAATTCGGCACCGAGGTGCGTGAACGCGCCGGACGGCAGCGTCGGGTCGATCGGCAGCGTCGGCGCGCCGTGGGACAGGTACAGCGAAGGCAAGCGGTTCATGGTGGTGGCCTGCGAAAAAGGGTTTGCCTGTGACTATAGGCGCGCACCCGAAATTGATAAATCGGCGTTTCTGAATTTGATTGACGCTTGTTTGTTGATAATCGGCGCAACGCGATGCATGACGATGCGGGTAGTCGTCAGTTTGCGTGCAATCGAATGAGCTGCCGTGAAAATCGGCGAAGATGCGCGAAGAAAGGGGCGAAGTAGCGCTTACTGCGCGTGCCGGATGCCGGCCCACGGTGTCGTCTGCGGCGCGCTGAGCGCGAACAGGTCGAGCACGCGCGTGACGGTCTGGTCGACGAGTTCCTCGATCGTCTTCGGCATCGCGTAGAACGCGGGCAGCGGCGGAAAGACGATGCCGCCCATCTCGGTGACGGCGGTCATGTTGCGCAGATGCGCGAGGTTGAACGGCGTTTCGCGCACCATCAGCACGAGACGGCGGCGTTCTTTCAGCGTGACGTCGGCCGCGCGCGTGATCAGGTTGTCGGACAGCCCGTGCGCGACGCTCGCGAGCGTCTTCATCGAGCATGGCGCGATCACCATCCCGTCGGTCGCGAACGAACCCGACGCGATCGTCGCGCCGACGTCGCGCACCGAGTGCACGACGTCCGCACGGCTTTCGACATCGGCCTTCGGCAGCTTCAGCTCGTGCTGGATGTTGAGCCAGCCGGCGTTCGAGATCAGCAGGTGCGTTTCGACGCCGCCCGCGGCGCGCAGCAGGTCGAGCAGCCGGACGCCGTAGATCGCGCCGGTGGCGCCGGTGATCGCGACGATCAGCCGGCGTGGCGGCGCGCTGGGAGATGCCATCGAAAGGGGGGCGGGTTCCGCGTGTTAAGCGGCGGCGAACAGTTGCTGCAGTTCGCCCGACTGGTACATCTCCATCATGATGTCCGAGCCGCCGATGAATTCGCCCTTCACATAGAGCTGCGGGATGGTCGGCCAGTTCGAGAATGCCTTGATGCCCTGGCGGATTTCGTCGTCTTCAAGCACGTTGACCGTCTTGAACTGGTCGACGCCGCAGGCTTTCAGCACCTGCACGGCGCGGCCCGAGAAGCCGCACATCGGGAATTGCGCGTTGCCCTTCATGAAGAGCACGACCTGGTTTTCGTCGACGATTTGCTTGATACGTTGTTGGGTGTCCATGACTGACCTTGCGTTTGCGGGGCGTTAGATCGAAATGATAGCGGATTTCAACCGGGCGGGCCGGGCATCAGCCCGGCAGCCGGCCGCCTGTCGTGCGTTCGATCGCGGCGAGATCGGCGAGCGATTCGACCGCGACGAAGCCGTGCGAGGCGAGGATCGTGCGGACGGCTTCGGCCTGGTCGTAGCCGTGCTCGATCCAGAGCGTGCCGCCCGGTTTCAGATGGATGCCGGCGCCCGCGACGATCGTGCGGATCGCGCTGAGGCCGTCGGCATCGTCAGTGAGTGCGCCGCGCGGCTCGAAACGCAGGTCGCCCTGCGCGAGGTGCGGATCGTGCTGCGCGATGTACGGCGGGTTGCTGACGATCGTGTCGAACACGAGCGTCGGATCGAGCGCCGCGTACCAGTCGCTCTGCAGCCACTGCAGCGGGCCGCCGGGACGGCGTGCGTCGAGCAGCTTGTCCGCGTTGCGTTGCGCGACGGCGAGCGCAGCCGGCGAGCGGTCGAGCGCCCACACGCGCGCATCGGGGCGTTCCGCCGCGATCGACACGGCGATCGCGCCGCTGCCGGTACCGAGATCGAGCACGGCAGCGTGCGGCAGCCCGTCGATCGCATCGAGCGCGGCTTCGACGAGCAGTTCGGTTTCGGGGCGCGGGATCAGCACGTCGGGCGTCACGTCGAACGGGCGGCCGAAGAACTCGCGCATCCCGACCAGTTGCGCGACGGGCTCGCCGGCGACGCGGCGCGCTTCGAGCGCGCGGTAGCGTTCGACCGCGGCCGCGTCGAGCGGCGCATCGCCGCGCGTGATCAGTTGCGTGCGGGTCCAGCCGAGCGCGTGCGCGAGCAGTACGCGCGCATCGACCGCGTCGAGCGGCGACACGCGCAGCAATTCGTCGGCAGTGGTGTCGGGCATCGCGGCCTCAGTCGGCGTCGCCGAGCGACGCCAGCAGCTCGGCCTGATGCTCGCTGACGAGCGCGCCGATCAGTTCGTCGAGATCGCCGTCCATGATCGCCTCGAGCCGGTACAGCGTCAGGTTGATCCGGTGGTCGGTCATCCGGCCTTGCGGGAAGTTGTAGGTGCGGATCCGTTCGGAACGGTCGCCGGAGCCGATCAGGCTCTTGCGCGTCGCGGCTTCCTTCGCATGCTGCTCGTGATACTGCTTGTCCTTGATGCGCGCGGCGAGCACCTTCAGCGCGCGATCCTTGTTCTTGTGCTGCGAACGGTCGTCCTGGCATTCGACGACGATCCCGGTCGGGATGTGCGTGACGCGCACGGCCGAATCGGTCTTGTTGATGTGCTGGCCGCCCGCGCCGGACGCGCGGAACGTGTCGATCCGCAGGTCGGCCGGATTGATCTCGACCTCGCCGATCTCGTCGGCTTCCGGCATCACCGCGACCGTGCACGCGGACGTATGGATGCGCCCCTGCGTCTCGGTCGCCGGCACGCGCTGGACGCGATGGCCGCCCGATTCGAATTTCAGGCGCGAATATGCGCCCTGGCCCGCGATCCGCACGATCACTTCCTTGTAGCCGCCCAGATCCGACGCGCTCTCCGACATCATTTCGACCTGCCAGCGCTGGCGTTCCGCGAAGCGCAGGTACATGCGCAGCAGGTCGCCGGCAAACAGCGCCGATTCATCGCCGCCCGTGCCCGCACGGATTTCGAGGAAGATGTTGCGGTCGTCGTTCGGATCCTTCGGCAGCAGCATCTTCTGCAGCTCGGTCTCGAGGCGCGCCATGCCGTCGCGTGCGCTGCGGATTTCGTCTTCCGCGAAGTCTCGCATTGACGGATCGGCAAGCAGCTCCTGCGCGGCCGTCTCGTCGCTGCGCGACTGGCGCCACAGCGCGTATTGCTCGACGACCGGGCCGAGTTCCGCATGTTCACGCGTCAGTTTGCGGTACTGGTCGAGGTCGGCCGTGACGTTTTCGCGGCTCAGCAGATCGTTCAGTTCGGCCAGCCGTGTGGACAGCTGGTCGAGCTTGCGTTGCATGCTCGTCTTCATGGTGTGGAGCGGCGCTCCCGGGCAAGGGGTATTCGGAAAGGATAGGCCGGTGGCAGGACAACGACCGGCCGGCGGCAGGGCGAGCGGCCGGCGCTAGTGGCCGGACTGGTCGTTCGAGCGCGGCGCGTGCTGGTAGAAGCCGCGCATCAGGTCGATCAGCGAATCGCGATCGGCGCCGTTCACGCGGTTGAGCGCGCTCGTCGGGCCGTGGATCAGCTTGTTGGTCAGCGCCTGCGACAACGCTTCGAGTACGGCGGCCGGATCGTCGCCGCGTGCGAGCAGCTTCTGCGCCTTGTCGACTTCGGCGCGGCGCAGCGCGTCGGCCTGCGTATGCATGTGACGAATCACCGGCACGACGCTGCGCGTGTCGAGCCATTGCATGAAATTCTGCACGCGCGTCTCGATGATCGCTTCGGCCTGCGCAACCGCGGCCTGGCGCGACGCGTTGCCTTCACGCACGATCGCGCCGAGATCGTCGACGGTGTAGAGGAACACGTCCTTCAGCTTGCCGACTTCGGGCTCGATGTCGCGCGGCACCGCGAGGTCGACCATGAAGATCGGGCGGTGGCGGCGTGCCTTCACCGCGCGCTCCACTGCACCGAGGCCGATGATCGGCAGCGTCGACGCCGTGCACGACACGATGATGTCGAATTCGTGCATGCGGGTGGGCAGGTCGGCCAGCGGCATCGCGCGGCCGTTGAAGCGTTCGGCGAGCCGCTGGCCGCGTTCGGCCGTGCGGTTCGCGACGACGAGTTCGCGCGGGCCTTGCGCGGCGAAGTGCGTCGCGCACAGCTCGATCATTTCGCCGGCGCCGATGAACAGCACGCGCTGATCGGACACCTTTTCGAAGATCCGCTGCGCGAGGCGTACCGCGGCGGCGGCCATCGACACCGACTGCGTGCCGATTTCGGTCGTGCCGCGCACTTCCTTCGCGACCGCGAACGTGCGCTGGAACAGCTGGTTCAGATAGGTGCCGAGCGCGCCGGCTTCCGTCGCGGTGCGCACGGCGTCCTTCATCTGGCCCAGGATCTGGGTTTCGCCGAGCACCATCGAATCGAGGCCGGATGCGACGCGGAATGCGTGCCGGACCGCTTCGGACTGCGGCAGCGCGTACACGTGCGGCGCAAGCTCGTCGACCGGAATCCGGTGATACTCCGACAGCCAGCGGACCGCGTCTTCGCGTGCCGCGCGATCGTCGGTCGCGCAATACAGTTCGGTGCGGTTGCAGGTGGAGAGGATCGCCGCTTCAGGCGTATTGGGCGCCTGGGGGCCGAGAAACACATTCTTGAACGTGACGAGAGCCGGCTTGATCTGCTCGAGCGGAAACGCCACGCGTTCGCGCAGGGCGACAGGCGCAGTGTGGTGATTGATTCCGATCGTGAGGAGTTGCATATCAAGGGCTATCGTTTAGCCCCATATTATAGCGTTTCAGCGATTTCCTCACTCGCCGCATACCGGGCATCAGCATGGCGGGGCCGTGAATTTGGGGGCTCGATCGGCACGCGGTCGAGCTGGTAGCCGAAGCCGTAGAGCGGCAGCAACCGGTAGCCGCGCTCCGGAAGCAGCCGCAATTTGCTGCGCAGCCGGGACGCGTGCGTATCGAGCGTGCGCGACTTCATGTCGCGGCGGCGCCCCCATACCGTTTCGAGGATATGGGCGCGCGACACGGGCCGCGACAGGTTCGTGAACAGCAGCTGGGCGAAACGGAACTCCTTGGGCGTCAGGGAAACGATTGCGTCGCCGAAGCGCACGAGATCATGCGTGGCGTCGAATGCATATTCGCCATACATTTCGCGCGAGCGGGTGGGCGGGCGGCGTACGCCGGCGCGCCGGCTCAGCGCGTTGACGCGTGCAAGCAGCTCGGGGCCGCTCACGGGCCGCGCGAGGCAATCGTCGGCGCCCGCGTGCAGGCACGAGACGATTTCGCTTTCGCGCGGCGACTGCATCATGGCGATGGCCGGCAAACCGGGCAGGACTGCCTGCGCGCGCGGAATGACCTCCTGGGCCGGCTGGTCGCCGGCCCAGTGGCCGGTGATCAGCATGTCGCAGGTGTTGTCTGCGGCGAGCCACGCGAAGAATGCGGCGCTGGACGGAAACGCGTGGCACACGTGGCCGCCCGCGAAGAGCAGGCGGTTCAGGAGTGCGACATGACGCGACTCCGGATCGATCAGAGCGATTCGCATGAGAATTTCTTCAATACGGCAGCCGGTGCGCGCTTGCCATAACGTCGAGTCGGCCCCTACACTCGAATGTTCGCGGCACCCGGCTGGTCCCGGGTTCGATGGATGAATCGATGCTAGCCGCTGGTAACGTTCACGCCTATGGGACGAATCTGAATTTATAGAAGGCGTTGAATGAACTGGTTTGGAATCCTTGTCCTGGGAGCGGCCGTCGGGCTGTTCGGCCGCTGGCTGCATCCGATGCGGCGCACGGGCCGGCCGGCATGGTGGATCGCCGTGCTCGCCGGCATCGCTGGCGCGGTCGCCGCCCGCATGGCCGGCAATCTCTCGGGACTGTTTTACGATGGCGAGACGCTCGAATGGCCGGTCTGCACCGGCGTCGCGTTCCTTGCCGTAGCCGTGACGGTCGCGCTGTCGGCCCGTCGCTGAATGCTCTCAGGTGAAATCATGAATGCCCGTCTTCCCGAAGTCTCGCCGGTGCCGGCCCGCCTCGCGCTGCTGCGCGGCGCCATGGCCCGCGAGGATCTGGCCGCCTATCTCGTGCCGTCCGCCGACCCCCACCTGTCCGAATACCTGCCCGAACGCTGGCAGGCGCGCCGCTGGCTGTCGGGCTTCACGGGCTCGGTCGGCACGCTGGTCGTGACCGCGGATTTCGCGGGGCTGTGGGTCGACAGCCGCTACTGGGTGCAGGCCGACGCCGAGCTGGCCGGCACGGGCGTGCAGCTGATGAAGATGACGGGCGGGCAGCAGAGCGCGCCGCACGTCGACTGGCTGGCGCAGAACGTGCCGGCCGGCATGACGGTCGGCGTCGACGGTGCGGTGCTCGGCGTCGCGGCCGCACGCGGGCTGACGGCCGCGCTGAGCACGCGCGGCGTCGCGCTGCGCACCGATCTCGACCTGCTCGACGCGATCTGGCCCGAGCGGCCGGGGCTGCCCGGCGACGCGGTGTTCGAGCACGTGGCGCCGCAGGCCGACACGACGCGCGCGAGCAAGCTGGCCGACGTGCGCCGCGCGATGCACGCGCAGGGCGCGCAGTGGCATTTCGTGTCGACGCTCGACGACCTCGCATGGCTGTTCAACCTGCGCGGCGCCGACGTCAACTTCAATCCCGTGTTCGTTGCGCACGCAATGATCGGCGCCGATCGCGCGACGCTGTTCGTCGCCGACGGCAAGGTGTCGCCGGCACTGGCCGCGTCGCTCGCGCAGGACGGCGTCGACGTCCGTGCCTACGACGACGCGCGCGCGTCGCTCGCCGCGCTGCCCGCCGGCGCGACGCTGCTGGTCGATCCGCGCCGCGTGACGTTCGGCACGCTCGAGGCCGTGCCGGCCGGCGTGACGCTCGTCGAGGCCGTGAATCCGTCGACGTTCGCGAAGTCGCGCAAGACGTCCGCCGAGATCGAGCACGTGCGCGTGACGATGGAGCACGACGGTGCAGCGCTCGCGGAATTCTTCGCTTGGTTCGAACAGGCCGTGAACCGCGAGACGATCACCGAGCTGACGATCGAGGAGAAGCTCACGGCCGCGCGCGCACGGCGCCCCGGCTACGTGTCCGCCAGCTTCGCGACGATTGCCGGCTTCAACGCGAACGGCGCGATGCCGCATTACCATGCGACGCCCGAATCGCACGCGACGATCGCCGGCGATGGCCTGCTGCTGATCGATTCGGGCGGCCAGTACATGACGGGCACGACCGACATCACGCGCGTCGTGCCGGTCGGCACCGTCAGCGACCTGCAGCGGCGCGATTTCACGATCGTGCTGAAATCGATGATGGCGCTGTCGCGCGCACGCTTCCCGCGCGGCATCCGCTCGCCGATGCTCGACGCGATCGCGCGCGCGCCGATGTGGGCGGCCGGGCTCGACTACGGGCACGGCACGGGGCACGGCGTCGGCTACTTCCTGAACGTGCACGAAGGCCCGCAGGTCATCTCGCACTACGCGCCGGCCGAGCCGCACACGGCGATGGAAGAGGGGATGATCACGTCGATCGAGCCGGGCGTGTACCGCCCCGGCCAGTGGGGCATCCGGATCGAGAACCTGGTCGTGAACCGCGCGGCCGGGAAGACGGAATTCGGCGATTTCCTCGCGTTCGAGACGCTGACGCTGTGCCCGATCGACACGCGCTGCGTGCTGATCGAGATGCTGCATGACGAAGAGCGCGCGTGGCTGAACACGTATCACGCGACGGTGCGCGAGCGCGTCGGCCGGCACCTGAGCGGCGATGCGAAGGCGTGGCTCGACGCACGCACGCAGCCGATCTGACGCAACAAGCGATATCGGCCGGACGACGGCCGAACGCCAAAACCGAGGGCAAGCAATGGCGGACACCGCAGTGATCGTGATCGACATGCAGCGCGGGCTGCTGGAGCGGGCGCAGCCCGCTTACCGGCTCGACGACGTCGTGTCGGGCATCAACCGGTTGACGGCGGCGGCGCGCGCGGCGAACGCGCCCGTCTGCTTCGTGCAGCACGACGGCGATGCGGATGACGACGTCGTGCCCGGCACGCCGGGCTGGGAGTTGCATGCGGGGCTGGTCGTCGGCGACGACGACTGGCGCGTGCGCAAGCAGATGAGCGATTCGTTCCACGAAACGCCGCTCGCGGCGCAGCTCGATCGCCACGGCATCCGTTCGGTGCTGATCTGCGGCTACGCGACCGAATTCTGCGTCGATTCGGCTGCACGACGTGCCGCGCTGCTCGGCTACCGGACGACCGTCGTGTCCGACCTGCACACGACGAACGAGCGCACGCACCTGTCGGCCGCGCAGATCGTCGCGCACCACCACTTCATCTGGAACAACAATTCGCTGTCGGGCAACGCGGTGACGCCGCGCCCGCTTGCCGATGTACTCGCGACGGAGTTCGCATGACGATCAAGGCCGTGGTGTTCGATTTCGGCGGCGTGCTGATCGACTGGAGCCCCGAGTATCTTTACCGTGAACTGATTCCCGACGAAGCCGAGCGTCGCTGGTTTCTCACGCACGTGTGCGCGATGGACTGGGTGGTCCGCCAGGACGGCGGGCAGACGATCGACGAAGGCACGGCCGAGCTCGTCGCGAAGTTTCCGGAGCACGAGGCGCTGATCCGTGCCTTCTATGCACGCTGGCACGAGATGATCGGCGGCGTGCTCGAAGAAGGCGCCGCGCTGGTCGACCGGCTGGACGCGCAGGGGATGCCGCTGTTCGGGCTGACGAACTGGTCCGCGCAGACGTTTCCGTATGCGTGGGACAACTTCCCGGTGCTGCGGCGCTTCAAGGACATCGTCGTGTCCGGCCGCGTGAAGCTCGTGAAGCCCGATCCGGCGATCTATCGCGAGATGCATGCGCGGATCGAGCCGCACCTGCCGGGCATCGCGCCGCACGAGCTCGTGTTCATCGACGACAACGCGAAGAATGCGGAGGCCGCGACGGCGCTCGGCTGGCACGGCATTCATCATACGAGCGCGGCGGCAACCGAGGCGCGGTTGCGCGAACTGGGCGCGCTCGCGTAAGCGGCGGGCGAGCGCTCGGGCAAATGAAAAAGCGGGCCATCGGCCCGCTTTTTCTTGGTGCTGCTCCGGAAGCGAGGCCCTTCGGCATCCAGCCCCGCGTTGCCGCGGTGCCGGCGCCCGGGCCGCGCCGGTCAGCGGCTGATCGGCTTGTAGCGCAGACGCTTCGGCTTCGCGGCTTCCTCGCCGAGGCGCGCACGCTTGTCGGCTTCGTACTCCTGGTAGTTGCCGTCGAAGAACGTGACCTGCGAATCGCCTTCGAACGCGAGGATGTGCGTCGCGATCCGGTCGAGGAACCAGCGATCGTGCGAGATCACCATCACCGAGCCCGCGAATTCGAGCAGCGCGTCTTCCAGCGCACGCAGCGTTTCGACGTCGAGGTCGTTCGACGGTTCGTCGAGCAGCAGCACGTTGCCGCCCGAGATCAGCGTCTTCGCGAGGTGCAGGCGGCCGCGTTCGCCGCCGGACAGGTTGCCGACGATTTTCTGCTGGTCGCCGCCCTTGAAGTTGAAGCGGCCGATGTACGCACGCGACGGCGTTTCGTACTTGCCGACCGTCAGCACGTCGGCGCCGCCCGAGATTTCCTCGAACACCGTCTTCGAGCCGTCGAGGGCGTCGCGGCTCTGGTCGACGTACGCGAGCTTCACCGTCGGGCCCATCACGACTTCGCCCGAATCCGGCTGTTCCTTGCCGGTCAGCATCTTGAACAGCGTCGACTTGCCGGCGCCGTTCGGGCCGATGATGCCGACGATCGCACCGGCCGGAATCTTGAAGTTCAGGTTGTCGATCAGCAGGCGATCGCCGAACGACTTGCTGACGTTCTTGAACTCGATCACTTCGTTGCCGAGGCGTTCGCCGGCCGGAATGAAGATTTCCTGCGTTTCGTTGCGCTTCTGGTATTCCTGGCTGCTCAGTTCCTCGAAGCGCGCGATACGCGCCTTCGACTTCGCCTGGCGGCCCTTCGGGTTCTGGCGCACCCACTCCAGTTCCTTCTTGATCGCCTTCTGGCGCGCCGATTCCGACGCTTCTTCCTGCTTCAGGCGCTCTTCCTTCTGGTCGAGCCAGCTGCTGTAGTTGCCCTTCCACGGAATGCCGTGGCCGCGGTCGAGTTCGAGAATCCACTCGGCCGCGTTGTCGAGGAAGTAGCGATCGTGGGTGACGGCGACCACGGTGCCCGGGAAGCGCACCAGGAACTGCTCGAGCCAGTCGACCGATTCGGCGTCGAGGTGGTTGGTCGGTTCGTCGAGCAGCAGCATGTCCGGCTTTTCGAGCAGCAGCTTGCACAGTGCGACGCGGCGCTTTTCACCGCCCGACAGGTGCTCGATCTTCGCGTCCCACGCCGGCAGGCGCAGCGCGTCGGCCGCCACTTCGAGCTGCTGCTCGGGGCTGCCGCCGTCGCTCGACGCGAGGATCGCCTCGTACTTCGCCTGCTCGGCCGCGAGTGCGTCGAAATCGGCGTCGGGTTCCGCGTAGGCCGCGTAGATTTCTTCCAGCTTCTTGTTGGCCTGGAACAGGTCGCCGAGGCCTTCCTCGACGGCTTCGCGCACGGTCTTCGTCGGATCGAGCTGCGGTTCCTGCGGCAGGTAGCCGATGTTCAGGTTCGGCATCGGCGTGGCTTCGCCTTCGATGTCCTTGTCGACGCCCGCCATGATGCGGATCAGCGTCGACTTGCCCGAGCCGTTCAGGCCGAGCACGCCGATCTTCGCGCCGGGAAAGAACGACAGCGAGATGTCCTTCAGGATCTGGCGCTTGGGCGGCACGATCTTGCCGACCCGGTTCATCGTGAAAACGTATTGGGCCATTTCGGTGTGAAAGTCAGAAGTGGTTGAGACGGCCGCGCAGCGCGCAGGCGTGGCGGCGTCGGGTGATTCGGTACGGAGCGTGCCGCGCGGGGCGCGGCGGCGTCGCCGCGTGTCGGCGGCGCGAGCGGGTATTGTACTTCGCCGCCGGCTACCGCTGGCGCAGTGCAGCCATCCGGATGCGCCGCGTTACAGCCAGGCGGCGACGCCGCCATGCCCCGAGCACGTGCCGCGCCGATGGCGGCTGAAGCTGTACGTGCCGTCGCGGCAGCGTGCGCTCGCGCCTTCCGGCACGCGGCCCGATTTCGAATGCGCGGGCGCGTGCACGGTCTCGCCGTCGCGGTTGCGATAGGTGTCGTGACGGTCGAGATCGGCTTCGTCGCCGTAGCCGGGCGATGTGCGGTACGCATGCGCCGGCTGGGGCAGTGCGGCGCACGCGAAGAAGAGCGCGGCGGACAAGGTTGCGATGTGCGTCGCGCGGCGGAGCAGGGCGGGCATGGTCTCTCGGTCCGTTGTTATCGGTGTCGGGCCAGTGGCCCGCGCCGCATGTTAGCGGATCGCGGCCGGATCGGTATCGGCGCCGGACATCGACGCCGCGCCGTCGGCCCGCGCGGCATCGAGAATCCAGCGGCGGAACGCGGCCACCTTCGGCCGTTCGGCGTGATGCGGCGGATAAACGAGGTAGTACGCGAAATCGTCGAGCCACGCGGCGTCGGCGAGTTGCACGAGCCGCCCGCTCGCCAGTTCGCCGCGTACCATCGCGGCCGGCAGCAGCCCGGCGCCCTGGCCGGCGACGATCGCCTGCAGCAGCAGGCCCGAATCGTCGAACGCAGGGCCGCGCGGCGGGCCGAAATCGTCGATCCGCTGCGCGCCGAACCAGATGTGCCAGCCCTTGCGCTCGGCGTCGTGCAGTTGCGGCCAGCCGACGAGATCGGCCGGCGTCGCCGGCATGCCGAGCCGCGCGACGAGCTCGGGCGCCGCGAGCGCGACGATCTCCACGGTCAGCAGGCGTTCGCTGCACAGCCCGATGTAGCGTCCGAGGCCGTGACGGATCGCGACATCGACGCCGTCGCGCGAGAAATCCGCGAGCGCATGGCTCGTGACGACCTGCAGGTCGACGTCCGGGCATGCGTGCCGGAACTGCGCGAGGCGCGGGACGAGCCACGCGGACGCGAAGAACGGCGTGACGCTCACCGTCAGCACGCCGCTGTCGGCGGCGCCCGACACGCGCTGCGACGCATCGGCGATCTGCCGGAACGCGTTGCGCACCGGCGGCAGGTAGTCGCGACCGGCGGCCGTCAGCAGGATGCCCCGGTTCACGCGCTCGAACAGCTGCACGCCGAGATGCGTCTCGAGCGTGCGGATCATCTGGCTCACCGCGCCGGGCGTGACCGACAACTCCTCGGCCGCCGACTTCACCGACAGGTGGCGGGCGGCCGCTTCGAAGGCGCGCAGCGCGTTGAGCGGCGGCAGGCGGGAACGATTCATTCAGTTTTTCTAAAACGAATGGCCGACGAAATATCGTTTGAGGCGATGCGTATGCGCGAGTACCGTTGACGCATCGGATCGCATGCTTCGTGGCCGTTTTACGGTGGCCGATGCGATCAACATAGTTCATCTATATCTACGAGGCAATCCGGACGCCATCCGGCGGACGGTGGAACCTGAGAGGAGCATCGTCATGAACCGCCCGGGCGCATCGCGCCTCTTCTACGGCTGGTACGTGGTCGCGGCCGCGTTCGCCGTCACGTTCGTCGGGTTCGGCAGCGCGTACACGTTCAGCGCGTTCGTCGAGTCGCTGCAGCGGGATTTCGCCGCGTCGCGCGGGCAAATTTCGCTCGTGTTCTCGCTGGCCGGCTTCCTGTATTTCGGTTTCGGCATCGTCAGCGGGCCGCTGGCCGATCGCTTCGGCTCGCGGCGGCTCGCCGTCGCCGGGATGCTGCTGACGGGTGCGGGGCTCGCGGCTGCCGGCGCCGCACAGTCGCTGCTGCAGGTCTATGTCGCGTACGGGCTCGGTGTCGGCCTCGGGGTCGGCTGCGCCTACGTGCCGGCCGTCGGCGCGGTGCAGCGCTGGTTCGTGCGCCGGCGCGGCTTTGCGTCGGGGCTCGCGGTCGCGGGGATCGGCGTCGGCACGCTCGTGATGCCGCCGCTCGCGTCCGCGCTGATCGCCCATGTCGGCTGGCGCGGCGCATATTTCACGCTGGCCGCGATCGCGGTCGTGCTCGGAGCGGGCATGTCGCTGCTGATCGAGAACGATCCGCGCGGGCGAGGCGTGTTGCCGGACGGCGATGCTGCCGGCGACGGCGGCCGGAACGCCGCTGCTGCGTCGGCCGGCGTGAACGTGCGGGCCGGCGCGACGGTGCGTGAAGCCGTCACGTCGCGGCCGTTCGCGAGCCTTTACGCGGCCTGCCTCGTCTGCTCGTTCGGCGTGTTCGTCCCGTTCGTTCACCTCGTACCATATGCGCTCGATCATCGCGTCGCGCCCTCGACGGCCGTATTGCTGCTCGGCGCGATCGGCGTCGGCAGCACGGCCGGCCGCTTCTTTCTCGGCGGCCTGGCCGACCGCTTCGGCCGCCGCGCGTCGCTGCTCGCGATGTTCGCCGGCATGGCCGTTGCGCTCGTCGCATGGGCGGGCGCCGGGACCGTCGCGACGCTCGCCGCGTTCGCGCTCGTGTTCGGCGTGTTCTACGGCGGCTGGGTCGCCGTGCTGCCGGCCGTCGTGATGGACTACTTCGGCGGGCGCAACGTGAGCGCGATCATCGGCATCCTGTACACGAGTGTCGCGTTCGGCACGCTGATCGGGCCGGCCGCCGCCGGTTTCATCTACGACGCGGGCGGCGGTTATCTCGTGCCGATCCTCGCGAGCGCCGCGGCGAATGCGATCGCGTTCGCGATCGTCGCGACGACCGGACGGGCGCCGGCGGTCGCGCGCGCGGCCGGCTGACAGCGCACCCGGCTGGGCGCGCCGCGCGATTTCCGGTAGGGTGGGCGGACCGTCGATCATCGACGAACGCTCGGGGAGGCATCGTGACATTCGACGAAGTCCGGCAGATCGCACTGGCGTGGCGCGGCGTCGAGGAAGGCACGTCGTACGGCACGCCCGCGCTCAAGGTGAAAGGCAAGATGCTCGCGCGTCTGCGCGAGGACGGCGACACGCTCGTCGTGAAGGGCGTCGGCCCCGACGAGCGCGCCTGGCTGATCGAATCGGAACCCGACGTGTACTACGTGACCGATCACTATGTCGGCTGGCCGATCGTGCTGGTGCGCCTGTCGGCCGCGCATCCCGACGCCGTGAAAAACCTGCTTCTGCGAGAATGGGGCGCGATCGTACCGGCGAAGTGGCGGGACGAATCGGCGCGCGGCACGAACTGAGTGCCCGGCTCACGCCGTGGCCGGCATGCCCGTGATGGATGCACGCGAGCCGCCGCCGAGCCGCAGCAAGCGTTGCATCGGTTTGCATCGATGCAACAAGTGGTTCCATCGAAATTCTTCAATTGGTTCTTAGTGAAGAACCGTTTGATGCTTACACTCCTTCGCTTCGAAGGCGGCTGACGAAGGCCGACGGAATGGGCGCACGCGATGCGCCGGCGCCTTGCGCGCCGCATCGCACCCGCAGCTTCGCAGACTGCGCGGGCGCACCGACCCGTACGGCCCCATCCGGCCTCATGCCCGCGTGCGACGCACGCGCGGCCGCAGCCGGACTCGACAACGACAACTCCCCGCGCCGCCTTCATGCGACACCCGGTCATATCGGAACCGTTTTTTTGGAGAGAGACAGATGAGTGGAAGCAACACAGGCCTCGGCACGGGCCTGAAGCAGCGTCACGTGACGATGATGTCGATTGCCGGCGTTATCGGCGCGGGGTTGTTCGTCGGCTCCGGCCATGCGATCGCGGAAGCCGGGCCGGCATCGATACTCGCGTATGCGATCGCGGGCGTGCTGGTCGTGCTGGTGATGCGCATGCTCGGCGAAATGGCCGTCGCGCATCCGGACAGCGGATCGTTCTCGACCTACGCCGATCGTGCGATCGGCCATTGGGCCGGCTTCACGATTGGCTGGCTGTACTGGTGGTTCTGGGTACTCGTGATCCCGATCGAGGCAACGGCCGCCGCGACCATTCTCAATGCGTGGTTCCCGGGCATCGCGACGTGGATCTTCGCGCTCGGCATTACGCTGCTGCTCACCATCACCAACCTCTTTTCCGTCAAGAACTACGGCGAATTCGAATTCTGGTTCGCGCTGATCAAGGTCGTCGCGATCGTCGTGTTCCTGTGCATCGGCGGCGCGGCGATCGTCGGCATCATTCCGGCGCCGGCCGTGTCGGGCGTGTCGAACCTGTTCGTGCACGACGGCTTCATGCCGCACGGCGCAAGCGCGGTGCTGGCGGCAATGCTGACGACGATGTTCTCGTTCCTCGGCACCGAGATCGTGACGATCGCGGCCGCCGAATCGGACAACCCGCAACGCCAGATCGTGCGCGCGACGAACTCGGTCATCTGGCGTATCACGCTGTTCTATCTCGGCTCGATCCTGATCGTCGCGGCCATCGTGCCGTGGAACGACCCGCTGCTGCCGAAGCACGGCTCGTATCAGCGCGCAATGGAACTCATCGGCATCCCGAACGCGAAGGCGATCATCGACGTGATCGTGCTCGTGTCGGTCGCGAGCTGCCTGAACTCGGCGCTGTACACGGCGTCGCGGATGCTGTTCTCGCTGTCGAAGCGCAAGGACGCGCCGGCGTTCCTGCATCGCACCGATTCGACCGGCACGCCGCGCGCGGCCGTGCTGGCGTCGACCGCATTCGGTTTCGTGACCGTGATCGCGAACTACCTGATGCCGGAACAGGTGTTCGGCTTCCTGCTCGCGACGTCGGGCGCGATCGCGCTGCTCGTGTATCTGGTGATCGCGATCTCGCAACTGCGGATGCGCAAGACGCTCGAATCGACCGGCGCCGACCTGACGCTGCGGATGTGGTTGTTCCCGTGGCTCACGTGGGCGGTGATCCTGTTCATCTGCGGCACGCTGACCGTGATGTTCGTCAGCGAGGATCACCGGATGGAAGTCGGTGCGACGGCCGTGCTGGCGTTGATCGTGCTGCTCGCGTCGTGGCTGAACAAGCGCGGTCGCGATGCGCAGGCGAACGCGGGGCGGCGGGTGTCGGCGACGTGATGAAGTGACGTGGTGGCGGGGCGGGGAGCTCCGGTCATGAAAAATGGCCCGATCGGCGTTTGCCGGTCGGGCCATTTTTATTTTTGCGATGGACGGATGCTGTTGCGAGTATCGACGAGAAGGTTTCGATATTAGAGGCCGAATAATCGAACTTGTCTGATTTTATTGTCGACGGAATCTTCTTACATTGATCACTTCGACAGCCGGAGTGAATCGATGGAGCAATCGATTTGGACTGCTTTTTTATGCGTTTGCGTTTCGAAACGAACCAGTTTGTTCGTCATCGAGCATGACACGAATCCTTGCCCCGGTGCATTGAGGTCGGAGCAATGACCGGGCAACTGGCAGCTCGAGTACGCGTCGAGTTTCGCGCCGTTGACGGGTACACGCTTCGGGGAACCTATTTCCCGGCGGCGGCCGGCTCCAGCTCTCCCGTACTTGTCTGTCCTGCTACCGGATTGCGTCAGTCCTTCTATTTCGCATTTGCGGAGTGGCTGCGTGAAGGTGGCTATCCGACGTTCGTATTCGACTATCGGGGTATCGGTGCGTCGCTGGATGGGTGCCATGTCAGTCAATCGAGTGCCCGCAAACAGGATTGGGGGCAGCTTGACATGCCCGCTGCGCTCGATTGGCTCCTCGGCACAACCGGTGCACGTGATGCCCATTTGATTGGGCACAGCGCGGGCGCACAACTGGTTGGCCTGATGCCAAACCACGCGTCGATCCGCTCGCTGTGCGCCATATCCGCTTCATCCGGATACACCGGCAACATCCGGGGCGCTACGCGCGTTGCTGCGCTGCTGCTGGCGAATCTCTACGTTCCGGTTACCGCTCGCCTGTTCGGCTACGTCCCTGCCAGAGTGCTCGGCTGGGGCGAGGATTTGCCCGCCCGCGTCGGGCTTCAGTGGGCTCGATGGTGCCGCCGCCCCGGATACATGGCGAACGAGTTCGGAATCGGCATTGCCCGCCACTACTACGACGAATTCGCTGCTCCCGTTACGGTCGTCGCAGCAACCGACGACCCACTCGCGACGCCGGCCAATATCGAAGACTGGCTGCGTTGGTTGCCGAGCGCCAGCCGCAACGTCCATTTCATCAGTTCGGAAAACTGCGATGGCCGAACAATCGGTCACGTCGGCATGTTCCGCCGCACGCATTCGTCGCTGTGGCGGGAACTCACCAGAGGATTGCAAGGGTGACGCTCCAGCGTGCTTGCGTCCTCGAATCAGGAGACCAGGATGGACGATTCAATCGCTATGAAAGCGCGTTTCAAGGCAGTGAGAAATGAGGCGAAGGAGACACGCGCGTCGCTTTACCATCTCACGAATCAATGCAATCTGCGCTGCAAAGGGTGCTGGTTTTTCGAGAACGAGTTTGACGTAGCATCGGACGAGTTGAACGATTCGTCGCGGCTGGAGGCCCGTGTGCAGGATGAGGCCGCACGTGGAATCAATGCGCCATTGCTGATAGGCGGCGAACCTGCACTGTTTCTCGACCGGATAAGGATATTCCGGAAGCACATGCCGAAGGTGTCCGTTTCGACAAACGGTCTTCGTCGCATTCCTTTCGAGGGCTTCGAAGATATCACTATCGCGATCTCCGTATTCGGCGGTGGGCCGCTCGATGACGAATTGCGAGCGATTGGCCCGAACGGGAAGCGTTTCACCGGTCTGTTCGACAAGGTGCTTGCGAATTATCGTGACGACGAGCGGGCTGGTTTCGTCTATGCCGTCTCGATCGACGGCGTTGCTTATATCGAAGAAACGGTACGCAAGATTCGAGATAACGGAAATCGTCTGCTGTTCAATTACTACAGTTCATACGATGTTGCAGGACCGCTTCGTCGGCAAGGTGAGGAGCAACTCCTGAATGTATTGCTCGAATTGCGGGCGAAATACCCGGAAACCGTGGCGAGCCATCCGTACTATCTGGCCGCACTCATGCGCGGCGAGACCAACTGGGGAATATTCGGTCATGCGAGTTGCCCGAGTGTCAGCGAAGCTCATCCGGAGAACGAGGAGCGGTTCGCTTCGGGATGGCCCGCGTTACCGAAATTCAACGCGTATCGCGCGGATTTCCAGACGCTGGCCCGCTGCTGTACTTCAGGAGAGTGTGCGAAGTGTCGCGACAGCCAGGCCGTGATGTCGTGGTTGTTGGTCAACGCGAGACACGTGCTGCAGGAAGACGATGGGCTCAGGACGTGGACCGAAGTGGCAGAGAGCTATTTCAGCCAGTTCGTCTGGTCGCGTTACCATCCACGCAACCGCGCCGGGCATACGCTGGACTGCGCGAGGCAGTGACGCGATGCGGTCGCCGGAATAAAAAAGCCCGCGAATGCGGGCTTTTTGAATGAGCATCGAACCAACGCTCAGACGTTGAACAAGAAGTTCATCACATCCCCGTCGTGCACGACATATTCCTTCCCTTCCGCGCGCATCTTGCCGGCTTCCTTCGCGCCTTGCTCGCCCTTGTACGTGACGAAGTCGTCGAACGCGATCGTCTGCGCGCGAATGAAGCCGCGCTCGAAGTCGGTGTGGATCACGCCGGCCGCTTGCGGTGCCGTGTCGCCGATATGGATCGTCCACGCGCGCACTTCCTTCACGCCCGCGGTGAAATAGGTTTGCAGCCCGAGCAGCTTGAAGCCCGCGCGGATCACGCGGTCGAGGCCCGGCTCTTCCATGCCCATGTCGGCGAGGAACGCTTCCTTGTCCGCGTCGTCGAGATCGGCGATTTCGGCTTCGATCGCCGCGCACACGGCGACCACCGGCGCGTTTTCGCTTTCTGCGTACTTGCGCACTGCATCGAGGTGCGGGTTGTTCTCGAAACCGTCGTCCTTCACGTTGGCGACATACATCGCCGGCTTCGCGGTGATCAGGCAGAACGGCTTGAGCAGCGCCTCTTCGTCGTCCGACAGCGCGAGGCCGCGCACGGCCTTGCCCTGGTCGAGCTGCGCGCGCACTTTCTCGAGCACCGCGACGAGCTTCGCCGCTTCCTTGTCGTTGCCCGACTTCGCGGCCTTCGAGTAGCGCGTGAGCGCCTTCTCGACGGTGCCGAGGTCGGCCAGCGCGAGTTCGGTGTTGATCACTTCGATGTCGTCGATCGGGCTGACCTTGCCGGCCACGTGAATGACGTTCTCGTCCTCGAAGCAGCGCACGACGTGCGTGATCGCATCGGTCTCGCGAATGTTCGCGAGGAACTGGTTGCCGAGGCCTTCACCCTTGCTCGCGCCCGCGACGAGGCCTGCGATGTCGACGAATTCGACGACGGCCGGCACGACACGCTCCGGCTTGACGATCTCGGAGAGCGCCTTCAGGCGCGTATCGGGCACTTCGACGATGCCGACGTTCGGCTCGATCGTGCAGAACGGGTAGTTCTCGGCGGCGATGCCGGCCTTGGTCAGCGCATTGAACAGGGTGGACTTGCCGACGTTGGGCAAGCCGACGATGCCGCATTTGAGACTCATGGAATCCTTCGGACGGGTAAGGCGGCGCGGCCGGACAGGGCACGGCGGCGCGGGAAAAAAGGGCGGCCGGCGCGTGGGGCGCGGCGGGCCGACGGGCAAAAACGCTATTGTACCGTGCCGACGCCCCGGATTCCGGGGTTGCGCCGAACGGCCGATGCGGCGGGCCGCTGCGCCGCGCGGGCCGCCTGCGATTCTGCTGATTTCCCGCAAAGTCCGGCCGCGTAAGGGTTTGGCCCCGCAGCTATAATGCCCGCCATGACTGCCCACCACTCCTTCGACGTCGCCGTGGTCGGCGGCGGGCTCGTCGGCAAGACGGCCGCGCTCGCGCTGACCCAGTCCGGCTACAAGACCGCCTTGCTCGCCCAGCCGGCCACACCGCGCCCCGCCGATCTCGCGTTCGACACGCGCGTCTACGCGCTGTCCTCCAGTTCGCAGGCGCTGCTCGAGCGGCTGCGGGTCTGGCAGGCGCTCGACCACGGCCGGCTCGCGCCCGTCTACGACATGCGCGTGTACGGCGATGCGCACGCGGAACTGCATTTCTCCGCGTACCAGGCCTCCGTGCCGCAGCTCGCGTGGATCGCCGAATCGTCGCTGGTCGAGACGTCGCTCGACGCCGCCCTGCGGTTCCAGCCGAACCTCACGTGGTTCGATGCGCGCGCGCAGGGCTTCGACGTGCGCGACGACGCGGCCGTGCTCACGCTGTCGTCGGGGCAGGTGCTGGAAGCCGACCTGATCGTCGGCGCCGACGGCGCCCATTCGTGGGTGCGCTCCCAAATGGGGGCCAGGGTCGAGCGGCGCGATTACCGGCAGACGGGCGTCGTCGCGAACTTCAAGGCGTCGCTGCCGCACCGCGAGACGGCCTACCAGTGGTTCCACGAAGGCGAGATCGTCGCGCTGCTGCCGCTGCCGGACGGTCATGTATCGCTCGTGTGGTCCGCGCATACCGCGCATGCCGATGAATTGCTTGCACTCGATCCGGCGCAGCTCGCGGCCGAGGTCGAGCGCGTGTCGCACGGCCAGGTCGGCACGCTAGAGTGCGTGACGCCGGCCGCCGGTTTCCCGCTCGCGCTGCAGACGGTCGACAAGCTGATCGCGCCGCGCGTCGCGCTGGTCGGCGATGCCGCGCACCTGATCCACCCGCTCGCGGGGCAGGGGATGAACCTCGGGCTGCGCGACGTCGCGGCGCTCGCCGATGCGATCGCGGGCAAGGAGAGCTTCCGCAACCTCGGCGATACGGTGCTGCTGCGCCGCTACGAGCGTTCGCGCCGCGAGGACATCCGCGGGCTGATGGTCGCGACCGACGGCCTGCAGCGGCTGTTCGCGGTGCCGGGCGCGCTCGCGAAGGCGGTACGCAATGCGGGGATGGCCTTCGTCGGCGCGCAGCCGCTCGTGAAGCGCTGGCTCGTGTCGGCCGCGCTCGGCTGAGCGAACCTTCGGCTGTTTCGCCGGTCGGACTCCGTTCCGTTACGGCGTACACTGTGCCGTGCACTCCGATTGAGCTGAAGGAAGATTTCGATGAAAAAAACGATCCGCATCGCGTCGCTGGCGCTCGCCGTCACGATGGCGACGCTCGGCTGCACCGCGCAGGCCGACCAGACCACCGACAAGCTGAAAGCGACGCTGCAAGCCCGTCTCGGCAACGACGCGCCGATCAAGAGCGTGGCGAAATCGCCGGTCGCGGGCCTCTACGAAGTGAACCTCGGTACGCAGATCATCTATAGCGATGCGGCGGGCGATTACGTGCTGCTCGGCGACCTCGTCGACACCAAGTCGCACAAGAACCTGACCGACGCCCGCCTGTCCGAGATCAACAAGATCGACTTCGCGAGCCTGCCGTTCGCGAATGCGATCAAGATCGTCAAGGGCAACGGCGCACGCAAGATCGCGGTGTTCTCCGATCCGAACTGCCCGTACTGCAAGAAGCTCGAGACGACGCTGCAATCGGTCGACAACGTCACTGTCTACACGTTCCTGTACCCGGTGCTGTCGCCGGATTCGACCGCGAAGTCGAAGGCGATCTGGTGCGCGACCGACCGTGCGAAGTCATGGGAAGGCTGGATGCTCGACCACCGTGCGCCGTCGGGGGCCGGCACCTGCGATACCAGCGCGCTCGACAAGAACCTCGCGCTCGGTCGCGGCATGAACGTGACGGGCACGCCGACGATCTTCCTGCCGGACGGCCGCCGTCTGCCGGGCGCGGTCTCGGCCGACCAGCTCAATCAGGCGCTCGCCTCGAGCAAGTAACCGACCACACGCCGGGCACATGGCCCGGCCAGCGAGGGGCGCCCGCATGATCTGCCGGCGCCTCTCTTCGTTTTCGCTGCCGTATTCGACCGACCGATTGCCACGATGACCCAGCCGATCCGCTATTCGATTGTCCCGAAAGATCTTGCCGCGCACCTGTTCGAAGTATCGGTGACGGTCGCCGATCCCGATCCCGAAGGCCAGCGCTTCTCGCTGCCGGTGTGGATTCCGGGCAGCTACCTCGTGCGCGAGTTCGCGCGCAACATCGTGACGCTCGGTGCGTTCAACGACGCGGGCCGCAAGGTGCGCATCGCGAAGACCGACAAGCACACGTGGCAGGCCGCGCCCGTGACCGGCGCGCTGACGCTGCGCTACGACGTGTATGCGTGGGACCTGTCGGTGCGCTCCGCGTATCTCGACGAATCGGGCGGGTTCTTCAACGCGACGGCCGTGTTCCTGAGCGTCGCCGGGCGCGAGGACGCGCCGTGCGAAGTCGACATCGCGAAACCGGCCGGCGCGGCGTTCCGCACGTGGCGCGTCGGCACCGCGCTGCCCGAGGCGCGCGGCACGAAGCGCTATGGCTTCGGCACGTACCGTGCAGCGAACTACGACGAGCTGTCCGATCATCCGGTGACGATCGGCGAATTCGCGCTTGCGACGTTCGACGCGCACGGCGTGCCGCACGACATCGTGATCGCCGGGCGCGTGACGCAACTCGACATGGAGCGGCTGCGTACCGACCTGAAGCGCGTATGCGAAGCGCAGATCGCGCTGTTCGAGCCGAAGTCGAAGAAGGCGCCGATGGACCGCTACGTGTTCATGACGCTCGCGGTCAGCGACGGCTACGGCGGCCTCGAGCATCGTGCATCGACCGCGCTGATCTGCAACCGCACCGACCTGCCCGTGAAGGGGCGGCCCGAAACGACGGAAGGCTATCGTACGTATCTCGGCCTCTGCAGCCACGAGTACTTCCATACGTGGAACGTGAAGCGCATCAAGCCGGCGGCATTCGTGCCGTACGACCTGTCGAAGGAAAACTACACGTCGCTGCTGTGGCTCTTCGAGGGCTTCACGTCGTATTACGACGACCTGATGCTGGTGCGCAGCGGGCTGATGTCGCAGGACGAATATTTCGCGGCGCTGGGACGCACGATCGGCGGCGTGCTGCGCGGCACGGGCCGGCTCAAGCAGAGCGTCGCGGAAAGCTCCTTCGACGCGTGGATCAAGTACTACCGCCAGGACGAGAACGCGACCAACGCGATCGTCAGCTATTACACGAAGGGTTCGCTCGTCGCGCTCGCGTTCGATCTCGCGATTCGCGCGCAGACGCGCAACCGGAAGTCGCTCGACGACGTGATGCGCCTGCTGTGGCAGCGCTACGGTCGCGATTTCTACCGCGGCAAGCCGGCGGGCGTCGAGGAAAACGAAGTCGAGGCGCTGATCGAAGAGGCGACGGGCGTTGCGCTAGGCCGCCTGTTCACCGACGCCGTGCAGGGTACGCGCGACCTGCCGCTCGTCGAGCTGTTCGCGCCGTTCGGCGTGACGCTCGCGCCCGATGTCGCGAACGGCGCGGCCGCGAAGCCGACGATCGGTGCGCGCCTGCGCGGCGGCGCGGACTGCACGTTCGCGGCGGTTTATGAAGGCGGCGCCGCGCATCGCGCGGGGCTGTCGGCCGGCGATACGCTGATCGCGGTCGACGGGCTGCGCGTGACGGGCACGAACCTCGATGCGCTGCTCGCGCGCTACCAGCCGGGCGACAAGGTCGAGGTTCACGCGTTCCGCCGCGACGAGCTGCGCACCGCGAAACTGAAGCTCGACGGCCCGGAAGTCACGCGCTACCGGCTGACGGCGGCCGCGAAGCCGGCCGCGGTCTCGAAGGCACGGGAAGCCTGGCTGAAGGGTTGAAAGCCAGGAGGCGGGTATCGGGGCGCGATCGGGGATTGTTCTGCTGTTGCAACAATCCGTCGCCCTGAACCCGCTTTTTCGCGGTCATGCGGCCACGCACAATGGGGTCACTCGCGCTACCGAAGCGCAACCCTACTGGAGCCTGACATGACGACCATTCTGCAAATCAATTCCGCTGCACGTTCGCAAGGTGCGCAATCGACGCTGCTGGCCAACGAGCTGACGGCAAAACTGCAACAATCGAACCCCGGCGCGAAAGTCGTGGTTCGTGACCTGCTGGCCGACGCGCTGCCGCACCTCGACGAATCGGTGCTCGGCGCGTTCTTCACGCCGGCCGAGAACCGCACCGCGGAGCAGAATGCGATCGTCGCGAAGAGCGATGCCCTGATCGCCGAGCTGCAAGCCGCCGACATCATCGTGATCGGCGCACCGATGTACAACTTCGGCATCTCGTCGCAACTGAAGACGTACTTCGACTGGATCGCCCGCGCAGGCGTCACGTTCCGCTACACGGAGAACGGTCCGGAAGGCCTGATCAAGGGCAAGAAGGTTCACGTCGTGACGGCCCGCGGCGGCAAGTATGCCGGTACGCCGAACGACAGCCAGACGCCGTACCTGCGCACGTTCCTCGGCTTCGTCGGCATGACCGACGTGAGCTTCATCTTCGCGGAAGGCCTGAACCTCGGCCCGGATGCGCAAAGCGCCGCGCTGGCCAGCGCGCGCGAAGCGATCGCCGCTGCGTAAGGACGGTCGACGCAGGTGCGGCGCACCTGCTGCATCGCCCGATAAGGAAACGCCGCGTCCCCCGAAAGGGGCGCGGCGTTTTTTTGCATGCCGGCCGGCTGCCGGCTCGAAGGAGCCGGCGCGGTGCGTTACGCGAGCGTTTCGGCCACGTCCGGCAGGCGCCAGTCGATCGGTTCGCGGCCGGCGTCGACCAGATAGTCGTTCGCGAGCGCGAAATGGCGGCAGCCGAGGAAGCCACGGTGCGCGGACAGCGGCGACGGATGCGGCGCCTCGAGCACGCAATGCGCGCTCGCGTCGAACAGTGCGCGCTTCGCCTGCGCGTGCGCACCCCACAGCATGAAGACGAGCCCGCGATGACGGCCGGCGAGTTCGCGAATCAGCGTGTCCGTGCATTGTTCCCAGCCGCGCTTCGCGTGGCTCGCGGCCGCGCCGCGCTCGACCGTCAGCACGGTGTTGAGCAGCAGCACGCCCTGGCGCGCCCAGGTGTCGAGACAGCCGTGGCGCGGCGTGTCGTGACCGAAGTTCGCGGCGATTTCCTTGAAGATGTTGCGCAGCGACGGCGGCGTGCGGACGGCCGGCGGTACCGAGAACGCAAGGCCGTGCGCCTGCGGCGTGCCGCGATCGTCGCCGTGGTACGGATCCTGGCCGAGGATCACGATCTTCACGTCGTCGGGGCTCGTCAGGCGCAGCGCGCGGAACACGTCGGTCGGGTAGACCGTCTTGCCGGCTGCGCGCTCGTCGTCGACGAAACGGCACAGCGGCGCGTACGCGTCGCTGTCGGTGAACGGTTTCAGCACGTCGCGCCAGACGGCCGGCAGCGCGTCGAATTGCGCGGCGAGATGCGGAACCTCGGCGGCAGCGGGCCGCGGCACTGCCGCGGCGGCCGGAGCAGCCGGTTCAGCGGCTTTCTTCGCGGATTTGCGCCCGGCCGCGGGCGCTTGGGGCGCCGGGGACGGGACATCGGCCGGTGCCGTTTCCGGCACGGGATCATCGAACAGCGACGCCTGTTGCGGCGCGCGGGAAGTCTTGCGGGTTGCCATGCGTGATGCGTGTTTATTGCGCGCGCAGCCGGTAGCCGCGCTGCGCCTTGCTGATGTTTTCGGGAACGAGGCCCGGCAGCGCCTGCTGCAGTTCGGCGGCGAGCGTCGAGAGCGCCGCTTCCGGGCCGTCGATCAGTTCGAGTTCGATTTCGCTGATCGGTTCGCGGCGCGTTTCGTGTTCCGCCTGGACGACGATCTCGCCGAGGTCCACCGCGGCTTCGACGGTTGCGCCGCCAATTGCGATGCGCCACAGCGTACGCGAAAAATCCGTTCGGAACAGCGCGTACAGCGCGCCGGCCGCGTCATTCAGCGCGGCGGCGGCTTCCGGCACGTCGCAGGCCGCGACGAGCGCGTCGATCTCGAGCGCGTCGCCGGCGACCGGCAGTTCCCATTCGTGGCGGCGATGCAGGCCGCCTTCCGCGCTGCCGACCGTCTTGAACGTCTGCAGCCAGCCGTCCGGCGTGCGGCGCACGCGCACCGCGCTCTTCGAGCGCGCCAGCGCGAGATCGGGCGTGTCGTAATAGACGTTCGCGAGCGTGATGCCGTGACCGGGTTCGCCGGTCAGCGTCTCGAAGAAGCGTCGCGCGGCGTCGGCCTGGCCGGCCGGCAGCGCGAGCTTGATTTCCTTTTCGATCGCCATCAGAAGAACATCCGCGCGAGTTCCTCGCCCGGCTGCTCGGCGCGCATGAATGCTTCGCCGACGAGGAACGTGTTCACGTTCGCCGCGCGCATCGTGTCGACGTCGGTGCGCGACAGGATGCCCGATTCGGTCACGACGATGCGGTCCGCCGGAATCATGTCGAGCATGTCGAGCGTGGTCTGGATCGACGTCTCGAACGTGCGCAGGTTGCGGTTGTTGATGCCGAGCAGCGGCGTCTTGAGCGTCAGCGCCTGTTCCATCTCGTTGCGGTCGTGCACTTCGACCAGCACCGCGAGGCCCAGCGAGTGCGCATACGCTTCGAGATCCTGCATCAGCGGCGTGTCGAGCGCGGCGGCGATCAGCAGGATCGCGTCGGCGCCCATCGCACGGGCTTCGACGATCTGGTACGCGTCGACGATGAAGTCCTTGCGCAGCACCGGCAGCGTGCACGCCGCGCGCGCTTCCTCGAGGTAGCGAACGCCGCCCTGGAAGAATTGCTCGTCGGTCAGTACCGACAGGCACGCGGCGCCGTGCGCCGCATACGAGCGTGCGATGTCGGCCGGCACGAAGTGCTCGCGCAGCACGCCCTTCGACGGGCTGGCCTTCTTGATTTCGGCGATCACCGCGGCGTCGCCGGCCGCGTGCTTCGCACGCAGCGCGCCGACGAAGTCGCGCAGGTCGCGCGCGGAGGCGTCCAGCTTCAGTGCCTCGAGCGGCGTGCTGCGCATGGCCGCGGCGATTTCTTCGCGCTTGACGGCGATGATTCGGTCGAGAATGTCGCTCATGTGGATTCCTGCTTGATTCGTAAGGGGAGTCACCGCTTGAACTGCTGCGTGAAGCGCACGAGTTCGTCGACTTTCGCGCGCGCCTTGCCGCTCGCGATCGCTTCGCGGGCGCGCTGGATGCCGTCGGCGATCGACTCGGCGACGTTCGCCGCATAGAGCGCGGTGCCCGCGTTCAGCGTGACGATCTCGCGCGCGACGCTCGGCTGGTTGTCCAGCGCGCCGAGCAGCATCGTGCGCGATTCATCGGCATTTTCCACCTTCAGCGTGCGGTTCGACACCATCTGCAGGCCGAAGTCCTCCGGATGGATCTCGTATTCGTGCACCTTGCCGTCGCGCAGTTCGCCAACGAGCGTCGCGGCGCCGAGGGACACCTCGTCCATGCCGTCCTTGCCGTACACGACGAGCACGTGCTGCGCGCCGAGGCGCTGCATCACGCGCACCTGGATGCCGACGAGGTCGGGGTGGAACACGCCCATCAGCTGGTTCGGCGCGCCGGCCGGATTGGTCAGCGGGCCGAGGATGTTGAAGATCGTGCGCACGCCGAGCTCGCGGCGCACGGCCGCGATGTTCTTCATCGCCGGGTGATGGTTCGGCGCGAACATGAAGCCCATGCCCGTCTCGGCGATCGACGCGGCGACCTGCTCCGACTGCAGGTCGATGTTCACGCCGAGCGCCTCGAGCACGTCGGCGCTGCCGGACTTGCTCGACACGCCGCGGTTGCCGTGCTTCGCGACCTTCGCGCCGGCCGCGGCCGTGACGAACATCGATGCGGTCGAGATGTTGAACGTATGCGAGCCGTCGCCGCCGGTGCCGACGATGTCGACGAAGTTCGAGTTGTCCTGCACCTCGACGTGATTCGCGAATTCGCGCATCACGGTCGCGGCGGCGGCGATCTCGCCGATCGTCTCCTTCTTCACGCGCAGCCCGGTGATGATCGCGGCCGCCATCACGGGCGACAGGTCGCCGCGCATGATGAGCCGCATCAGGTGCAGCATTTCGTCGTGGAAGATCTCGCGGTGTTCGATCGTGCGCTGCAGCGCTTCCTGCGGGGTAATCGTCATCGTGCGGCTCCCGTCAGGCGGCTTGCGCGGCCGCGGCGCGCGCCAGCTTCAGGAAATTCTCGAGCAGCGCATGGCCGTGCTCGGACAGGATCGATTCCGGGTGAAACTGCACGCCCTCGATCGGCAGCGTCTTGTGGCGCACGCCCATGATTTCGCCGTCGTCGGTCCACGCGGACACCTCGAGGCAGTCGGGCAGCGATTCGCGCTCGATCGCGAGCGAGTGGTAGCGCGTGACGTCGAAGTGCTTCGGCAGGTCGGCGAACACGCCGCGGCAGTCGGTTTCGATCCGGCTCACCTTGCCGTGCATGATGGTCGTCGCGCGCACGACGCGGCCGCCGAACGCTTCGCCGATGGCCTGATGGCCGAGGCAGACGCCGAGGATCGGCTTCTTGCCCGAAAATTCGCGCAGCACGTCGAGCGTGATGCCCGCGTGTTGCGGATTGCTCGGGCCCGGCGACAGGCAGATCGCGTCGGGATTCAGGCGCGCGATCTCGTCGAGCGTGATTTCGTCGTTGCGGTAGGTACGCACGTCCTCGCCGAGTTCACCGAAGTACTGGACCAGGTTGTAGGTAAACGAGTCGTAGTTGTCGATCATGAGCAGCATGGTCAGTCTCCGGTCAGAAGTCGCTATCGAGGCCGTCCTGGACCTGTTCGGCCGCACGCAGCACCGCGCGCGCCTTGTTCTCGGTCTCTTGCCATTCGGATTCGGGCACCGAATCCGCGACGACGCCGGCCGCCGCTTGCACATACAGGTTGCCGTTGTGGATCAGGCCCGTGCGGATCGCGATCGCGAGATCCATTTCGCCCGAGAACGACAGGTAGCCGACCGCACCGCCGTACAGCCCGCGCTTGACCGGCTCGAGCTCGTCGATCAGTTCCATCGCGCGCACCTTCGGCGCGCCGGACAGCGTGCCGGCAGGGAACGTCGCGCGCAGCACGTCGTAGTTCGTCATGCCGGGCTTCAGCTTGCCTTCGACCGAGCTGACGATGTGCTGCACGTGCGAATACTTCTCGATGACCATCTTGTCGGTCACCTGCACCGAGCCGATTTCCGCGATGCGGCCGACGTCGTTGCGCGCGAGGTCGATCAGCATCACGTGCTCGGCGATTTCCTTCGGATCGTTGAGCAGCTCGGTCGCGAGTTCCGCGTCGCGCTCGGGCGTGTTGCCGCGCGGGCGCGTGCCGGCGAGCGGACGGATCGTGACGATCTGGTCTTCGCCGCGCTTTTCCTGGCGCACGAGGATTTCCGGCGACGCGCCGACCACGTGGAAATCGCCGAAGTTGTAGTAATACATGTACGGCGACGGGTTCAGCGAACGCAGCGCGCGGTACAGAGACAGCGGATTGTCGCGGTACGGCTTCGTCAGCCGCTGGCCGACCTGGATCTGCATCAGTTCGCCGGCCGCGATGTATTCCTTCGCCTGGCGCACGGCGGCGAGATAGTCGTCCTTCTTGAACTCGCGGAACGTCTCGGTGCGCACGCTCGCCGACGTGACGGGCGGCTGCACGGTCGTGCGCAGGCGCTGCTTCAGTTCGCGCAGGCGCTGTTTCGCCTTCGCGTAGGCTTCGGGCTGGCCCGGGTCCGCGTAGATGATCAGGTACAGCTTGCCGGCGAGGTTATCGATCACCGCGACTTCCTCGGTCAGCAGCAACTGGATGTCGGGCAGGCCGAGATCGTCGCGCGGCGCGGTATTCGCGAGCTTCTTCTCGATATAGCGCACCGCGTCGTAGCCGAAGTAGCCGGCGAGACCGCCGCAGAAGCGCGGCAGGCCCGGGCGCTGCGCGACCTTGAAGCGCGCCTGGAACGATTCGATGAACCGGAACGGGTCGCCGTCGTGCGTCTCGACGACCTGGCCGTCGCGCACGACTTCCGACACGCCGTTGCGGGTGCGTACGAGCGTGCGGGCCGGCAGGCCGATGAACGAGTAGCGGCCGAAGCGTTCGCCGCCCACCACCGATTCGAGCAGGAACGAGTTGGCGCCCGCGCGTTCGGGCTGGGCCAGCTTCAGGTAGAGGGACAGCGGCGTTTCGAGATCGGCGAGGGCTTCCGCGATCAGCGGGATGCGGTTGTAGCCTTCGTTCGCGAGCGATTGGAATTCGAGTTCGGTCATGTTCCGGTCCTGTTCGGGACGAGCGGCGCGTGCGCCAGGGATCACTTGACGCTGCGCGGGTTGCCGTCGGCGAAAGGGCGGTCGAACGAGAAGTGCCTGTTGCCGGCCGGCACTCCGGGCGTGAACGTCGCGAGCCTGCGGCCGCTCCTGAACGCAAGCGTTCGGACGCGGTGGAACTCGAGGTGGTGCGACGGTCGGCGCGCGGATGCGCAGCGAGATAAAAAACGGCGCTGAAGACGTGCTTCAGCGTACCTCATCGAAGAGGTTAGCGCGACCAGCGACGCCAGGGCCAGGCTCCCCGGTCGATGCTGCTCAGACTCCGTTTTTTATTCAGAAACATGCAGATGGAAGAAATAATCAGAGGGTTGGCCGGCCGGCGTTGTGCGCGGAAATTGCGCGAGCCGCGACCAGCAACGAATCGACTATACCATCCGAATTTATCGTTTGTATAGCTTTGCCGTGGTTGTAGCCGTACGGCACAGTCAGCGTCGCCATCCCGGCCGCGCGGCCTGCCAGCGCGTCGTTTTCCGAGTCGCCGATCGCGACCGCCGCGTCCGGTGCGACGCCGAGCGCGTCGCAGGCCGTCAGCATCGGCAGCGGATCGGGCTTCTTGCGCGCCACGCTGTCGCCGCCGAGCACGATGCCGAAGCAGCCGGCCAGCCCGTATTGCTCGAGCAGCTCGACCGCGAAGCGGTGCGGCTTGTTCGTCACGCACGCGAGCCGGATGCCGGCCGCGCGCAGCGCGTCGAGGCCGGCGGCCACCTCCGGATAGAGGCGCGCATGGCGGCCGTTGATCTTCGCGTATTCGGTCTGGTAGATCGCCAGTGCGTCGTCGAAGCGCGCATGCGCCTCGTCGGCCGGGAAGCGCGGTTTCAGCACGCTCTGGATCAGGTGCTCGGAGCCCTTGCCGACGTAGCCGATCACCTCGTCGCGCGACGTGGCCGGCGCGCCGAGCTGCGCGAGCATCCCGTTCAGGCCGGCCGTGAAATCGTCGGCCGTATCGACCATCGTGCCGTCGAGGTCGATCAGCGCGGCTTCGATGCGCGGCGCGGTGAAGCGGATCGGGGCGGCGTCGGTGGCGGCCCCGGCCGGCGCATGGCTGGCAAGCGACGAATCGGCCACGGCTTCAGCTCCGCTCGACGGTGGCGAGCGCCGCGCGCATCTCGTCGATCACCTTGCGGTAGTCGGGCTTGCCGAAGATCGCCGAACCCGCGACGAACGTGTCGGCGCCGGCCGCCGCGATTTCCGCGATGTTGTCGGTCTTCACGCCGCCGTCGACCTCGAGCAGGATCTCGCGGCCCGTGCGTTCGGTGTATGCGTCGATGCGTGCGCGTGCTTCGCGCAGCTTGTTCAGCGTCTCCGGAATGAACGACTGGCCGCCGAAGCCCGGGTTGACCGACATCAGCAGCACGAAGTCGAGGCGATCCATCACGTGGTCGAGGTAGTTCAGCGGCGTGGCCGGGTTGAACACGAGGCCGGCCTTGCAGCCGTGGTCGCGGATCAGCGACAGCGTGCGGTCGATGTGATCGGAGCCTTCCGGGTGGAAGCTGATCAGGTTCGCACCGGCCTTCGCGAAATCGGGCACGATCCGGTCGACCGGGCGCACCATCAGGTGCACGTCGATCGGCACCTGCACGTGCGGGCGGATCGCTTCGCACACGAGCGGGCCGATCGTCAGGTTCGGCACATAATGGTTGTCCATCACGTCGAAGTGGATCCAGTCGGCGCCGGCGGCGACGACGTTGCGGACTTCTTCGCCGAGCCGTGCGAAATCGGCCGACAGGATGCTGGGAGCGATACGGAATTGGGTCATGGCAGGGGAGCGGGGACGTTGCGGCGCAAAACCGTCATTCTACCGTCCGGCGACCCGGTGCGCGGCGGCAGGCCGTGCGGCCGAGGCCCGATTGCGCATAGAATGCCGAACCAATGCGGCGCGCCCGCGGCCCCGTTGCCCATGCCGGCACGGACAGTCACCTTCCACCGGAAACATCATGAGTCAGTATCAGTTCACCGTTTCGGTGAAAACCAGCTACTTGCCGGAACAATCCGACCCCGATCGCCGTCAATACGCATTCGCGTACACGCTGACGATCCGTAACACGGGACAGGTCGCGGCGCAGCTGATCGCGCGTCACTGGATCATCACGGACAGCGAGAACCACGTGCAGGAAGTGAAGGGGCTCGGCGTCGTCGGGCACCAGCCGCTGCTGCAGCCGGGCGAGCACTTCGAATACACGAGCTGGGCCGTGATCGCGACGCCGGTCGGCACGATGCGCGGTGCGTACTTCTGCGTGGCGGAAGACGGCGAGCGTTTCGAGGCGCCGGTCGACGAGTTCGCACTGCACATGCCGCGCACGCTGCATTGAGCGTGCGAAGCGCGTCAGCGCAGCGGGCGGTCGTTGTTGCCGCGGGCGTGCTTCTTTCTGCCCGACGACGTCCACACGACGATGAAGATCAGCAGGGCAAGCGCTACGAAGGCTTCGAGCGCGAAGATGAGCATCGGATATTGGTCGAGAAAATCTGACATGGCGGTTTCCATCAAGAACGGACATTGTATGTGGTTTGGGCCCCGGTTGGCCGGGTGGGTGGCAGCGGCCGCGGCGGCGGCGCTGCTGGCCGCGTGCGGCGGCGCACCGACGCGGACCTCGTCGCTGAAGCCGCCGACCGGCGCGGCGATCGTGCCGGGGCAGATCGCCGCGAAGCGGCTCACGCCGGTCGCGTGGCAGCAGGTGCCGGGCTGGCAGGACGATTCGCTGATCGGCGCGACGGCCGCGCTGCGCCAGAACTGCGTGCGGCTCGCGCGCCAGCCGGCCTGGGCGCGTGCCTGCGCGGCCGCCGACCGCCTCGACGAGCTCGACGTCAGCAGCGCGCGCACCTTCTTCGAAACGTATTTCACGCCGTTCCAGCTCGCGAACACCGACGGGACGCTCGACGGGCTCGTGACCGGCTATTACGAGCCGCTGCTGCACGGTTCGCGCGTGCGCCGCGGCCCGTATCAGTACGCGCTCTATCGCTGGCCGGCCGGCTATCGCGCGGGCGCCGCGCTGCCGGCTCGCTCGCAGCTCGAGCGCGCGGGCATCCTGAACGGCAACGAACTCGTGTGGGTCGACGATCCGATCGAGGCGTTCTTCCTGCAGGTGCAGGGCTCGGGGCGCGTGCTGCTCGACGACGGCTCGGTGATGCGGGTCGGCTTCGGCGGCACCAACAACCAGCCGTACCGTTCGATCGGCAAGTGGCTGCTCGATCGCGGCGAGCTGACGCCCGCCCAGGCGACGATGCAGGGCATCAAGGCATGGGCGAAGGCGAACCCGACCCGCGTCGACGCGCTGCTCGACACGAATCCGCGGTTCGTGTTCTTCCGCGACATGCCGACCAAGGAAGACGCGCCGCACGGCGGTGCGGACGGCCCGATCGGTGCGCTTGGCGTACCGCTGACGCCGGAGCGTTCGATCGCGGTCGATCCGTCGGCGATCCCGCTCGGCACGCCCGTGTTCCTGCAGACCACGCGCCCGCTGACGAATACGCCGATGAATCGGCTCGTGTTCGCGCAGGATACGGGTTCGGCGATCAAGGGCGGTGTGCGCGCCGACTATTTCTGGGGGCTCGGCGACGACGCGGGCGATCAGGCCGGCCGGATGAAGCAGGTCGGCCGGATGTGGCTGCTGTTTCCGAATTCGTGATTTGGGGCGGCGCGGGCTGCCCGGATGGTGGCTCGTGAACGAGACGCGGGATGGATGGCGCACCTCATGCGCGTGGGGCGTGCCGGTCTGATCGCTGGTGTCCCCATGTGATTTTCGTTCGCGTGATGCTGTGCGTGTCACGTCGAACGACGCTTTGGAGTAGAACAGCCCGATCGGCGTCGGCCGACCGGGCTGTTTCGTTTGCAGGCACGGATTCGTCGCTGCGCGACGCACGCGCGGCGAGCGACCTCAGCCCTTGCGCTTGTCGACGACGCGGCGCGCCTTGCCGACCGAGCGCTCGATCCCGTTCACGGGCAGCACGTTGATCACGGCCGTCACGCCGATCAGCGACTTGATGTCGTACGCGAGCGCCTGCTTTGCCGCATGGATCGCCGCCGTATCGGGTGCGGAGTCGGGGCAGGGCTCGACGTTGAGCGTCAGCACGTCGAGCGGGCCTTCCTTCGTCAGTACGATCTGATAGTGCGGCGCGAGCGCGCGTTGCTTGAGCAACTGTTCCTCGATTTGCGTCGGGAACACGTTGACGCCGCGCACGATCATCATGTCGTCCGAGCGGCCGGTGATCTTCTCCATCCGGCGCATCGTGCGGGCGGTGCCGGGCAACAGGCGCGTGAGGTCGCGGGTGCGATAGCGGATGATCGGCAGCGCCTCCTTCGTCAGCGATGTGAACACGAGCTCGCCGAGTTCGCCGTCCGGCAGCACTTCGCCGGTTTCCGGGTCGATGATTTCCGGATAGAAGTGGTCTTCCCAGATGGTCGGGCCGTCCTTGGTCTCGACGCATTCGGACGCGACGCCGGGGCCCATCACTTCGGACAGCCCGTAGATGTCGACCGCATCGATGCCCATCCGCTGTTCGATCGCGACGCGCATGTCGTTGGTCCAGGGCTCCGCGCCGAAGATGCCGATGCGCAGCGAGCTCTGAACGGGATCGAGGCCCTGGCGCTCGATTTCGTCGGCGATCGACAGCATGTAGCTCGGCGTCACCATGATGATGTCGGGCCGGAAGTCCTGGATCAGCTGGACCTGCTTCTCGGTCTGGCCGCCGCCGAACGGGATCACGGTCAGCCCTGCGCGTTCGGCGCCGTAGTGCGCGCCGAGCCCGCCCGTGAAGAGGCCGTAGCCGTAGCTGACGTGCACCTTGTCGCCGCGGCGCGCACCGGCGGCGCGGATCGAGCGCGCGACGAGATTCGCCCACGTGTCGATGTCGCCGGCCGTATAGCCGACGACCGTCGGCTTGCCGGTCGTACCCGATGACGCATGGATGCGCGAGATCTGGTCTTGCGGCACCGCGAACATCCCGAACGGGTAGTTGTCGCGCAGGTCGCCTTTGGTCGTGAACGGGAAGCGCGACAAGTCGGCGAGCGTCTTCAGGTCGTCCGGATGCACGCCCGCGTCGTCGAATTTGCGACGATAGACGGGCGAGTGATCATACGCATGCCGGAGCGACCACTTGAGGCGTTCGAGCTGCAGTGCGATCAGCTCGTCGCGTGAGGCGGTCTCGATCGGCTCGAGCGGTAGCGGGGTAGTCATGCCTGTCTCCAGTGTTTGTTATGTGCGAGCCGTCGACGTCAGCGGTCTTCCGGGATGACCGTGCCCTTGATCTGGGCGGATTTGCCGCGAAACATCGCGACCGTTTCACCGGTCTGGTTCGTGACGCGGATGTCGTAAATGCCGTGGCGGCCGGCGCGCGCCTGTTCGATCGCCTCGGCCGTCAGCACGTCGTCGCCGTGCACCGGGCGCAGGAACTCGATCGAGCAGCCGGCCGCGACCGTGTTCAGGTTGTACGAGTTGCACGCGAACGCGAACGTCGAATCGGCGAGCGTGAAGATGATCCCGCCGTGACAGGTCCGGTGTCCGTTCAGGAATTCGGGCCGTACGCGCATCTGCAGCCGGGCGTAGCCGGCGCGTACTTCGGCGATTTGCATGCCGAACGCGCGGCTGCATGCATCTGCGTCGTACATGGCCTGCGCCGTGGCGCGGGCCAGCGAATCGGGATCGAGCGTCGCGGTGGCGTTCGGCATGTCAACGCCCCTCGAAGCGCGGCGCGCGCTTCTCGATGAATGCCTTCACGCCTTCCGCATAGTCATGCGACTGGCCGAGCTTGCGCTGATGGTCGCGTTCCAGGTCGAGCTGCTGGTCGAGCGTGTTCGTGACGCTGTCGCGCATCGATTGCTTGATCGACGCGATCGCGAGCGTCGGTTGCTGCGCGAGCTGGTTCGCGAGCTGACGGACCGTCGCGACGAGCGCGTCGTCATCGACCGCGCGCCAGATCAAGCCCCATTGCTCGGCCTGTTCGGCACCGAGCTTGTCGCCGGTCAGCGCGAGCCCCAGCGCGCGTGCCATGCCGGCGCGCTGCGGCAGGAACCACGTGCCGCCCGAATCCGGTACGAGCCCGATCTTGACGAAGGCCTGGATGAAACTGCTCGAACGGGCGGCGAACACGAGATCGCAGGCGAGCGCAAGATTCGCGCCGGCGCCCGCCGCGGTGCCGTTGACGGCAGCGATCACCGGAATCGGCAGGCGCTGCAGGCGGCGGATCAGCGGATTGAAGTGCTCGTCGATCAGTGAGCCGAGGTCGGTGGACGCGCCCGGTGTGAAGTCGAGGTCGGCCAGGTCCTGGCCCGCACAGAAGCCGCGCCCCGCACCCGTCAGAATCAGCGCACGCGCGCCGGCCGCTTCGACTTCATCGAGTGCCGACTGCAGTTCGCGATGCATCGCCCGCGTGAAGCTGTTCAGCTTGTCGGGGCGGTTGAGGGTGATCGTGGCCACGCGCGCGACCTGATCGATATCCAGCTGAATCGCCTGATAGGACATGCAGTGTCTCCTTCATGACTTCGTTATAGGCGCGCGGCGCGTCGGTTACACGCGTTCGATCGCGAGGGCGATCCCCTGGCCGACGCCGATGCACATCGTACAGAGCGCGAAGCGGCCGCCCGTACGTTCGAGTTGATGGAGCGCCGTGGTCACGAGCCGGGCACCCGAAGCGCCGAGCGGGTGGCCCAGCGCAATGGCGCCGCCGTTGGGGTTCACGCGCGGATCGTCGTCGGCGACGCCGAGCATCCGCAGCACCGCGAGGCCCTGCGATGCGAACGCCTCGTTGAGCTCGATCACGTCGAACTGGTCGATGGTCATGCCGAGTTGTCGCAGCAGCTTTTGCGTGGCCGGCGCGGGGCCGATGCCCATCACGCGCGGTTCCACACCGGCGGTTGCCATGCCGACGACGCGCGCGCGGCGGCGCAGGCCATATTGATCGGCAGCCTGTGCGTTGGCGAGCAGCAGCGCACATGCGCCGTCGTTGACGCCCGATGCATTGCCTGCCGTCACCGAGCCGTCCGGACGCACGACACCCTTCAGCTTCGCGAGCGCCTCGAGCGACGTCTCGCGCGGATGTTCGTCGCGCGACACGACGATCGCGTCACCTTTCTTCTGCGGAATCGTGACCGCGACGATTTCGTCGGCGAGCGTGCCGTCCTGCTGCGCACGCGCGGCCTTCTGCTGGCTGCGCAGTGCGAACAGATCCTGGTCGGCTCGGCTGATGTTGTAGTCGACCGCGACGTTCTCGGCCGTCTCCGGCATCGAATCGACGCCATGCAGCTGTTTCATCAGCGGATTGACGAAGCGCCAGCCGATCGTCGTATCGAAGATGTCGGCCTGGCGTGCGAACGCGCTCGTGGCCTTGCCCATCACGAACGGCGCGCGCGTCATGCTCTCGACGCCGCCCGCGATCATCAGGCGCGCTTCTCCCGCCTTGATCGCGCGCGCGGCCGTGCCGACCGCGTCCATCCCGGAGCCGCACAGCCGGTTCAGCGTCGTGCCCGGCACGTCGGTCGGCAGGCCCGCGAGCAGCGCCGACATGCGCGCGACGTTGCGGTTGTCCTCGCCGGCCTGGTTCGCGCAGCCGTAGATCACGTCGTCGATCGCCGACCAGTCGACGTTTCGGTTGCGTTCGACGAGCGCCTTGAGCGGCACAGCGCCGAGGTCGTCGGCGCGGACGTCTTTCAGGGCGCCGCCGTAGCGGCCGATGGGGGTGCGAATCGCGTCGCAGATGTAGGCGTCTGTCATGGGCGTATCGATGAGCAACGAACCCGCCGGGTGGCGGATTCGTTCATGGTAGAGAACGTGGCGGCGTTTGCACGTCGGCCATTCGGGTTATGCCGTCTGGCCGGCTTCCGCGGGGACCGCCTTCGGGGCAACATGAACGCGGCTTTGCACCACACGGAAGCGGTTGGCGACGAACGCCGGGTCGGCCAGGGCCGCGTTGGCCGCCGGGTTCGCACCGGTGCCGTGGAAATCGGAGAATGCGGCCGACTGGTTGACGAACACGCCGCCCGTCAGGTTGATCGACAGCGCGACACCGCCGCGTACCGCCGCGTCGTGCGCCGCGTCGACGATCGCGTCGTCGGTGCTGTACACGGAGAGCGTCAGCGCGCCATGTTCCGCTGCGATTTCACCAGCGAGATCGAGCGACTGCGCGGTCGAGTCGGTCGCGATCACGAACGAGATCGGGCCGAACCACTCCTGCGTGAATTTCGCGCGGTCGGCCACGTCGAGCTGCAGCACGAGCGGCGTGCGCACGCGGGCATCGGGGAAGGCCGGGTGCTGGAGGGTCAGGCTGTCGGCGAGCACGCGGCCGAGCTGGCGGGTATCGTCGATACGCGCGGTTACGCCTTCGTTCTGGATCGCGCCGATCAATTCGACCGAGCGTGCCGGGTCGCCGGTGAGTTTCTGCACGGAAACGGCGATGGCCTGGGCGACCTCGTCGAAGCTCGCATGACCGTCCGCCGTGCGGATACCGTCGCGCGGCACATAGATGTTCTGCGGCGCGGTGCACATCTGGCCGGAGTACAGCGCCAGCGAGAACGCGATGTTCTTGGCGGCGGCCTTCAGGTCGTCGGTCGAGTCGATCACGATCTGGTTGACGCCCGCCTTCTCGGTATAGACCTGCGCCTGGTGGGCATGGCGTTCGAGCCACGTGCCGTTCTGCGTGCTGCCGGTGAAGTCGATCAGCTTGATCTCGGGGCGCAGCGCGAGATCCTGTACGAGGGCGCCGTCGTTGGGCTCGGTCGCCAGGAGCGTGACGACGTTCGGATCGAACCCGGCCTCGCGCAGCACGTCACGAGCGATCCGCACCGTGATCGCGAGCGGCAGGATCGCGCCCGGATGCGGTTTGACGATCACGGTGTTGCCGGTTGCGAGGTCGGCGAACAGGCCCGGGTAGCCGTTCCAGGTCGGGAACGTGCAGCAGCCGAGCACGAGCCCCGTGCCGCGCGGGACGATCGTGTAGCGCTTGTGCATCGCGAGCGGCGGGTTCTTGCCTTGCGGCTTTTCCCAGTGCGCGTCGGCGGGGATGCGGCGTAGTTCGTCCCATGCGTAGGCCACTGCCTCGAGCGCGCGATCCTGCGCGTGCGGGCCGCCGGCTTGGAACGCCATCATGAACGCCTGCCCGGTGGTGTGCATCACGCTGTATGCGATCTCGAAGCTCGCGCGATTCAGGCGCGCGAGGATTTCGAGACTGACGCCGACCCAGGCGCTCGGGCCGGCTTCACGCCACGTGCGTTGCGCGGCGGATGCGGCGGCGATCAGTGCGTCGGGCGTCGATTTCGGATACCGGATGCCGAGCGCGATGCCGTATGGCGACTGCTCTGCACCGACCGTTTCGCCGGACGCCGGCTGGTCGAGCACGAACGTCTTGTCGAGGTGCGACTTGAACGCGGCCTCGCCATCGGCGTTCGCGCTTTCCCCGTACACTTTGGGGCTCGGCATCTCGACGAACGGGCTCCAGTACCCGCGGCTCTCGATGGCGGCGAGAGCGTGTTTCAGCGTGTCTTCGTGCTTCGTGAACAGTGCATGGGTCATGGCAGCGGCCTGATGAACATTGAGAGGGATTGGATCGATTAATTAACCGACCGGTTGGTCGGAGAATGGTAGCATCAAACTATTCGCATGTGTGCGAGGCGTTTCTCATTTCATTGATCGAGGAGAAATAGATGGCTTACGAGAACATCCTGGTGGAGACCCAGGGGCGTGTCGGGCTGGTTACGCTGAACCGCCCGAAGGCGCTGAATGCGTTGAACGATGCGCTGATGGACGAGTTGGGTGCCGCACTGAAGGCGTTCGATGCGGACGACAACATCGGCGCGATCGTCGTGACGGGGAGCGAGAAGGCATTCGCGGCCGGCGCGGACATCGGCATGATGGCGACCTACTCCTATATGGATGTTTACCGGGGCGACTACATCACGCGCAACTGGGAGACGGTCCGCGAGATCCGCAAGCCGATCATTGCGGCGGTTTCGGGCTTTGCGCTGGGTGGCGGCTGCGAGCTCGCAATGATGTGCGACATCATCTTCGCGGCGGATACGGCCAAGTTCGGCCAGCCCGAGATCAAGCTGGGCATCATGCCGGGCGCCGGCGGCACGCAGCGGTTGCCGCGTGCGGTGTCGAAGGCGAAGGCGATGGACATGTGTCTGACCGCGCGTTTCATGGACGCCGCCGAAGCCGAGCGTGCCGGGCTCGTGTCGCGCGTGCTGCCGGCTGACAAGTTGCTCGACGAGGCGCTTGCTGCCGCGGCGACGATTGCCGAGTTCTCGCTGCCGGCGGTCATGATGGTCAAGGAGTCGGTGAACCGTGCATACGAGACGACACTGGCGGAGGGTGTTCATTTCGAGCGTCGGCTGTTCCATTCGTTGTTCGCGACCGAAGACCAGAAGGAAGGGATGGCGGCATTCGTCGAGAAGCGCAAGCCGGTGTTCAAGAACCGCTGATCGGGTTGAGCGACGGCAGGTGCCCGACGTCTGTTTGGCGTCTGCTGTCAGTACGATCGCCCGGCGTGTCGGGCCCCCAAGCCCCGTGCGCGTCAGCGCACGGGGGCTTTTTCAAATTTCTTCACAAAAGGCTTGCGGGAATGGCGCGAGGTGCATAGAATCACGCCTCTTTCGCGCTAACGGAAACGCGGCGCGGGAGGAAGGGAAGCGGTGCTGGTGAGGCTCGGTGGTAGCAGCCTCGGCGGTACGGAAGTTGAG